>CAYFMF010000028.1:0-22744 GCA_964344135.1 uncultured Piscirickettsiaceae bacterium
TCGTCCAATTGAAAGTCTTTATTCGTCCAATTGAAAGTAATACTTCGTCTGGAAAAGACGCTACGCAGGGAAAGCAGGAGGCACCGGTGTGCCACAGGCAACAGTCCATGTCACCTCGATTCCACCATTCTTCACCCTGGAGGGGGAGGCCCCTATCTTCTCTGATAGTTGGCCCGGCTGGGGATGACGTTGCGGATCCCGCCACTGGGGTTCTCCACATCCCCTCTGTAGCGCGGCAGGAGGATGACATGGAGATGGTCGATGCTTCTTCCCGCCTCTCTTCCGTCGTTGTTGCCGATGGTGTAGGCATTCGGCCTGTTTCCCAGGAAGGGGAGCTGCAGAACGGTCTCGATGTGGTCCCTGGGGCGGTTCTGAAGGTACTCTCTCTCCATCATGTTCTGGTAGAGGCTGCGCATGTCGGTCTCTTCAACCACACGCTTCACGCCGAGGATGGCGTCAAAGTAGTCGTCATGCTCCACCTCGTTGAGGTCAAAAATGGATGCGACATGTCTTCTCGGGATGACCAGGGCATGGCCCGGATTCACCGGGTTGGTGTCGAAGATGCCGATGAATGAGCGGTTCTCAAAGATAAAGGGGTCGGCCTCGCCACTGGAGACCTTGCAGAAGTAGCACGCTTGTTTTGAGGAGTGGGACATTTTGAGATCCTGGGTTATGGGATGGCTGCTTGCGTGGCCACCTTGACGGTGCATTATTGTACCGCAGCCGGTTTGGTGAACCCATGGTCGACTGCCGGGAGGCGTGGTGACCCGGCTTTCTCTACCCATCACGGGGAGTGCGGAATAAGGTAAAATAGCCGGCCATTACTGCAGGAAAAATTACCATGGCTGTCGACCGTACCGAACAACTTAAATCTCTGATGTCCCAGCGGATTCTGATCCTTGATGGGGCGATGGGGACGATGATTCAGCGTCACAAGCTGGAGGAGGCCGACTACCGCGGGGAGCGCTTTGCCGACTGGCACACCGACCTCAAGGGGAACAATGACCTGCTGGCGCTGACCCAGCCGGCGATCATCCAGGGGATCCACGAGCAGTATCTGGAGGCGGGGGCCGATATCCTTGAGACCAACACCTTCAATGGTACCCGGGTCTCGATGGCGGACTACGAGATGGAGGAGCTGGTCCACGAGATCAATCTGGAGGCGACCCGTCTTGCCCGGGCGGCTGCAGACAAATACTCCACTCCGGAGAAGCCCCGCTTTGTCGCCGGGGTGCTGGGTCCAACCAGCCGTACCTGTTCGATCTCTCCGGAGGTGAATGATCCCGGCTTCCGCAACATCACCTTTATGGATCTGGTGGCGGACTACAGCGAGTCGGTCGATGCGCTGGTCGAGGGTGGAGCCGATCTGCTGCTGGTGGAGACCATCTTCGATACCCTCAATGCCAAGGCGGCACTGTTTGCGATTGACCAGTACCTTGAGGAGAGGGGGATCACGCTGCCGATCATGATCTCCGGTACCATTACCGATGCCTCCGGGCGCACTCTCTCCGGGCAGACCACCGAGGCCTTCTACAACAGCCTGCGCCACTCCAGGCCGCTGAGCATGGGGCTCAACTGTGCGCTGGGGCCGGACATGCTGCGCCAGTATGCCGAGGAGATGTCACGGGTCTGCGAGAGCTATGTTTCGGCACACCCCAATGCGGGGCTGCCGAACGAGTTTGGCGAGTATGACCTCACCCCGGAGGGGATGGCGGCCCATGTTGCGGAGTGGGCCGATGCCGGATTTCTCAATATTGTCGGCGGTTGCTGCGGCTCCTCGCCCGACCACATTCGTGCCATTGCCGAGGCGATGGAGGGGAAGGCGCCGCGCCCACTGCCGGAGCTCCCCCATGAGTGCCGCCTCTCCGGGCTGGAACCGCTCAATATCGGCAGGGAGTCCCTCTTCGTCAATGTCGGGGAGCGGGCCAATGTGACCGGCTCCGCCAAATTCAAGCGGCTGATCCTCAATGAGGAGTATGAGGAGGCGCTCGATATCTGCCGTGCCCAGGTGGAGAACGGGGCGCAGGTGGTCGATGTCAACATGGATGAGGGGATGCTGGATGGCAGGGCGGCGATGGTCCGCTTCCTCAACCTGATCGCCTCCGAGCCCGATATCTCCAGGGCACCGTTGATGATCGACTCCTCCAAGTGGGAGATTATCGAGGCGGGGCTGCAGTGCTCGCAGGGAAAGGCGATCGTCAACTCTATCTCGATGAAGGAGGGGGAGGAGAAGTTTCGTCAGCACGCCAGGCTCTGTCGCCGCTATGGTGCGGCGATCATTGTGATGGCCTTTGATGAGGAGGGGCAGGCCGACAGCGAGGCGCGCAAGGTGGAGATCTCTACCCGCGCCTACAACATACTGGTGGATGAGATCGGTTTCCCGGCCGAGGACATCATCTTTGACCCCAACATCTTTGCGGTGGCGACCGGGATCGAGGAGCACAACAACTACGGGGTCGACTTCATTGAGGCGACCCGCACCATCAAGCAGACCCTCCCCCATGCGATGGTCTCCGGCGGGGTCTCCAATGTCTCCTTCTCCTTCCGTGGCAACAACCCGGTGCGCGAGGCGATCCATGCGGTCTTCCTCTACCACGCCATCCAGGCGGGGATGGATATGGGGATCGTCAATGCGGCACAGCTGGCGGTCTATGACGATCTGCCGGAGGAGCTGCGGGATGCGGTCGAGGATGTGGTGCTCAACCGTGACCCGGAGGCGGGAGAGCGGCTGGTCGAGCTGGCACCCCGCTACCTTGGGGATGGCTCTGTTGGGGAGAAGAGTGAGGATCTGGAGTGGCGCAGCTGGCCGGTCGAGAAGCGGCTGGAGCATGCGCTGGTCAAGGGGATTACCGAACATATCGATGAGGATACCGAGGCGGCGCGCCTGCAGTTCAAGACCGCCCTGGAGGTGATCGAGGGGCCGCTGATGGACGGGATGAATGTGGTCGGCGACCTCTTCGGTGCCGGCAAGATGTTCCTGCCGCAGGTGGTGAAGTCGGCGCGGGTGATGAAGAAGTCGGTCGCCTGGCTCGACCCCTATCTGGAGGCGGAGAAGGCGGAGTGTTCGGTGGAGAGTCAGGGCAAGATTGTGCTGGCGACGGTAAAGGGGGATGTTCACGACATTGGCAAGAACATTGTCGGGGTGGTGCTGCAGTGCAACAACTACGAGGTGATCGATCTCGGGGTGATGGTGCCGGCAGAGACCATTCTGCAGCGGGCCCGGGAGGAGCGTGCCGATATCATCGGGCTCTCCGGTCTGATCACCCCTTCGCTCGATGAGATGGTCCATCTGGCACAGGAGATGACCCGTCAGGGCTTTACCATCCCGCTGATGCTGGGTGGGGCCACCACCTCCAGGGCCCATACCGCGGTCAAGGCGGAGCCGGAGTATGCGCATGGGGTGATCCATGTGGCCGATGCCTCGCGCGCCGTCGGTGTGGCGACCACCCTGCTCTCGGAGGAGCAGAAGCCGGCATTCCTCTCCGGGCTGCGCGAGGAGTATGCGGAGCTCCGCCAGCGGCGCGCCTCGAAGGGGGGGGCGAAGAGTCTGGTCACCATTGAGGAGGCACAGGCCAACCGTGTCCCGATTGAGTGGTCAACGTGGAGTCCGGTCCGACCGAAGGTGTTGGGGGTAACGGTGCTGGATCAGATTGATCTTAACGAGATGGTCCCCTATATCGACTGGACCTTCTTCTTCCATGCCTGGGAGCTGAAGGGGCGTTACCCGAAGATCCTCAACGACGCCGAGAAGGGAGAGGAGGCGCGCAGGCTGTTTGGTGATGCAGAGGGGATGCTGCAGCAGATTCTGGATGAGGATTGGCTGCAGGCGAAGGCGGTGGTGGGGCTCTTCCCTGCCAATGCGGTTGGGGATGATATTGAGGTTTATGGGGATGAGTCACGGGGTACGCTCAGGACAACACTGCACCATCTCAGAAAACAGGGAAGGCAGCCGCAGGGGCGCTTTAATGAGTGCCTGAGTGACTTTGTGGCCACAAGAGAGAGTGGCAGGATGGACTATGTCGGTGGTTTTGCGGTCACCGCCGGGATTGGTGTTGAGGAGCGGGTGGCAGCCTTTGAGGCAGACCACGATGACTACAGTGCACTGATGCTGAAGGCCATTGCGGATCGGCTGGCCGAGGCCACGACCGAGTGGCTCCATGAGAAGGTGCGCCGGGAGCTCTGGGGCTATGCGGCCGATGAATCCCTGGACAATGAGGCGCTGATTGCCGAGCAGTACCGGGGAATCCGGCCAGCAATGGGTTATCCCGCCTCACCGGACCATACAGAAAAAGATCAATTGTGGGATCTGCTGCAGGTAGAGGAGAGTACCGGAATCTGGCTCACCGAGTCGAAGGCGATGGTGCCTGCCGCATCGGTCAGTGGTCTCTACATCGCCCACCCGGATGCCCGTTACTTTGCGGTTGGCAGGATCGATCGGGATCAGGTGGAGGATTACGCCGGTCGCAAGGGGGTCAGCGTGGGTGAGGCGGAGCGCTGGCTGGGCCCCAACCTTGGTTATGATCCAGAGTAATCGGCAACAACAATAGATCCAGTTTCAGTCTGTATTGATACCAGAAGGAGAGATTTGATGAGTGATTGTCCATGTGGTTCCGGAAAGCCCTACAGTGAGTGTTGTGAGCCCTTTCTGAAGGGGGCGTCATCTCCAGAAACGGCCGAGCAGCTGATGCGCTCCCGATACAGCGCCTATGTGGTGGGTGAGGTGGACTATATCCACAATACGCTCCACCCGGACCATCGGGCAGACCATGATCTTGATGCGGCAAGAAAGTGGTCACGGGACTCCGAGTGGCTGGGGCTTGAGATTGTGGCAACCTCACAGGGAGGTGACGGGGATGCCAGGGGGGTGGTTGAGTTCAAGGCAGGCTATCGTGACCGGAGTGGCATCCACCAGGCCCATGAGATCAGCCAGTTTGAGAAGGTTGACGGGAAGTGGATGTATGTGGATGGGGCGATGCCAAGACCGGATACGGTGGTGCGCAGCGGCAAGAAGGTTGGGCGTAACGACCCCTGTCCCTGCGGGTCGGGCAAGAAGTACAAGAAGTGTTGTGGCCGATAGTTGTTGAGGTGGGGTTACGCTCTGCCTGAGCAGTGGGCACAGGTTCCAAGAACCTCTACAACCGGACGCTTGGTTGTGAACCCCGCGCGCGCTTCGGCGCTCTCCAGGCCCTGTCTGATCTCGGGGTTCTCTATCTCGGATGTCTTTCCGCAGTCATCACAGATCAGAAACTGGCTACAGTGGGTGTGTCCCGGGTGGCTGCACCCCATATAGGCATGGAGGCTCTCAATCTTGTGGGCCAGCCCCTGATCCAGCAGGAAATCGAGAGCACGGTAGACAATGGGTGGTGATGGGTTGGGGGTGGTTGCCCGCATCTGTTCAAGGATCTCATAGGCACTCAGCGGACGCTCGGATGAGTGGAGCAGCTCCAGAACGGTACGTCGGTGGGCGGTTAGTCGTGCGCCACGCTGTTGGCAGATCTCCTCAGCCTGCCGCAGGCTTTTGCTGATCTCCCTCTTATTCATGGGTGGTCTCCCTGTTGCTGGAGGCAGCTAGTGAGGCATGGGCCCGGTACCGTGCAAGGGCTCGGGAGAAGAGTGCAGAGAGAACATAGACTGCACCAGCCAGCAGTATGATGGTGGGGCCAGCGGGAAGGTCGGGGCCATAGGAGAGCGCCAGGCCGGAGATGCTGAGAAGGCTGCCAAGAAGTGTGGCAAGTAGCATCATCCGTCCCAGGGAGTGGACATAATGTCCTGCAACTGCCGCCGGCAGCGTCAGCAGGGCGAGAACCAGAATCAGTCCAACCACCTGAATCAGCAGTACCACCGTGACGGCAACCAGCACCAGTAGCAACAGGTAGAAGAGGGTGACAGGAATCCCGCGCAGGCGGGCAAACTCCTCATCAAAGACAACCGCCAGAAACTGCCGGTGGTAGGCGGCAACGATGAGCAGCAGCAGCAGATCCAGTGCAGCCATGAACCAGAGGCTGGACTCTGCAACCAGAAGGATATTGCCAAACAGGAAGCTCATCAGGTCGGACTGGTAGCCCGGGGTCTTTGAGATGAAGAGAATTCCTGTCGCCATGCCGATTGCCCAGAGGGCACCAATCAGTGTGTCCTCCTGCACCCTCCACTGCAGGCGAACCCAGCCAATCACCAGTGCAGAGAGAATTGCGGCGATCAGTGCGCCCGAGAGTGGGTCATAACCGTAGTAGACGGCAGCACCCATCCCCCCCAGGACAGAGTGTGCGATGCCACCGGCGATAAAGGCAATTCGCTTGACCACGACATAGGTCCCCATGACGCCACACCCGATGCTGGCCAGCAGGCCGGCAACCAGGGCGTACTGGAGGAAGGCATATTCGGTCAGGGCTGCAAGGAATTCGCTCATGATCTTTTCTGTTAGTGGTGGTGGGCCACCATGCGTACATCTTCCCCATAGAGATCCTGGATCACCTCTCCATCGATGGCATCGGTATGGTGGCAGACCAGGGTGCGGTTGATGCAGGCGACCCGGGTCACATAGCTGGAGATGAAGGCGATGTCATGGGAGACCACCAGGATGGTCATCCGCTGATTGAGGCGCTTCAAGAGGTCAAAGATATCCCCCTCAAGGCGCTGGTCAATGTTGGCGGTCGGCTCATCCAGGATCAGAATCGATGGGTTGGAGACCAGTGCCCGGGCCAGCAGGACCCGTTGGAGCTGGCCACCGGAGAGGCTGCCAATCTGGCGCTGGATGAGGTTTTCGGCCTCTACCTCGACCAGTGCCTGGCGGGCGGCCTGGTAGTCCTCCCTCTGATATCCACCGGGGCGGAGTGAGCGGAGCCAGCCCGGGCGGTCTCCCATTCTCCCCAGCAGCACAAGCTGCTCGACGCTAATCGGGAACTCTCTGGAGAAGCTGGGATACTGCGGGACATAGCCTATCTGTGAGCGTGCCCGTTGTGGCCTGTCACCCAGCACACGGATGGATCCGCCTTGTGGGGTCAGTAGCCCCAGGATGAGTCGCAACAGGGTGCTCTTCCCCCCCGCATTGGGGCCAACAATACCGAGGAACTCCCCCTCGATCACCTCGAGGTCAATCTGCTCCAGAACCGGAGTGGTCCCGTAGGAGAAGGAGGCCCCCTTCAGGGTGATGAGTGGGGCTCCATTCAAGGTTGTAGTGCCTTTGCGAGTTGAGAGGAGACCCGGCGAAGGTTTTCGATGTAGTCTGCCGAGAGCGGGTCAATGAAGATGACCTCCCCCTGAATTGCGGCTGCAATCTGCTGGGCGGCACGTTGGCTGAACTGGGGCTGGACAAAGATGGCCCGAACCCTCTCCTGTCGCGCCCGTCTGATGAGTGAGGCGAGTGTCTGTGCCCCCGGATCCTTTCCCTCATGCTCGATGGCAACCTGGATCAACCCATACTGTTCCGCAAAGTGTCCCCAGGCAGGATGGAACACCATGAATTTTCTCTGCTTCAGTGGCTGAAGTTGCAGGCGAATCTCCCGGTCCAGTTCGGCAAGCTGTTGCCGGAAGAGGGCGTGATTCCGCAGATATTGCTGTTGGTGGCCGGGGTCCAGTGCGACCAGGGAGGAGGTGATCACCTCAGCCATCTCCATTGCCAGAAGCGGGTTGGTCCAGAGATGTGGATCGATCTCATGCTCATGCCCGACTTCATGATCCTCTGCATGGTCACCCGCATGATGCACTTCCTCTTGGTGTTCATCCTCGGGTTCATGTTCCGGTTCATGCGCCTCTCCCTGTCGGAGGTCGACGATAACCATCTCCGGATTGGCAGAGTGGATCCGCTCCATCCAGATCTCCTCAAAGGGGAGACCGGCCCTGAGATAGAGTCTGGAGTGGACCAGCCGGGTGATCTGTTGAGGAGAGGGGGAGTAGGTATGGGGGTCATCCCCGGGCTGAACCATGGCGCTCACTGAAACGAGGTCGCCACCAATTTTTTCAACCATGGTCTGTAGCGGCAGAACAGTGACAGATACCGGTAGTGGTGCTGCAGTGAGCAGTGAGGGGAGCAGCAGCCCCAGAAGCAGAGTGGTGCGGATCATGACGGTGATTGGAGAGCTGTTTGGCAATCGTGCAGAAACTGTTATGTTATAACATTTCTTTGGCGCAGGGAATCGGTCTCCCTTTCGGATCCCACTTAACAGAAAATTTCCTGGTATCGGGCCTCACTGAATCCAACCTCGATCCCCTGCAGGCGGTCACTCTCAAGAACCGGTCGCTTGATCATTGCCGGGTGTTCCAGCAGCAGGGTGATCACGCTCTCCTGATCCAGCCCCTCTCTCTCTTCAGGCGGCAGTTTTCTCCAGGTCGTCCCCCGTCTGTTGAGTAGCTGCTCCCAGCCCCCCTCGGCAGCCCACTGCTGCAGCTTCTCCCGGCTGACTCCGTCCTTGCGGAAGTCGTGGAAGGTGAACTCGATCTCCTGTTGATTGAGCCACTTTCTGGCCTTGCGGATGGTGTCGCAGTTGGGGATTCCATGGAGTATGTTCATGGCGCATAAGGTACCATAAGGAGATGCATATCCATATTCTCGGTATCTGTGGAACCTTCATGGGAGGTATTGCCCTGCTCGCTCGCGCGGCAGGCCATACAGTCTCCGGATCGGATGCCAATGTCTATCCCCCGATGAGCACCCAGCTGGAGGAGGCGGGGATTGTGTTGCAGGAGGGGTATGAACCAGCCCATCTGGACCCGGCACCCGATATGGTGGTGGCAGGCAATGCGATGAGTCGGGGCAATCCGGCGGTGGAGTATATGCTGGAGCAGGGGATCCCCTACACCTCCGGCCCACAGTGGCTGGCGGAACACGTGCTTCGGGATCGCTGGGTATTGGCAGTCTCCGGCACCCATGGCAAGACCAGCACGGCCAGTATGCTGGCCTGGATTCTGGAGTATGCCGGTCTTGCTCCCGGCTTTCTGATCGGCGGGGTTCCGCAGAACTTTGGGGTCTCCGCACGTCTGGGAGAGCTCCCCTTCTTTGTGGTGGAGGCGGATGAGTATGACACCGCCTTTTTCGACAAGCGCTCCAAGTTTGTCCACTACCACCCCCGCACCCTGGTCATCAACAACCTGGAGTTTGACCATGCCGACATCTTTGAGGATCTGGCAGCCATTCAGCGCCAGTTCCACCATCTGATCCGTACCGTTCCGGGGAATGGGCTGATCATCCATCCTGAGCGGGATCCCGCTGTGGATGAGGTGATCGGGATGGGGTGCTGGACCCCGACAGAGACCATCAATGGGCAGTGGGATGCAGTCCGGGATGATGCAGCATGGAGCCGTTTTCTGGTCTCGATCGATGGGGTTCCACAGCAGGAGGTGGTGTGGAATCTGACCGGCTACCATAACCGCAGCAACGCGCTGGCGGCGATTGCGGCTGCCCGACATGCGGGTGTGCCGGTCCACCATGCCATCGATGCCCTCTCCCAATTCAGGAATGTTCGGCGTCGCATGGAGGTTCGAGGAGAGGTGAGTGGAGTGACGGTCTACGATGATTTTGCCCACCACCCAACGGCGATCGAGCTGACCCTCGGGGGGCTTCGGGGAAAGGTGGGAGAGGAGCGGATTCTTGCCATTATGGAGCCGCGCTCCAATACCATGCGGATGGGGGTGCATCAACAGAGATTGGCGCAATCCTTTGGGCAGGCAGACGAGGTGATGCTGCTTCAGGATGGTGAACTGGATTGGAGCCTGGAGCAGGCGATGGAGGAGAGCGGTGTACCTGCCTCTATTTTCGAGACAGTGGATCAGATTGTGGATGCCGCTGTAGCATGGTGCCATGCTGGAGACCACCTGCTGGTGATGAGTAATGGCGGTTTTGGGGGCATCCATGACAAACTGTTGCAGAGGCTGGGGCGGGAATGAGCTGGGATCGAGAGAGTACCGTCACCCTGGCAGTAACCGGTGCATCGGGTGCAGCCTATGGAGTGCGACTGCTGGAGCAGCTGATCGCGGCCGATCGACGGGTCTGGATGATGCTCTCCGATGCGGCACGAATCGTCATCGAGATGGAGCTGGGCCTCTCTCTGCCCCCATCCACGGATGAGGCCGGAAAACTGCTTGGTGAGCGGTACGGCGCCAGAGAGGGACAGTTGTCACTATTTGGGAAGGGGGATTGGATGTCGCCGGTTGCCAGTGGCAGCAATGCGCCCCATGCGATGGTGGTCTGTCCCTGTTCCATGGGGACACTATCCGCCATTGCCCACGGCAGCAGTGATCAGCTGCTGGAGCGGGCAGCGGATGTGATGATCAAGGAGAACCGGAAACTGATTCTGGTTCCGAGAGAGACCCCCTACTCGGCGATCCATCTGGAGAACATGCTGAAGCTCTCCCGGATTGGGGTCACCATCCTGCCACCCAACCCGGGTTTCTATAATCGGCCCGAGACCATCAGTGATCTGGTCGACTTCGTGGTGGCCAGAATCCTCGACCAGCTGGGTATTGAGCAGCAGCTGA
Source organism: uncultured Piscirickettsiaceae bacterium (assembly GCA_964344135.1). Lineage (GTDB taxonomy): Bacteria > Pseudomonadota > Gammaproteobacteria > Thiopontia. Next base: position 10,471 of record CAYFMF010000028.1, read on the forward strand.
CCCCCCGCTGGGGAGATCGCTAGTGGTTACATCTCCAGCCTGGAGTGGGTGCTCCCCTTCAGCGCGCTGGCCAGACTGGCGGCAAACTGGTTGGCATACTGCTCGAACAGATCGACCTTGGGTGTATAGTCCACCACCTTCTCGATCCCCAGCGCCTCTGCAATCTCATGGGTGGAGCGGTGTCCGTCAATCAGCCCCAGTCTCCTCGCCTCCTTTCCTACCCAGACCAGGCCGCTAAAGAGATCCTCTGAACTGGAGAGGGCCTCTCCGCGCCCCTCCCTGACCCGCTCAATAAAGATCTGATGTGTGGTGGCCAGGACATGCTCCCTGAGGAAATTCTCCGTCTCCTCATCACGGGGCGAAAATGGGTCCAGTAGTGCCTTGTGCTCACCAGCAGTGAGCTCGCGCTGCTCGATTCCATGCTCCTCCATGGCACCGACAAAGCCGAATCCACCCATCCGCACCCCAATGGAGCCAATGAGTGAGACCCGGGTTGCATGGATTTCGTCGGCAGCAGTGGCGATGTAGTAGCAGGCAGAGGTGCAGAGTTCATCGATCGTGACATAGATCCTCTTTTCCGGGTTCTCCTCTCGTGCGGTACGAATCACCTGCCAGAGCCGTTCCGCCTGGGCGGGGGTCCCTCCGGGAGAGTTGAGCTGAAGTACGATGTGCTGGACCCGTTCATCCTTCACCGCCTTGCGGATGGCGGGGGCAAGTGTCTCTGCGCTGTTGATGGTCTCGCTGCTGATCTCGCCATGGAGCTTGATTGATGCAATTCGCCTGGCGGGATCAATCTGTTCAACCACACCGGCAGAGATCAGGATCAGCAGGAGCAGATAACTGATTGCGAGGATGTAGAGGGTGTTCTTGAACCAGCGCCCCTTGCGGATCTCCCGTTTTACCTCCTGGACAGCAGAGGCCAGTTCACTGGATTGTATGGCAGACATTCTCTTTTCTCCGGTTGGCAGAGGCGGTGCCCCTGTTCACTGCTCTCCAAGGACAAGGGGTGGGGCATTCCCTTTTTCACGAAACCAGTTGATTGCGGTGAGAATGCCCGGCTGACGGATAACCCACTGCTCCACATGATATTTTCCCGGGAAGTGGGTCATCATGATCCCCAGCAGCAACGTCAGTAGCCCCTGACCAGGAAGAAAGAGCATCAGGATCCCTGCAACAATCAGGAATACCCCGACCACATTTCGGACCAGATGGATCAGAAGGCGGGCAACCGGATGCCCCTTGAGTGGCGCGACGGTCGGCTCCCTGGTGTGGTCGAAGTAGTCCTGCGGAATTCGGCTCACCAGCCAGGGGAGGGCCGCAATGGAGGCAACCAGCATGATTGCCGATCCAATCCCCAGCCAGAAGAGCATCTCCTCATTGGCGGAAAACCAGTGGGTTAGTGTCTGCCACCACTCCATTACTGTTTACAGGTGCCCCCTACAGGGTGGCCAGTACCTTGCGGGCGGCATCGATGGTCGCCTGCAGGTCGGCATCACTATGGGCGGCAGAGACGAAGCCGGCCTCGAAGGCAGAGGGTGCGAGATAGACCCCCTGATCCAGCATGCCGTGGAAGAATTTTCCGAAGCGCTCACCATCACAGGCCATCACCTGCTCAAAGTTTTCGATCTTCTCCTCAGTGGTGAAGAAGAGGCCAAACATGCCACCGATGCGGTTGCACTGCATCGGGATACTGTTCTCTGCGGCAGCAGCGAGGATACCCTCTGTCAGCTTTTCTACCTTCTGTTCCAGACTGCTGAAGAAACCGGGAGCGGAGATCAGCTCCAGGGTCTTCATTCCGGCGGCCATTGCCAGCGGATTGCCGGAGAGGGTCCCCGCCTGGTAGACCGGACCCAGTGGTGCAAGGTGCTCCATGATCTCCCGCTTGCCGCCAAAGGCACCCACCGGCATGCCGCCTCCAATCACCTTTCCCAGGGTGGTCAGGTCCGGGGTGATCCCCAGCTTGCCCTGTGCCCCTCCCAGGCTGACACGGAATCCGGTCATCACCTCGTCCAGAATCAGCACGCTGCCATGCTCATCACAGACCTCGCGCAGCCCCTCCAGGAATCCCGCAACCGGTGGAACACAGTTCATGTTTCCGGCAACCGGCTCGACAATGATGCAGGCGATCTCGCTGCCGATCTCTGCAAACAGCTCACGCACCTGATCGATGTTGTTGTAGCTCAGGGTCAGGGTGTGTTCGGCCAGTGAGGCGGGAACACCCGGTGAGGTGGGGACCCCCAGGGTCAGTGCCCCGGATCCCGCCTTCACCAGCAGGGAGTCGGCATGGCCGTGGTAGCACCCCTCAAACTTCACAATCTTGTCGCGTCCGGTATAGCCGCGGGCCAGACGGATGGCGCTCATGGTGGCCTCGGTACCGGAGCTGACCATCCGTACCATCTCGATGGAGGGGACCAGCTCCTTCACCTTCTCCGCCATCTGGGTCTCAATCTCGGTTGGGGCCCCAAAGCTGAGTCCGTTGGCGGCGCCCTGCTGTACCACTTTCACAACTTCTGGGTGGGAATGGCCCAGGATCATTGGACCCCAGGAGCCAACATAATCGATGTAGCGGTTGCCATCCTCATCAAATGTGTAGGCCCCTTCGGCACGTTGAATATAGACTGGATCTCCGCCAACACCACGGAAGGCACGGACCGGTGAGTTTACGCCACCAGGGATATGTTGCTGGGCCTCTTCAAAAAGATCGTGTGAGCGGGTCATGATATTTTCTCTTCCTTGTTATTGATTTGCCTCAAACAGCTGGCTGATCTCTCTGGCGGCCTGTCGTATATCGTTGGCCCCCAGTACAGAGTGGATAACGGCAACCATGTCGGCACCGGCATCAATCAGCTCTTTTCCATTGTTGCTGTCTACTCCTCCAATCGCCACGGTTGGCAGCTGCAGCTCTTCCCCTGCCTGAGCCAGGATTCCGGGGTCTGCCTGTACTGCATCCGGCTTGGCTCTGGAGGGAAAGAACCGGCCAAAGGCGAGATAACTGGCCCCCTGTTCCGCAGCCATCCGTGCGCGATCGATCGAATTGTAGCAGGAGACTCCAATGATCGCCTCCTCTCCAAGGAGTTTTCGTGCCTCTCCAATATTGCCATCCTCCACTCCCAGATGGACGCCATCCGCAGCTGTCTGCTGTGCGAGGTCGAGGTCATCATTCACAATCAGGGGAATTCCCAGTGGGCGGCAGAGGGTAAGGAGATCACTGATCTCCCACAGCTTGCGTTCCCGGTTGGCATGCTTGTTTCTGTACTGGATGATCCGGGCACCCCCCTGCAGTGCCTCGGCAACGGCGGCAACAAGCCCCACCTGTTCAGTCAGGTGGTGGTCGGTCAGAACATAGAGCCCCCTGAGTCGGTCGTCCATAAGGTCCATTAGTCTCTGTAGCGATCAGGGAAGTGTTGTCCACTCCCCGGTTGATAACCATGGGCGAGGCTGTTCCAGGTGAACTCCAGCCCCTCTGTTGCCGCCTCTTCAACCGTTTTTCCCTCTGCCAGGGCTGTGGCAATGGAGGAGGAGAGGGTGCACCCTGAGCCGTGGTAGTGGTGAGGCAGTCGTTGCTGCCTGAAGTGTCGGGTCTCTCCGCTGGATTGCAGCAGAAGATGGTGCACCTGGTCGGGCGCCTCTCCGGAGAGTGGGTGATCGGTTCCGGTAACCAGTAGCGAGCCGCAACCCATCGAGATCAGCTCTGCGCCGCAGGCCTGCAGGGAATCTCCCTCGGGGGCGAGACGGGCCAGCTCACTGCGATTGGGTGTTGCAATGGCAGCGAGTGGGATCAGCAGGGTGCGGATTGCCTCAATCAGTCCGTCGTCTGAGAGTGTGCCACCGCCACCACCATGAAGTACCGGATCAAGTACCACCGGAATATCCGGATGCTCGTTCAGCAGGGTATGGATCGCCTCACAGATCTCCACGCTGCCCACCATGCCGATCTTGATGGCGGCAATGGGAAGGTCGTCCAGTACCACCCGTCCCTGCTGGATCATCAGGTCGAGGGTGGTGGGGTGAAACCCCTCTACAGCGTGGCTGCTCTGAACGGTCAGGGCGGTGACCACCGTTGCCGCATGTCCCCCAGTTGCACCGATGGTCTCGATATCCGCCTGGATGCCGGCACCCCCCGTTGGGTCATGGCCACCAAAGACCAGAATGGTGGGTTTGGTTGATGAGCTGGAGATCACTGTCGAGCCCCGAAGATATCGGTCCCAACACGGACGATGGTTGCCCCCTCAGCCACAGCCGCCTCCAGGTCACCGGACATCCCCATCGAGAGGGTATCCAGCTCCATTCCGTTGTGGTTAAGCGCCTCCAGTGCCTCACGCAGCCTGCGGAAGGGGATGCGTTGCAGTTCGGGATCCGATGCAGCCGCCGGCAGGGTCATCAGGCCACGGAGTCGGATTCCCGGCAGGGTGGCGATCTCACCGGCAAGCTGGGGGAGTTCGCCGAAGGAGAGCCCCGACTTGCTTGCCTCGCCACTGCTGTTGACCTGTATGCAGAGGTTGAGCGGACCCCTGTTGGGCGGCCGTTGCTCTCCAAGCCTGCGCGCAATCTTGAGCCGATCCACCCCATGAACCCAGTCGAAATTCTCGGCAATGGTTCGGGTCTTGTTGGACTGAATGGCCCCAATAAAGTGCCAGACAATCCCCTCAAGTGGAAGCGCCTCGATCTTCCCTATCGCATCCTGAAGGTAGTTCTCCCCAAAGTGGCGCTGACCTGCGGCGTAGGCCTCCCGCACCATGGAGGCGGGTTTGGTCTTGCTGACGGCGAGCAGTCTTACCGACCCTTCCGGGCGCCCAAACTGCTTCTCGGCATGGGTGATTTTCTGGCGAACTCTCTGGATTGCCTGCTGGATGGGGTCCGGGCTGTTCATGCTGGTGAAGTATACCCCCTCCATGCCCCAGACTACTCAACAGATTCTACAGACGATTTTCTGGCATCAGGATTTTCATCCCCACCAGCAGAAGAACATCGTTGATCTTCTGGCTGGAGAGGATACCTTTGTGCCGATACCGGGTTGAGACCTGCTACAGCTGTTTGAGGAAGCCGAGGATTTTTTCATCCTCCAGTGCAACCCTGTCCATCGCCTCACCAATCTCACCACCCCAGATCATCGACATCAACTTCATGTTCATTGATGCGACGTAGGTTTCACCATCACCCTTTTCATAGACGGCAATGGCACAAGGCATCATCACTGAGACATACTTGTTGTCATCATTGGACAGCAGCTCGGATGCATACTTGGGATGACAAAGCTCCACGGTCTTGACCCTGCCAACGTCCCGATAACCATTCTTTGACAAGGCTTTCTGGTAGTCATGGATCTTTGGAACTCCCCATTCCCGGCTCTCTGCATTGTCGATAATCATCTCAATGGTCTGATCATATCCCAGAGGGCTCTGCATCTCATGAATCATCTGTGTAGGCATGGTCTGCTTTACAAGCACGAGAGCAACAAAAGCACCAATCAGGATGGAACCAGCGGCCAATAACATTACTCTGATTTTCATCGTACTCTCCTTTACTTTTCTATGTCCTCAACTATATTAAAGTACAATAATATTGCTGGACCATTTCATTCCGGTTTCAATGGTGTTTCAAAGGGCTATTTTGTTGAGTGGAGGGGTCTGAATTCAGGGGATGGGGACAAGAGGATCATGCATGAACCCTTTCAGTGAGACCTGAAAGGGGAGGCCTGCGTGCTACTGAAGAGGAAGACCAGGGTGCAGCAGTTGAGGGAATTGATTCAGCAAGTCAGACCTGGTTAAGGCCGAGTGCAAAGAAGTCGAAAAAGAGATAGAAGAGCAGGCTTGCGATAGAGAGGGAGAGCAGTGTGGTGGGAATTCCGACCCGCATCCAGGCGAGGGGAGTGATTCTGGCCCCCTTGATATTGCTCATCTCCGACTCCGAGACCGCGATGAGATTTGCGGTAGCGCCGATATGGGTTGCGTTACCCCCCAGACCAACGCCAAGAGCCAGCGCCCACCATAGAGGGGTGATGTTCACACCGCTGGACTCAAGGCCCATGATGATTGGGATCATGGTTACGGTGAAGGGAATGTTATCCACCACGGCACTGAGAATTGCCGAGACCCAGATCAGCAGGAGCCCGGTCAACAGCAGCATCTCCGGATCCTGCGCCATGGCTGCCAGCCTGTAGCCGAGAAGATCGAGAAAACCGGCGGACTCGACCCCTCCCACAATCGCAAAGAGCCCGGCAAAGAAGATCAGTATGGACCAGTTGACCTCAGCAAAGAGCTCCTCCGGCTTTTGTCGTAGCAGTACCAGTGCCAGGGAGAGCCCCAGAAAGGCAACATAGGCGGGATAGAAGTGGAAGTGGTGGTGGACAAAGAAGAGGATGATGATCAGCGCCAACGATAGCGACACCTTGATCAGCATGACCTGGTCCTTGATTGCCTGGCTCGGATCCAGCTGCTGGCGATTCAGGTCGGCAGCAGATTGTGCCATCTCTCGACGAAAGACAAAGAGCAGCAGCGTAATCGAACCGATCCAGATCACCACCACCGGAGGGCCCATGTGGATCAGGAACTGGGAGAAGTTAATTCCGGCCACACTGCCAATCATGATGTTGGGGGGATCACCCACCAGGGTGGCAATCCCCCCCACATTGGAGAGCATGGCCTCCGCCATCAGATAGGGCATGGGGTTGATATGCAGAATGCGGGCAATCAGTACGGTCAGGGGGGCAAAGACAATGACCGTGGTGACGTTGTCCAGTATCATCGAGATCAGGCTCACCGCCAGGCTCAGATAGATCAGCAACCGTTTGGGGGACCCTCTGGAGAGGTGGGTAATGATGATTGCGGTATACTCAAACAGGCCGGTCGAACGCAGCAGAGAGACCATCATCATCATCGCCGCCAGCAGCAGCAGGGTATTGGCGTCAATCGACTGAATGGCCGCCTCCTGGCTGTAGAAGCCCATCCACATTCCAATCCCGATCATCGAGACCGCCCCCAGGATTGCCGCCGTGGTGCGATGGAGGATTTCGCTAAAGATCAGGCCGTAGGAGACCACCAGAACGGCAACGGCAACCAGCATCTCCAGGCTTATTGTGGTTTCTACATGCTCCACCAGGGCTTCTCCGAAAGGTTCTCCAGAATTACCCGGCTCAGGCTCATCCGGGTCACGACCCCCTGGTACTCCTCACCCTCCATAATGAAGAGGTGGTTCACATTGAGCTCCTCCATCAGTGCCAGAGCAGTCAGGATCTGACTGGTACTGTTGAGGTGGACTGTATCCTCGAGGATCAGTGAATCAATCGTCTGGTTGAGGTGTTCTTGCACCTCCTCTTTTGGCATCTCCAGATGGTAGATCTTGTCCCCCAGCAGATGGGCCCCCTTGATCAGATCCAGGGAGAGACAGGCCTGTTTAAAGGCGTGACGAATCGCAAATCGTCCCGCCACCCTGCCCTGCTCATCCACAAAGGGAATCCCGGGAACATTGTTCTTCACACACTCTTCCAGCGCCTCCTGCAGGGTCATCCCTGAACGGGCCACCCCGGTTTTAATCACCCCCCTCGTTAGATCCATTCGCCTCGCCTCTTCTTTGGAAAAATCTTTTCAAAAACCATCCCGTTACAGGGTAATCGGCATCCCCATCAATGGCCAGATGATGGCAACCGCCAGCGCAACCACCGCCATCAGCATCACGCTGGCCGGGATCCCGGCAACAAAAAACTGTGCTGCGGTAAACTGTTTGGAGTCATAGGCGATTGCATTGGGGGCCGCACCCACCAGCAGCAGGAAGGGGCAGGCCGCAACAACCAGTGCCGAGAACAGCACCACCTCGGGGGCAACCTGCAGGTAGGGGGCAATCACCAGGGCCACCGGCAGTGAGATTGCAATGGCCGCGACATTCATGATGAAGTTGGTCATCATCATGATGAAAAATGCGATCCCCAGGACAAAGACAAACCAGTTGGCCTCCTCAAACATCACCAGCCAATTGACCGCCAGCCACTTCGCCGCCCCGGTCTCCCAGAGACAGAAACCGATACTCATCGCCCCGGCAAAGAGGAGGATGATATTCCAGGAGACATGCTCCAGATCATTGATGTCAAGGATTCGAAAGAGGAAGAAGAGGACCGTTGTCAGCAGCACCACGGCAGACTTGTCGACCGAGGCCATCTCCGGAATAAAGGACTTGAGCGAGAGGGTAACGATCAGGCCCAGAACCACCAGCAGCACAAAGATCTCCTCCCGGCTCAATCGACCGGTCTCTGCATAGAGGTTGACCGCCTTCTCCCGAAGCCCCTCAATCTCGGCACGCTCCGGCTTGAATGCCAGCATGATGAACCCCCAGGTGAGAAAGACCAGTAGCCACCCCACCGGAAGCATATAGAAGCTGAGCTCGAAGAAGGAGACATTGGAACCGACAATGTCATTATAAAATCCCAGTGCCACTGCACCTCGAGCGGCCCCCAGCAGGGTGATCATGCTGCCGGCCCCTGCCACAAAGGCCATTCCAATGAAGAGCCCCTTGCCGAAGCGGGTCGGCTCCTCCCCCCCGCCATAGAGCGAATAGATGGCCATCAGAATGGGGAACATGGTTGCGGCCACCGCGGTATGGGCCATGATATGGGTCAGCAGCGCGGTCACAATAAAGACCCCAAGATAGATCATGCTGGTACGCTCCCCCACAATGGTCAGCATCTTGTAGGCGATTCGCTTGGTCAATCCAACCTTGGTAAAGACCATGCCGATCACCAGTGATCCAAAGATAAAGAGCACCGAAGGGTCCATGAAATCCTGAAAGGCCTCCCGGGCGGGCCGAATAAGAAACAGGGCCTGAACCACACCAATCAGCAGACTGGTAATTCCGATCGGAACCACCTCAAAGACCCACCAGATACCTGCCAACAGAAACAGTGCCAGTGCTGCCTTTCCCTCTCGGGTAAGCTGAAAATGCTCCCCCATCGGATCCACTGCGTCCGGCAGGGGGGCGAGCAGATAGACAAAAAGAAAGGCTCCAATACCCAGGAGGATAAAAAGGAACCTTTTCAGATCAAAGGGGAGTCTCTGTGCCGCGAAGTGGAGGATGGTTTGAAAGGTAAGTATTTTCATCTGACATTCCCTATCTGGAAAACATTAATCGGCTTCTTGTTTATGCTTCTCCTCACAAAGACGGTTGGCGATCAGCTCAAAGGCATCCACCAACCGCACGGCCCCAATTACCAGCTCCTCCTGGACCACCGGCAGAACCACCACATCCTTCACCAGCATCAGGGTAACCACCTTGGCAAAGTGGTCCTCCAGGGTGACACTCTCCTCCACCAGTGTCATCACTTCACTGACCGGCTTTTCCGCCTCCTTCATTACGGTCTCCCCGAAGCTCTCCTGCCAGATCAGCGAGAGTGCGGTGATATCGGTCTCTACCTCCTGAAAGGGCTGGTTCCCCCTGTAGTTCGGTGCACTCTTGCGCATATACCGGGGACCCAGAGCACGGATCAGATCCCGTATCGTCAGGTATCCGCGAAGATGGTTCTCCTCATCATGAATCAGAATGGTTCGAAATTTGTCATTCTCTTTCAGCATCTGAAAGATCAGCCGAATGGCCTCACAGACCGATGTATCGTCCCGAAGGTGGGGGTATCTTTCCAGGTGGATATAGAAATCACGAACAGTAAGCTGATTCAGCACCGGTATTCTCCAAAACCATCAACCATTTTCGACAACCCGGAAATCAGACTAACTATTTCGGGGATCTTTCTCTCTACAGTAAACCTAAAATTGAAAAAATCAAATCATTCTCCCCAAGGTGCCACTGTTCGACGGCATAGATAGTGAGTAGAGTCCAGGATGGCTGGAAGGGTGGAGTATACTCTGCCAATGGCTCAGACCGCCCAACAGATTCTACAGACGGTTTTCGGATATCACGATTTCCGCCCCCATCAGCAGGAGATTATCGAGGATGTCAGCTCGGGTGAGGATACCTTTGTACTGATGCCAACCGGTGGAGGGAAGTCCCTCTGCTACCAGATTCCGGCGCTGCGACAGCCGGGAACGGCGATTGTGGTCTCTCCGCTGATCTCACTGATGAAGGATCAGGTGGATGCGCTTGAGGCCAGCGGGGTGGAGGCGGCCTGCTACAACTCCTCTCTGGGTGAGCCGGCGGCCCGTCAGGTGCTGGCCCGTTTCCATGCGGGGGAGCTGAAGCTGCTCTATGTGGCCCCGGAGCGGCTGATGTCGGCGGATTTTCTGGCAAGGCTGGAGACGGTTGAGCTCTCGCTGTTTGCCATTGACGAGGCCCACTGTGTCTCTCAGTGGGGGCACGATTTCCGGCCGGAGTATGTGCAGCTGGGAGCGCTGAGAGAGCAGTTTCCCGAGACACCGATGGCTGCACTGACGGCAACGGCCGACCCACAGACCCGCAGAGACATTATCCACCGCCTCCGGCTGCGCAACCCCAGGGTTCATGTTACCGGGTTTGACCGCCCCAATATCCGCTACAGCGCACTGGAGAAGAGCAAGCCCTTCGAGCAGCTCAAGGCCTTCCTCAATCGGGTGGAGGGGGATCGGGGGATTGTCTATGCGTTGAGCCGCAAAAGGGTCGAGGAGGTGGCCGACAAGCTGCAGTTGGCCGGTTTTCGTGCGCTCCCCTACCATGCGGGGCTCCCCGCCGCCCACCGTCAGGAGGCGCATGAGAGATTCATGCGGGATGAGGTCGATGTGGTAGTGGCGACCGTGGCCTTTGGAATGGGGATCGACAAGCCGGATGTCCGCTTTGTGGTCCACTACGATCTCCCCAAGAATATTGAGGGCTACTACCAGGAGACGGGACGTGCCGGTCGTGATGGGCTCCCCGCTGAGGCACTGCTGCTGTTTGGGGCCCAGGATATGGTGATGGCCCGAAGGCTGGTGGAGAATAGCCGGAACGAGGAGCAGAAGCGGATCGAGACCCACAAGCTCAACAGCATGGTTGCCTTTGCAGAGGCGCTGACCTGTCGCCGCCGGGTGCTGCTCAACTATTTTGGGGAGGAGCTGAAGGAGAGCTGCGGCAACTGCGATATCTGTGCCGAGCCCCCGGAGTGTTACGACGCAACAGTCGATGCGCAGAAGGCCCTCTCCTGTGTCTATCGGGTGGGGCAGCGTTTCGGTATGCGCCATGTGGTGGATGTGCTGCGGGGGATGGACAATGAGCGAATCCGCAAACTTCGCCACAACGAACTGAGTACCTACGGGATTGGCAGTGACCGTAGTGATGCGGAGTGGACCAGCCTGTTCCGGCAATTAATCCATCGTGGCTACCTGATCCAGGATATTGCCAACTACTCGGTACTGAAACTGACCGCAGAGGCGCGCGCCCTGCTCAAGGGGGAGAGCCGACTGGAGCTGGCAAAGCCGAGACTGCGCCAGGTCGTGAAGAGGCGCAACAAGGTGGTGGCCACTGTGGAGGGTCGGGATGAGCTGCTGTTCGAGCTGCTGCGCGGACTGCGCAAGGAGCTGGCCGAGGAGGAGGGGATCGCCCCCTTTATGGTCTTTGGGGATGCGGCACTGACGCAGATGGCAATCCACTTCCCGGCAAACCGGGGTGAGTTTCTTGAGATCAATGGGGTGGGTGAAAAGAAGCTGGAGAGGTATGGAGAGCGCTTTCTCCAGGAGATTTCCAGCTACAACGAGAGTCGTGAGGAGAGGGGGCAGTGAGGCATCAAACCACCTGACTCAACCGTTAGCAATGATCAGTATGGCAAAATAGCCATACATAATCTATACTGGATCTATGGGTGATTCAGGTTTTGAATGGAACGAAGACAGAAATGTAGAAAACCTGAAAAAACATGGGGTTGACTTCTATGAGGCGCAACATGCTTTTTTAGATGAAAGCCGCATAATTGCCGAAGATGTAGCGCATAGTGAACAAGAAAAACGCTACTACTGCTTTGGTAAAAACTCAGATGGTTCAGGGATTCTGACAGTTCGTTTTACCTACCGAAAAGGAAAAATCAGAATTATTGGAGCAGGCTACTGGAGAAAAGGTAAGAAAATCTATGAGCAAAGCAATTCGATACACTGATGAACAACTGGGTGATATTAATTTAGTTACAGACTTCTTGCCGTCACCCAGTGAATTGGCCCTAAAAAATAAACAAACAAAAATCACAATATCATTAAGTAGTGACAGCATTGAGTTCTTTAAGGAGATAGCCAAAAAGAATCATATGCAATATCAAAGAATAATCCGTCAACTGCTTGATGAGTATGTTACGCAACATAAAAAATGCTGACAAGTGCATCACTGTGCGCAAAATTTA
>CAYFMF010000029.1:0-19780 GCA_964344135.1 uncultured Piscirickettsiaceae bacterium
GTTCAAGCGTACCGGGCCATTTCTGTTCCATCCCGACAGGTGCCCGCACTGGCTCGCTCTACGGCCAATATTCTCTGTGACTGGCCTTTGGAAGCATACCCATCAAGTGCCGTTGCTACGCTTGTGTAATCTATGAAAATCAACAGGTTATAGGATTTGGTCTTGATTGGTTCGGTTGCCAATTTCGCCTCCAAAAATGTATCTGGAAAACTGTGGCGCTTACTGCTGTCGGAACAGGCTAACAGTTGTGCGGATGTTCTAGCCGCTACAACAGGAACGATCAGCCTGAATCGGTGGGCAAGGCACAGTCCCGTATGAACAGAACACGCAGCAGTCTTCCTGCTTGGGTTTCAGGAGAGCATGACAATGCTCGCACTCGTAGAACCACTGGCATGCATCACTTGGCATGGTTTCCACTTTCTTATGGCCACACACCGGACAAGTTAATTCTGATTCATACAGGATAGCCATGCCGGTTGCTGGATCACTCATGCACCAGATGAATGACAGGTTTTGTGCCGGTCGCTTCTGCATACCGGTAGAGGCTTTTGATACTGGGCAGCGTGCGGCCACCTTCAAGACGCGCAACGACGGACTGGGTAGTTCCCATTCGTTTTGCGACCTCTTCCTGCGTGAGGCCAGCTTCGATCCGCGCAGCGATCAAGGCATGGGCAACCTCGAATTCTGGCTCCATCTCTTCGAAGGCTTTGTTGACCTTCGGATCTTTCATCCACTGCTTTTTCAGTTTGGCAATGCTACTCATGTCTGTATCTCCTTCACACGTTCGAGTGCGAGTCTGATGGCTGCCTTGGGGGTCTTTTGCGTCTTTTTAACAAAGGCATGGACGACCACAATCCGGCGACCGGTAACCGTGACATAGATAGCTCTGGCTATGCCGCTTTTGCCTTTCATACGGATTTCCCAGAGCTTATCGACAAGATGCTTCACATGTGGCGCTCCAACACGCTCAGGCCCGAATGTCTCCAGCAGTTCGCTGATATGGAGGAATCTGGCCTTCAGTGAAGGTTCCAGGGCTTCCAACTCTCGGTCTACCACATGATTTAACGTCTCAACTTGCCACTTCATGAGTGAATTATAGCAAAAATGCTATATTTGGCCATGCTATTTTGAGAATGGGTGTTTTTGCGGGTGTTTATCCGGAACAGAAAAGCAAAAAGCCCGGATTGGGCTTTTGCTCTCGGGTGCTCTTGATGTATTCCAGCCCGGCTGGAACCGACGTGGTCGGCGGCAGGTAGACACTACCTTTCGGTAGCCCCGTACATATCTACCATGGAGACAGACAGAGGTGGCCCCATCTATCTGAACAGGTAGATGGGGCCACCTCTGGTTATGACTACGTACCTTATAGTTCACTGGAAAGTGTGATTGAACAGAACAAGGAAGCCTATTATCTGGCGCTTAAGCAATCACAAGGTACGATAAGAACTGAGAAACCAAATTGGCAATCCTGGATTATCTACTTCCTTCGATCATTGTCTGAACAGGTTCATCGCCTCGAGAAAAAGGTTGAACGCGAAAAGCTGGTTTTGGCAGTATTGCCGGAATTATCCCTCGCCATCATTGAATTTGTTCGTGAACATGGGCGTATCACCATGGGTGAAGCGATCAAGCTAACTGATGCAAGCCGTAATACCTTGAAACAGCATTTCCGATCATTGGTTGAGCGCGGACATTTAAATAAACAGGGTGGTGGACGTGGTGTCTGGTATGAGCTGCGTTGAAATTTATAATTCATGAATTCAGAACCCGAACTGCTCTCGCTGCAACTCCCAAACCTGAGGAAATGGATCCATAAAATCAGCCGGGATCAGTAACTATCGGCCCAGGACAATCTCCGCATCCCGGTTCAGTGGAATCAGCTCATCGACGGATATCCCGGAGAGTGACCCTGCCCCCATGGCACGCTGCTGGGTACGAATGAGCTCTCCCATTCCATTGAAGAAGTTTGCAACCCGCTCCGTCGCTGTCGGGATGTCGAGACGGGATCTAAGCGCCTCATCCTGAGTAGCAATCCCCACCGGGCAGTTTCCGGTGTTGCAGGCCCGGTAGTACTCACAGCCCAGGGCAAAGAGTGCTGCTGTTGCCAGTGCGCAGGCGTCGGCACCCAGTGCAACCGCCTTCATGATATCTGCCGGGGTGCGGATCCCCCCGGTTGCGATCAGTGAGACAGGTCGCTCCGGGTTATCCCGGTTGTGTCGGTCAATGGCAGTTCTGGCCACCCGTATCGCCCTGACCAGCGGCATCCCGAAGTTGTCGCGGATCTGGACCGGGGCTGCACCGGTGCCGCCACCAAAGCCGTCAACGGTAAGGAAATCGGGATTCAGTGAGAGCGCGGCCTCCAGATCGGCCTCCAGATGGTTGGCGGCGATCTTGATCCCGATGGGTCGCTCCCCACCATCCAGTGAACGGACCCACTCGATCCGTTTTGCCAGATCCTCCAGGGTATCGATATCGGGAAAACGGGAGGGTGAGTGGGCGGCAGTTCCTGCCTCGATCCCGCGCACCGCTGCAATCTCCGCGGTAACCTTTGCAGCTGGGAGCTCCCCACCCAGCCCCGGCTTGGCCGACTGCCCCAGCTTGACCTCAATGGCGTCCGCCTGACGGATGGCCTCCTCACTCCAGCCGAAGTAGCCACTGGCCATCTCCAGAATATAGCGTGAGGCGGCCTCACGCTCGCGCGGATGCATCCCCCCCTCTCCGGAACCGATCATGGTTCCGGCTGTGGCGGAACCGGCAGCCAGCGCCACCTTGGCCTCAACCGAGAGCGCCCCAAATGACATATGTGAGACAAAGGCGGGGAGAGCGATCTGCAGTGGCCTGCCCGCCCCCGCCCCGATGGTTACCGAGCAGTCGACGGGCTCCTCCTCCAGCAGTGGTGGACGGCTGAGTTGTCCGGCAGCCAGATGGTAGTGGTCAAACCCAACCACATCTCCAAGTGTGGTCTGCTCTGTTGGTGTGGCACCCATCGCCTCGACTTCACCCCCTCGCCCCTTTGCCAGCAGGCGAATCTCATGGTGCCCCCGCGCATCCTGTGACCAGCGCCGCCACTCCCCCTGATAGCCATCAAATGTGGTCTCGGGAAGGGGTGCCACCGATTCGGCATCAATCAGGACCGCACCCCCCTCAAGGGTCACGGGGTAGGTCTTGATGCTGTCATTGGGGTTGTAGGGTGAGATACCGGTCTCGAGATCAAAATTCCAGCCATGGAGTGGGCAGATCAGCTCTCCACGCTCTACTGCCCCATCCGACAGGCACCCCTCGCGGTGTGGACAGCGATCCTCCAGTGCATAGACCCTCTCCTGGTAGTAGACCACGGCCAGGGGGCGTCCCCGAACTCGAACCTTGAGCTTATTTTTCTCCTTTAACAGTTCAAGATCAGCAAGGTATTCCATATAGTTAATCTGTTTTATAGATTCTGTCGCGCCTTTTCAAGATCATCGGCAGTATCAACGCCATGACCGGGGTCCTCTGCCGCCTCACTGAGGTGGATCCTCTCCCCCTTCCAGAGAACGCGCAGCTGCTCCAGCGACTCAAGGGACTCAATCGGGCTGGCGGGCCATTGGCTATAGCGGCGCAGAAAACCGGCACGGTAACCATAAAGCCCGATATGGCGGTAGTGGAACGCAGCTTCTGCCTGCTCTGGATCGCCAAAACTGTCCCGGTTCCAGGGGATCGGGGCACGGCTGAAGTAGAGGGCATACCCCGCCTCATCCATCACCACCTTGACCACGTTGGGGTTGAACAGGTCGGAGGGGTTGTCGATGGACTGGTAGAGCGTGGTGACGGAGGCATCGGGATGGGCCTCCATGTCAGCGGCCACCTGATGGATCAGGGAGGCGGGCATCTGTGGCTCATCCCCCTGCAGATTGACCACAATGGCATCGTCTGCAAGCTGGAGTTGCTCGGCAACCTCCGCCAGGCGGTCGGTTCCGGAGGGGTGATCCTGACGGGTCATGCAGACCTCTGCCCCCAGCCCGGAAACCGCCTGCTCAATCCGTTCGTCATCGGTTGCAACCACAACCCGCGCTGCCCCACTCTGCTCTGCACGCTCCCAGACATGGGCAATCATTGGCCTTCCATTGATCTCCAGCAGGGGTTTTCCCGGGAGGCGGCTGGAGCCATAACGGGCGGGAATGACAACCGTGAAGCTCATTGGTACTTGTCGAGCTCCTCCAGGGGGACGCTACGTGCCTCCTCCTCCAGCATCACCGGAATATCATCCCGGACTGGATAGGCCAGACGGTCGGCCCGACAGATCAGCTCCTCTCCGGGCTTGTCAAACACCAGTGGCCCCTTGCAGATTGGACAGACCAGAATGTCCAGCAGTTTCTTATCCAACATTGTCTCTCACTCTCTCCAGTTTTGTTTTCAGTCTCTGTTCGAGGTCGCTGTCCAATTGGGCCTTTACCGGCACAACCCAGACGATCCTCTCCTCTCCAACCATTGCAGGGGTACACTTCACTGCATCCTTCTCGGTCATCACGAGCGGCAGCTCTCCAGCGGCCAGGAGTTGGAAATCCTCACCATTATACTGGTGATGGTCGGGAAATGGATGGGGGACCACCTTCACCCCTGCCCCCTCCAGCATGGCAAAGAAGCGCTGCGGATTACCGATCCCCGCTACCGCATGAACCGTCTCCCCGGCCAGTGACTCCAGGGGTTGCTGCTGCTCTGGTTGCCCCAGACGGTAGAGCGGCTGGGGCTGCAGGCGCATATTCCCGCCGTTGACAACCACTGCATCCACCTCCTCAAGGCGACTCCTCGGCTCACGCAACGGACCGGCGGGAAGACAGAGACCATTTCCAAACTGGCGCTCACCATCCACCACTATGATCTCGATGTCGCGCTGCAGCCGGTAGTGCTGCAGACCATCATCCAGAACCAGCAGGTCACACCCTCCATCTGCCAGCGCCCGCTCTGCTGCGGCCACCCGATCCACACCCACATAGACAGCCACCCCGCCCTCCCGAGAGATCAGCAGTGGCTCATCACCGGCAACAGCGGCATCCATCTCCGGGGTAACCAGCACGCTCCCCTCTCCACTCTCCCGACCATACCCCCTGCTGATCACAGCCGGTCTCACCCCCTGCCGCTGCAGCCACTCAACAAGGGCGATGACCAGTGGGGTCTTGCCTGTTCCACCTACGGTAATGTTGCCCACCACAATGACCGGCACGGCAACCCTGCTGCCATGAACCAGAGCGTGGCGATAGCCGGTGCGACGGATAAAGACCAGAAGGCAGAAAAGGGCAGAGAGCGGGAGAAGGGGAATCCGAAGCAGCCAGGAGAGTGGATCTCTCCGATACCATATCCGCTCAAACAGCGATCTGACCGGGCTCAACGGCTATTCTCTGAGGCGATCGAGAGGTTGAGAATGCCAAGCTGCTGCGCCACATCCATCACCCTCATCACCGATCCATGCGGGGCCTGCTGGTCGGCACGGATGATCAGGGGACGCTCGCTACCATCCACTGCAGCAGCGGAGAGCTGTTGCCTCCACTCCCCACCCTCTGCCCCCTGCATCAGGATATCGCCCGCTGCATCCACGGTAATCTCAATGGGCTCTCTGGGCATGGATTGGTCCGCAGCAGAGGTTGTGGGGAGCTCCACCCTGAGTCGCGCCTCCTTCTGGAAGGTTGTGGTCAGGACAAAGAAGATCAGCAACAGAAAGACCACATCGATCAGCGGGGTCATGTTGACATCAACCCCCTCACTTTTTCGGTCCTGCAGCCTCATGGTCAGCTACTCCTGCCCCACCCCGGTTGCCTCACGGTCACCATGAATGATCTCAACCACACGGATTGCCGCCTGCTCCATCTCAACCACCAGTTCATCCACCTTTCTCCTCAGCAGGCGGTGAAAGATCAGGCTGGGAATCGCAATCGAGAGGCCGGCTGCGGTGGTAATCAGGGCCTCCGAGATCCCGGTCGACAATACCGCAGGGTCCCCGATCCCATTGGCGGTAATCGCCTCAAACACCTTGATCATCCCGATCACGGTACCCAACAGGCCAATCAGCGGCGTCCCCGCCGCAATGGTCCCCAGTGCGCTGAGGTAACGCTCCAGCTCATGCACCTCATGACGTCCCGACTCCTCCAGACTCTCCCTCATCACCTCACGGGAGTGGTTGCGGTTGATCAGCCCCGCAGCAAGCATTCTGCCCAGCGGTGAGGAGTGGTAGAGGTCGGCAATATTGTCATCATCCAGCCGCTTCTCCCGGTGCCATCCCAGAATCTGTGAAACCAGATGGGAGGGGGCCACAGCACTTCTGCGCAGCGCCCAGTAACGCTCGGCCACGATCGCAAGGGCAAGAACCGATGCCATCAACAGTGGCACCATCAGCCACCCCCCTTTCATCAGCCATTCAACCATACAGACAAAACTCCTCAGCCATTTGTGCAAAGCACGCTTCGCAAGATCGGGACTACAATACTTTTGAACTCATTGATAATAGAATCAAGTGTACTAGAACCGAACAAGAAAACCATTTTCTGATGCAGACGATCCTCTCCAGCCCGCCACTCCATCTTGCTATCCTGGCCATCAGCTGGCTCCTCTACTTTGCCATCCACTCGCTCGCGGCCTCACTCCGGCTCAAGCAGTGGGTCCACGCACACCATCCAGAGTGGATGCCCCGCTACCGCATCCTCTTCAACCTCCACTCCCTGCTGCTGCTCGCCATTCCACTCTATCTGCTCCACTCATGGCGTGGCCCACTGCTCTGGGAGTGGGAGGGGGCAGTGCAGATTGCAATGTACCTGCTGATGGCGGGTTCCATCGCCCTCTTCATCTATACCCTGCGTGACTACGACTCCGCGGAGTTCTTTGGATTCAGGCAGTGGAAAAACGGGATCCATGCCATCGAGGATCAGGAGCAGTTCACCCTCTCACCCATGCACCGCCTGGTGAGACACCCATGGTACTTCCTGTTTCTGGTCCTTGTATGGGCGCAGGAGATGGATGGAGCCCGACTCCTCAGCGCACTGCTGATCACTGGATATATGGTGATCGGCTCCAGAATGGAGGAGGAGAAACTGCTCCACTACCATCCGGAGATCTACCCGATCTATCGTGACCGGGTTCCGGGGCTGCTGCCAAATCCGTTCAAAATGCTCACCAGGGCAGAGGCGGAACAGCTACTCAATCACTCCAGATCCGGCGCTTGAGCGGACGCCACCGGGCCGGTGGCTTTCCACTTCCCAACTCTATCTGTACAGCCCCTGCATCGGCAGTCATCACGGTATTGATTCCACGACTCCGGTACCTCTCTACCACCTCCTCCCTGGGGAGTCGGTAGCGGTTGAGGTAGCCCACCGGAAATATCGCCCAGCGGGGGCTGACCGCATCAATCCACTCGCCTGTGGACGAGGTCTTGCTCCCGTGGTGCGGAACCACAAGAAGATCAGCTTTGAGCAGATTGGGTCTACTCCGAAGCAGGGAGCGCTCTGCACCCCGCTCAATATCACCTGACAGCAGAACCGACTCTCCAGCAGCATCGATGCGGACCACACAGGAGCCATTATTGCCACTGAAGCCACTCCCCTCCTGCGGGTGAATCACCTCAATGGATACCCCGTTCCAGGACCAGTTCATTCCTGCCCGACACGATTCAGCCCCCCTCACCCGTTCGGGAACCGAGGAGATTGACTCCACGACGGGGAGCGACTCAAGCAGGGATTCCATCCCCCCGATATGGTCACGATCGCCATGGCCAATGACCAGCAGATCCACCTTTTTCCAGCCACGCGACTCGAGAAACGGGACCAGTACGGAGCTGCCCGCATCAAAGGTGTCACTGAACCTGTCCCCGGTGTCGTAGACCATCACCCGGTCACTGCCCTCCACAACTACCGAGAGCCCCTGCCCCACATCCAGCACCGTAACCCAGGCCTCACCCGCCTCGGGGCGTGACGGCTCGAGGAGAAGCATTGGGAGGAGTGCAACCAGACCGAACCAGCGCCTGACTCCGGCAGGCCGTGCAACCAACAGCACAACACCAGCTGTGGCAACCACTGCCGCCCACAGTGGAGGCTGGTGAAAGCGGAAATGGGAGAGCTCCAGATCTGCAAACCACTCCAGCAGCGGCCAGATCAGGCGAAACCCCTGGTCGGCAGCCCAGAGGATGGATTCTGCCCCGGGAATGGAGAGGAGATGAAACAGAGAGGCCAACAGGTTGAGCGGTACGACAACCAGACTGATCCAGGGCACTGCAACCAGATTGGAGAGTGGCGCAATCAGTGACCCCTGACGGAACAGGAAGAGCAGCATCGGCAGCATCCCGATGGCCAGTATCCACTGGATACGCACCAGCGTGACCCATTTTGACCCCCTGTGCTCACTGCCCCCAACCCCGTGAAGAATAAGCCCAACGGCACCAAAGGAGAGCCAGAATCCTGCAGAGAGAACCACAAATGGATCGAACAGCAGCAGTATGGCCATGGCAGTGAAGTAGACAGACCAGGGAGAGAGCGCCCGGCGCAGCAGCACCATGATCAGCACTGTTGAGACCATCACCAGTGCGCGCTGAGTGGGAATCGCAAAGCCGGCCAGGGCCGCATATCCCAGCGCCCCGACAAACCCGCCGACTGCACCAAACTGTTGGGCGGGAAGCAGCAGCGGCAGCCGGGCACTCATCGACCATCCCCAGCGAAAAAGGAGAAAAAAGAGTGTCGAGACCAGGCCAACATGGAGCCCGGAGATGGCCATCAGGTGGCTGGTACCGGTCTGCCGAAATACCTCCCATCCCCTC
Source organism: uncultured Piscirickettsiaceae bacterium (assembly GCA_964344135.1). GTDB lineage: Bacteria > Pseudomonadota > Gammaproteobacteria > Thiopontia. The sequence continues at coordinate 8,771 of CAYFMF010000029.1, forward strand.
TCCCCGATTCCCTGACGATCCCCGACTGCCAGGGCAGCCAGCACCCCGGCGGTGGGTGAAAATGTGCGCAACCAGTGTGACAGCTCCTCACGAACCGCATTCAGACCTGCCGGGTTCCCGGGCTGCAGCAGGCGGTTCTCTCCATGCTCCCTGACATAACCGGTGGCCCGGATGCCACGCTGAAAGAGCCACTGTTCCCAGTCAAACCCACCCGGGTTGCGGAAGCCGTGTGGCTGCTTCATGCGTACCTGCAGTCTCCACTGCTCCCCTGAGCGGACCGGCAGTGGCTCCCTGTACCATCCAAGACGGACCAGCGCAGGAAAGTGGATCGCCTCGCCACCGATCCTGGCCGATTCACTCTGGAAGAGAAAACGGATGGATCCATCCTCTCTCAGTCGTGGAAGGTCCACCACCCTGCCCACCAATTGAATATCCCTCCGTTCCAGCTCATCCGGGAGCAGCAGTGAGAGTCGATGGTCGGCTGCAAAGGCCGCCCACAAAAAAGCGGCCACACCCCAGAAGAGTGGGCGAAACGGATGGATTTTCCATGCAACAACCGCAAGCGGCGGTATCAACACCGCCCATGCCGGTGATGGCAACTGCTGAAGCTGAAACAGCAGTACCGTTCCGGCGAGCATCGGTAGCGCCATCCATGCAGCAGGATTGAGCGTCATCCAGCGATAACCTTTGACCTTTATCATAGAATCCAAACCAACCGTTGCTATAATCCAATGATATGCCAAGGCACATCATCAAGCGCTACATGCCGGACCATCAGAAGGTCAAGGAGCATAAACATCTACAGCTCTTTGGACCGCTGCTGCACTCCCCCGATCTCTGGCATCTCAACCGACACTCCGTGGCTGGTGCCTTTGGGGTTGGCCTCTTCATGGCCTGGGTCCCCGTCCCCTTTCAGATGGTTCTGGCTGCAGCTGCCGCCATCTACTTCAGTGTCAATCTGCCCCTCTCCGTTGGTCTGGTCTGGATCACCAACCCCTTTACCATGCCTGCACTGTTCTGGTTTGCCTACTGGGTCGGGGCCTCTGTCCTCGGCACCCCCCCCATTAACGTGGAATTTGAGCTCTCATTCGACTGGCTGGGAACCATTCTCCCACTGATCTGGAAACCCTTCCTTCTGGGTTGTCTGATTAACGGGGTCATCAGCACCATCATTGGCTATTACGGAATGCGCAGCTTCTGGATCTGGCATGTAGGCCGTCAGTGGAAGAGGAGACAGTCCCAGCGCAACTGATCAATACCACTCATTGATCAGCACGCCATCCACCAGTTTCAGCAGTCGATCCGCTTTTGCTGACAGTTCCAGGTCATGGGTCACCAGTACCAGACTGGTCCCCACCTCGCTGTTCAGGTCCACCATCAGGTCATAAACCCATTCTGCGCTCTCACGATCCAGGTTTCCAGTTGGCTCATCCGCCAGCACAACCGTTGGGTGGGTCACCAGTGCACGTGCCACTGCGGCCCGTTGGCGCTCGCCACCAGAGAGGGCAGCGGGTTTGTGGTCAAAGCGGCTCGCCAGCCTGACCCGATGGAGCATCTCGAAAGCACGCTCTTCCGCCTCCCCTCTGGGGACACGACGAATCAGCAACGGCATGGCAACATTCTCCAGCGCGGTGAACTCGGGCAGCAGATGGTGGAACTGATAGATGAAACCAAGCTTCTGGTTTCGCAGCAGGCTCTTTCTGTTTTCCGACAGGGTGGAGAGGTCCACCCCCTCTATCTCTACAGCTCCGGAACTGGGTCTGTCCAGCCCTCCCAGCAGGTGGAGCAGTGTCGATTTACCCGATCCGGAGGAGCCCACGATGGCCACCTTCTCTCCCGCCTCGAGTGAGAAGTCCAGTCTGCGCAGTACCTCAATCTCATGGTCTCCATCCCTGAAGTTGCGCGAGAGTGCCTTGCACTGCAGTACGATTCCTGGAGCCTGTGAGTCACTCATAGCGCAGGGACTCGGCTGGCTGCACCCTGGACCCCTTCCAGGCTGGATAGATGGTCGCCAACAGGCTGATCAACAGTGAGACCGAGGCGATCGTGGTGACATCCGACCAGCGCAGATCCGAAGGAACCGTATTGATATAGTAGATCTCGGCTGAGAGGAACTGCATGTCAAAGAGGTACTCAATCATCGGGACCAGTGTCTCCACCTGCGACGCCAGTAATACTCCACCAAGAACCCCCAGCAGGGTCCCCGACACACCAATAATCGTCCCCTGAATGATAAATATCTTCAGAATATCGCGTGGTCGCTCACCCAGCGTTCTCAGAATCGCAATGTCCGACTCCTTGTCCGTCACCACCATGACCATGGTAGAGACAATATTGAATGCGGCAACCGCAACGATCAGCATCAGGATAATGAACATCACCCGCTTCTCCATCTGGATGGCACTGAAAAAGTTGGCGTGCTGCCTGGTCCAGTCGGTCACCCGAAATGCACGGTTGGCGTCCTCTGCAATATCACGGCTGACCTGGGGTGCATTGAACATGTCATTCAGCCGCAGGCGTACGCCGGTCACATCCTCTCCCATGCGAAAGAGTTTGGCGCTGTCACGGAGCGAGAGGAGCACAAGACCACTATCAAACTCGTACATCCCCATCTCGAACAACCCCACCACGGTAAAGCGTTTCATCCGTGGAACCAGGCCGGCAGGGGTAACAACCCCCTTGGGAATGATCAGTGTCACCTTGTCCCCCAGGCTGACCCCCAGCTTGGTTGCCAGCTCGGTACCCAGCACCGCCCCAAAGCGGGTCCGATTGAGCACATCAAGCTTTCCGACCACCATATGGCTCCCGACCTCCGAGACATTGCGCTCCTCATCAGGATCAATCCCGCGAACCATCACACCAACAGCATTATCCGCGCCGCCAAGCATCCCCTGCCCCTCAATATAGGGGGCGACTCCCAGCACCTGATCGTGCTCCATGGCACTCTCTGCAACCTCTCTCCAGCGTGGCAGCCTCTCATCCAGCCCCAACAGGCTGGCATGGGCCGCCATTCCCAGGATGCGCTCGCGCAGCTCCTTCTCAAAGCCATTCATGACGGAGAGCACGGTAATCAGGGCGGTCACGCCCAGCGCAATCCCCAACATCGATGTCAGAGAGATAAAGGAGATAAAGTTGTTTTTTCGCCGTGCCCTTGTGTAGCGCAGACCGATGCGAAATTCCAGACCTCGAATCATCGATGCAGTATACCCCATGGGCTACAGGTTGATTGAAAATGGTCAATATATTACGAACATGAAATATTCCATTGAGGATATTCGTTAGGGGTGCAGCCAGCGTAGTAAAATAGCGGGATGACCGGGACGTCAAACCACTCCATCCTTAACCCCCCTCTTCCAACTGCAGCTGGTGACAGGATCCACTGGGGGCAGCTCTATGGGAGCGCACGTGGACTGTTGATTACACGAGCCGCTGAGGAGGCGGAGGGGCCGGTTCTGCTGCTGACCAGGGACACCCCCACGCTGAGCCAGATTGAGGAGGAGGTTCGGTTCTATGGTGGCGGCAGCACCCTCCCCATCCTCACCTTTCCGGACCAGGAGACCCTCCCCTACGACCGCTTCTCGCCCCATCCGGATATCACCTCACGCCGTCTGGAGGTAATGGCCCGACTCCCCACCCTGAAGAGGGGCATCATCCTCGCCGCCATCCCGACCGTGATGCAGCGTATTCCCCCCAGAGCGTATGTAGACCTGCACGCCTTTACCCTCTCTACCGGAGAGCAGCTGGACCGGGATGCGCTGCGGCTGCGCCTGGAGCAGAGCGGATACCACTCCGTGGCTCAGGTGATGGAGCATGGTGAATACGCCTTTCGTGGCTCCATCATTGACCTCTATCCAATGGGTGCTGACGCCCCCTACCGAATCGACCTGTTTGATGATGAGGTTGAGTCACTGAGAACCTTCGATCCGGAGAGTCAGCGCACAACGATGCAGGTTGATTCGATCCATCTGCTTCCGGCACGTGAGTTCCCACTCAGTGAGGAGGGTATCCGCCATTTCCGCCAATCGTGGCGTGCCGAATTCGAGGGGGACCCACAAAACAGCTCCATCTATCGTGACATCAGCCAGGGGCTGGCACCCTCCGGAATCGAATACTACCTCCCCCTCTTCTTTGAGAAGAGTGTTACCCTCTTCGACTATCTGCCGGATAACCACCTGCTGATTCGGGAGAGTGAGTCGGCCCAGAGTGCCAACCAGTTTTGGGAGGAGATTCGCGAGCGATACCAGGATCAATCCTTTGACCAGGAGCGCTCCGTGCTGGATCCGGAGCAGCTGTTTCTGAAGAGTGATGAGCTGTTCGCTGCCATCAACCACTCTACTGTTGCAGTTATTGAACATTTCGAGACCGAAGAGCGGCAGGGCCATTTCAACCTCTCCACTCGCAAGCCGATGCAGCTCGGGGTGCACGCACGCAGCGAGGATCCCCTGCAGCGGGTGGTCGAATTCATGCAGGGGTTCAATGGACGAATCCTGATTGCTGCAGAGTCGGCGGGGCGCCGTGAGGCGCTGCTGGAGATGTTCCGGGCACGTGCCATCCATCCACACGAGGTCTCCGACTGGAACCAGTTCCTGCAGCGGAGCGATCCACTCTCCATACTGGTTGCCCCACTGGAGCACGGACTACTCCTGAGCGAACCTCCAATCGCCGTCATTACCGAGCCCCAGCTCTTTGGAGAGCAGGTTCTGCAGCGTCGCAGACGCTCAAGAAAGGGGGGGGTCACCGCAGATGCGGTCATCCACCACCTCTCGGAGCTGAAGATTGGCAACCCGGTGGTCCATCTGGACCATGGCGTCGGCCGCTACATGGGGCTGGTCTCTCTGGATGCCGGCGGCAGCCAGGCGGAGTATCTGCTACTGGAGTATACCCAGGGAGACAAACTCTATGTTCCGGTCACCTCGCTCCACCTGATCGGACGCTATACGGGCATTGATCCGGAAAAGGCCCCGATCCACCGTCTGGGGAGTGGACAGTGGCAGAAGGCACGCAACAAGGCAGCCCAAAAGGTCCGGGATGTTGCTGCCGAGCTGCTGGAGATCTATGCACGCCGTGCAGCGAGACAGGGGCACTCCATCCCGGAGCCCGATATCGAATACCAGCAGTTTGCCGCCCAGTTCCCGTTTGAGGAGACGCCGGACCAGAGCGAGTCGATTGATGCCATCATCCGGGACATGGTCTCGGAACAGCCGATGGATCGGCTGATCTGTGGCGATGTCGGTTTCGGCAAGACCGAGGTGGCGATGCGTGCCGCCTTCCTCACGGTACAGAGCGGAAAGCAGATCGCAGTTCTGGTCCCCACCACCCTGCTGGCACAACAGCACTATGACAATTTCAGTGACCGCTTTGCCGACTGGCCCTTCAGGATTGAGGTACTCTCACGCTTCAAGAGCAGGAAGGAGACCGATGAGGCGCTGCAACTACTGGCATCGGGCAAGATTGATATTGTCATCGGTACCCACAAGCTGATCCAGCCATCCGTCAGATTCAACAATCTGGGGATGGTGATCATCGATGAGGAGCACCGCTTCGGTGTGCGCCAGAAGGAGCAGTTCAAGAAGCTCCGGGCCGAGGTCGATGTCCTGACCCTGACCGCAACACCGATTCCACGCACCCTCAACATGAGCATGTCCGGGCTGCGCGACCTCTCCATTATTGCCACCCCGCCGAGCAACCGTGTGGCGATCAAGACCTTTGTCCGTGAGTGGGATCCGGCACTGATCCGTGAGGCCTGCCTGCGTGAGATTCGACGCGGCGGTCAGGTCTACTTCCTCCACAACAAGGTGGAGACCATTGAGAAGACGGCACGCGAGCTTCGAGAGCTGCTGCCTGAGGCCACCATCGAGACAGCACACGGGCAGATGCGGGAGCATGAGCTGGAGCGGGTGATGAAGGATTTCTACCACCGCCGTTTCAACATCCTGGTCTGCACCACCATCATCGAGACCGGAATCGATATTCCGACTGCCAATACCATTATCATGGATCGGGCAGACCGTCTCGGTCTGGCACAACTCTATCAACTGCGGGGACGGGTTGGACGCTCCCACCACCGCGCCTATGCCTACCTGATTATCCCCCCGAAGAATCTGATCACCCCCGATGCAGTCAAGCGGCTGGAGGCGATCGAGTCACTGGAGGAGCTGGGGGCCGGCTTCACGCTGGCAGTCCACGACATGGAGATTCGAGGTGCCGGCGAGTTACTGGGAGATGACCAGAGCGGCCGCATGCAGGAGATCGGTTTCGACCTCTATGCCGAGATGCTGGAGCGTGCAGTCAGCGACCTCAAGAATGGAACAACCAGCAACCTGGAGGAGCCACTGGAACAGCAGGTGGAGGTCGATCCTGGAGAGCCGGCCCTGCTGCCAGAGGATTACCTGCCCGATGTCAATGCGCGGCTGGTTCTCTACAAACGGATCGCTGCGGCCCGGAATCGGGATGAACTGGATGAGCTGCAGGTCGAGATGATCGACCGCTTTGGACTGCTTCCGGAACCGACAAGGAACCTGCTCCATGCAACAGCCCTGAAGCTGGTCGCTGCACCACTGGGGATCCGCAAGATCGAGGCCAACAGTGAGGGAGCACAACTGCTGATTGGCAGTGACCACAAGCTGGACCCACTGAAACTGATCACCCTGATTCAGCAGAGCCCCGACCAATTCCAGCTCGGCGGCCAGGACCTGCTCAGGATCAGATGGAATCAGGAGGATGCTGGAGAGCGCATGAGAGAGATTGTATCACTGCTCCTGCGACTGCAGACCCCCAGCAATATCAGCTGATGAACTCCCTGGCCCCATACGCAATGTCTTCTCCCTCAGCTGGCGTACACGCTCCTTCAGTCGCTCCGTACGCTGCCGGTTCATGTTGTTCCGGGCAATCTTGCTCACCGACTCCGCCACCAGGGTTTCGGTCTCAACCACTGCCTGATCGATATCATTGACCACCCGCTCCGCCCCTTTTGTTGCCTGAATGGCCTGACGGGTTGATTCGCGGGCATTCTCGGTTGCCTCCAGGGTCTGCTCGGTGACCTGCTGTGCCTCTTCAATGGTGAGATTGCTCTCCTGAATGGCCTCACGCGCCTCCTGAACCGCAAGATTGGAGCGTTCGGTCATCTCCCGTGCCAGTTTTGCCACCCTCTGTGCCTCTTCGGCCGCTCGGTTGGCCTCCTCAATGGCAACCCGCTCCTGCTCAATAACGGCTCGAGTCTGGGCGGTCACCTCCTGGGCATGCCGGGTCGCGCTTTGTGCCTTCTCAACCGCCTGCTCCGCAAGAGAGGTGACCTTCTCGGTCATGGAACTTGCCTGACGCGCTCTCTCTGCATAATTTCTCGCCACGCCAGCCGTCTCGGCCACAATCTCTGCAGCCAGCTCGGAGACCTCCGCTGCCGCATTGGCATCCGTTGCTGCAACACTCGCACGTACCGCACTGTTCTCCGTATGGCGTGCAATGTCACGCTCTGCCTTATCGACGGCCGGTTGCTTGATTGCACTGATGTTACTCCCTTCACTCTGCTGACGGCTCTCACCCTCAATGGGTGTATCCCCCTGCTGTTCAACTGTCGCTTTTGGTAAATTTGACATCTATCTATCTCCCCGTTCTCTATTGTCCAACCAATGTGGCTCCAGAAGTATTCCGGGCAGGACAGGTCATGACCTGTTCAACCCTGCAACCTCCTGAGCCGCTCCCTCAATTGTCGATTTTTTTCCCTGAAATGCAAAATATCCGGATCCTGAAGAGCGGGATCAACCGGGGTTATGGAAAACTCCCCCTGCCCACCCTCCGGGATCAACATCCTGGTGGCCTCCTCAACCCGCCTGAGTGCAGCCTTCATCTTCAGAGAGGTTTCACCCCCTTCGTTCAGCCTGCGCCCCAACGGTGTCCCGGAGACCGACTCCAGCTGCACCAGATCACTATCCAGCAGACGCAACACCCTCTCCCACTCCTGCCGATTCTTCCCCCCGGACCAGCCACCCGCTCCGGACTCACCCAACTCCGCCAGTTTCGCAACCAGAGGAACCCTGTACTGCCCAAGAAACTCGCGCAATTCCAGAATCTTCGCCGACTCCTCACGGTAACGTGTCACGATCACCAGAAAGCGCTTTCTGTAGGCACGCAGGCTGCGCAACAGCATCTCCATCTGCGGAAAAAGCTGCTCCGTCTGCAACTGCTGTAACTCAACTGGAAAAAGCAGGGCGTCTGAACGGAACAGAAGATCTGCCCTCTCCCGCCCCTGCAACTCGTTCGGAGTATCAATGATCAGCCGCTCTGTCCCCGCCGGAACCCGCCGCAACCAGCTTGTGATCCGTCCCTTGTGTCGTGATGACTCAATCAGGGCAACCTGCTCCTCCATGCCGGGAACCGCCCTGACCCGCTGTGCCAGGCTCTTCTGGTAGCTATAGTCCACCAGAGTCACCGCCTCGCCCTGCTGCAGATAATGGTGAGCCAGATTCAGCACAACGGTACTCTTGCCACAGGCCTGTTGTGGTGATGTAACCAGGATCGTTCTCATGGGAAGCGGTAAACCATCGGCCTGGAGCTGTTGTAGCTGTAGGGTGCAGCCGGCGAATCCTCCTGCTCTACAACCTGTTCCTCTTCCCTCTCCTCAAGCTCGGCCATCGTCTCAGCGATCTCATCCAGTTTCGTGGAGATGGTCACCTTCATCCCGCCAACTGAGAGGTTGAGTCTGCCCAGCCCCTCCTCAAGAGTGGTGATTCTCTCCTCGCCAATGGCCGCTCCGGGTGGCTGGGGGAGCTTCTCTGAACGCGCCTCCCTCAGCTGCTGCAGTTGCAAGGTCAATGCCTCCACCTGCTCTTTCTGGGACTCAACCACCTTCTGACTCTCCGCCTCCACCCGGGCCTGCCTCTCAATCTGTTGTTGAAGCTGAACCATAACCCCCTGTTCCCGCTCCAGTCCAGAGATTCCTCTGGAGTAGAGGGACGCACTGTACTCCTCCATGCTGGCAATGGTCTGCTGTTGCTGCTGCAACTGCCGCTCCAGCTGGCCATTCTGCAGCGTGAGATAATAGATTCCCCCAAACAGTGCCATGGTTGTCAGAAAGGTAAGCAGCTGGATCCAGAAGAGAGCACCACCACTCCTGCCACCGGCTGATGAAGCAGCCTCATCAATGGCGCTGCGAACCGCGGAACGGACCTCGCTGCCAATTGCAACAACGCTCTCTGCAGCCAGCAGAGCTGTCTCTGCGGCGAAATTGGCACGCTCTCCGGTCTCTGCAACCGTTTTCAGGGAGTCAGAAAGTTCCATAACCCTCTCTGAGAGTGACGATCAAACCCATTGCAGATCCAGCCATTAGCGCGAAAGTCCCTTCACCCGCTCACGCAGCTGTTCCGTGCGTTGTCGGATTGCATCACTGTTGCTCTTCAGTGCTGTCAGATACTCCTCCATCTCCCCACTTACCATCAGGCTGACAGATTGACTCTCTGCCATGCTCTTGATCTCATCCATCGCCTCCTGAACCAGCTCACGCGCCTCCTCTGTGGAGTGACTTGCCATCTCGGTCGCATCATTTGCCAGATCTGCCGCCTCATGTGCCAGTTCAACCGCATTGAGGATCGCCTCCTCCAGTCCGACCGATTGTGAAGCGTCAGCCTCGACATTGACCACCTCATCCTCAATCCGCTCAGGGGTTGGGTCTTGAACCTCAGCTCCCTCCCCGGAGTGCTGACGCTCCCGCTCCGCCGCCTCGGCAAACATTGCCTCCAGCTCCTCCTCACCCGGCTCTATACTGTTTTCTTCTTCACTCATAACTTCTCTCTCCATGACAGATTATTGACAATCAAACCCATTGAACCAATATACAGCATAATTCATGCCAACCACCAAACTACAGCCCGCTGGCTGACAAATCCGGGATAAAGTGGCACCAAACATGCATGTTTCCTGTTACAGACAACCACTAGAGTAACCGTCATGGGATATGCGCTTAAACAGCAGGAGTTCGAAATTGCACAGCTGGTGCATCAATGGTCACCCACGAAGAGAGAGAAACAGCTGCAACAACAGATACTCAACAGGTCCATTGAGATGGAGCTGCTCCAGGAACTTCAATCAAAACTTGATATATCTTCCATATCCATATCATTTTCAAGAATAATATCTTCAATAATTCCGCATTCCGGGATCTCCATAAGTGGCAGCCATCCTGCAATGGAAGCAACTGCCGGGGAGTATGGCAACTACCAGGAGGGTGTTGACCTGATTCTCAATGGAGAGAATCTTGGAACTGCAACCCTGATGGGGTGGCAACCATTCAATCAGTATGCGGCAATCTGTTTCCGCTACCTGGCAAGACACATGGTCTACCCGATCAAAAATGCCCTGCTGGTCAACAACCTGAAAAAAGAGACACTGACCGACCCGCTCACCCGGACACTCAACCGAACCGCCCTTCACCACGACCTGGAGCAGGAAATTCGGCTATCGCTGAGAGAGCGTATACCCTTCACCCTGACCATGATCGATATCGACCACTTCAAGCGGGTCAATGACCGTCATGGCCATACTACAGGTGACCGGGTCCTGAAAATCCTCAGCAGGGAGATCCGTCAGCAGATCCGTCAATCCGACAGACTCTACCGTTATGGCGGGGAGGAGTTCACGCTACTACTGCACAACACAACCATTGGACACAGCAGCAGGAAGATCCAGGCTATCCTCAACACAATCGAGAGATACCCTTTCACGACTGCAGAGATTGATAGAGATCCCTCAATCAAGGATAATGGCAGCACCTCCCTCCAGAACTGCTCCGAAGGGCGCGCGCGCGTGCCAGAGCGGAAAGCCGGCCTGTTTCAGATCACACTCAGTGCCGGCCTTACTGAGTGGAGAGCGGGAGACAGGGCCGAGTCACTAATCAAACGTGCCGATCAGGCACTCTACTGCTCCAAGTCGAACGGGCGCAACCAGCTAAGAGAGCTGTAACATTAAAGAAAAGAAGAAAATGAAGAAAATTCTGATCGCCGATGACTCAAGATCTGTCAG
>CAYFMF010000030.1:0-19681 GCA_964344135.1 uncultured Piscirickettsiaceae bacterium
ACTGTTGTTGATCTACGGAAGAGGATGCTCCCGTTACGCGGTCAGTGCATTCAGCATTCCCCGAATCTTCAGGTTGATCTCCTCGGCCTCCGCCTCGGCAATGGAATCCTCGGTGATTCCTGCACCGGCATAGAGGGTGGCCTCTGCCCCCTCAACCACTGCACAGCGCAGCAGTACGTGGATCTCCCCATCTCCATTACGATCAATCCACCCTGCACCACCGCAGTAACCGCCACGGTTGCTGTTGTCATGCTCCTTGAGCCACTGCAGTGCGTTCTCCCTTGGGGTGCCACAGATTGCGGGGCTCTGGTGGAGCGCTGCGATCAGGTCAAAGATGGTGTGGGTATCGCTGCCACTGTTACCCGCTAATTCACCTCTGATCGAGGTGAGCAGATGCTGGATATTCTCCAGTTTGTGAGCCTGTGGCACTGGAGAGCGTGTTACGTTGTTGCAGAGCGGGGCAAGCTGATGCTCAATGGCATCCACGACCAGTTGATGTTCATGGCGTAGCTTGGTGTCATTGAGTAGCTGCTGCTCCAGTTTGCTCTCCTGGGTGGGGTTGGTGCCACGTGGGAGCGTGCCGGCCAGTGCATCACACTGGATGGTGTTGCCATGCCTGGAGAAGAGCTTCTCCGGAGGCGCAGCGATAAAGTGTCTGCCCTGGTAGGAGAAGGCGAACTGTGCGCTCTCCGGGCTGCGCTGCTCCAGCTGCCTCAGTGTCCTCTCCAGACTCAGAGGCTGGTTGAACTGGAAGCGGTGCTGTTCCCCAACGACGATCTTCTCAATGGCAGTGGTCCGGATTACGGCGATGGCCTCGTCAAGTAGCTGGTGCAGAGTGGAGGAGGGGGGTGGCTCGGCGATCAGTCGGGAGGGGGTGGTTTCTGGGGGGTGGTGGCCTGTCAGCGCCTGCAGCTCCTCCAGGTCGGTTTTCCACTGCTGCAGGATCTCCTCTCTGGTGACCCCTTCGGTAACATGTGAGAAGACAATACTCTGCAACCCGGAGTGGTTGAGCAGCTGGATTCTGGGGAGTAGCAGCAGGCTGTTGGGGAGTCCCTGCCACTCCCGCTCCATCGGGTCATCCTCGGAGAAGGCGTATTGAAAGAGGATCCGTGGGGTGGTCCCGGTCTCCTCGGGGTCGAAGCTCTGCCAGGAGCCTAGCAGGTTTTGAAACTGCTCTCTGGCATCTGTGAAACGTCTCTTCCCGCCCAGTTCGATGCGCCAGCTGTCATGGAGTGCCAGCAGGCGCGTCTTGCCCAGTGGACTTCGCCAGTAGACCCCATTGTTGAGTGGAGGTGGGGTGGTAAAGGGGCGTTCATTGAACGGGAGTATGATGCTGATCAGTCTGGGCAGGGCGGATTCATCCCTGTAAACAAGATCAAGTTCACTCTCTAACTTGCTGATCATTAATGATATTCTTTCGGAGCCAGAGCTGCCAGTACGACGTGGGCGCTCAGGGCCTTCTCTTGAATTTGTCAAACTCTGGGGGGCGCTTCTCATTGAAGGCATTACGCCCCTCCTGCCCCTCCTCGGACATGTAGAAGAGGGCGGTGGCATTCCCCGCCAGCTCCTGGATACCGGCCAGGCCATCGGTGTCGGCATTGAATCCGGCCTTCAACAGGCGCAGTGCGGTTGGACTGTGCTGCAGCATCTCTCGACACCAGGTGACGGTCTCGGACTCCAGCTCTGATGCAGGGACAACCCGGTTGACCAGCCCCATCTCCAGCGCCTCCTGTGCACTGTATTGACGACAGAGAAACCAGATCTCCTTCGCCTTCTTCAGCCCCACGGTTCGCGCCAGCAGCCCGGCACCGAGCCCGGCATCGAAGCTCCCTACCTTGGGGCCGGTCTGTCCAAAGATGGCGCTCTCGGAGGCAATCGACAGATCACAGATCAGGTGCAGCACATGGCCCCCGCCAATCGCGTAGCCGTTGACCATCGCCACCACCGGCTTGGGGAGGGTGCGGATCTGGCGCTGCAGATCCAGTACGTTGAGGTGCTGCTCACCCTGCTCATCGTTGTAGCCGTGTGCTCCCCGGATCTTCTGGTCCCCCCCGGAGCAGAACGCCTTGTCGCCTGCGCCGGTGAGGATGATGGCCCCGATCTCCGGATCCATATGGGCGCGGTGAAAGGCATCTGCCATCTCGTTGACCGTCTCCGGGCGGAAGGCGTTTCGAACCTGGGGACGGTTGATGGTGATCCTGGCGATCCCCTCGCTCTGCTGGTAGAGAATGTCCTGATAGTCGAGGTTTGGATCACTGTTCCAGTGGGTCATTGCAGAGACTCCCAATACTGTTGATGTACGCGGTTGCTGACACTACGTTGAACCTCCAATTCTATCAGGTTGGCATGGCTCTGCCGCAGTGCGCCAACCAGTTGCTGCTCGAATGCATCCGGCTCTCCGGCATGGCTGTATTCGATCCCATAGAGGGTTGCTGCAGCAGAAAAATCAACCGATGTGGGGGTCAGCCAGAGCCGCTCAAACTCGGGCAGGGTGGACTGTGGCAGGTGGCTGAAGATATTGCCACCCCCATTGTTGATCACAATGATGGTGAGGTTCAGGTTGATCTCTTTTGCCAGGTGGAGTGCATTGAGATTGTGAAACAGGGTCAGGTCCCCCAGTAGTGCCACAACCGGGTGCTCTGCCGGTGTGGTGGAACGGATGCCGCAGACGGTCGCAAGGTTTCCATCAATTCCACTGGCACCTCGGTTGGCAATGAGCCTCAATGGCCTGCGGCGTGGCGCCAGCCAGCTGTCGATATCACGAATCACCATGGAGTTGCCACTGAACAGGGTTGTCTCTGCGGGCAGCTGTTGTCTCAGACGCTGCAGGATCTGGTGTTCATCCAGCAGCCTCTCTCCAGACTTCCACCCTGCGGCACTGCGCTCCAGCGCGGTGAGAATCCTGCTGTCGGCAGGCAGTGAATTCTCGCTGGTTTCTGGATCCAGTAGTGCTCTGCAGAATCGTGAGGGCTCCATCTCTACCCTGTGGGTTGAAAGCGAGAGGGGATCACTCCAGAGTTGTCGGTAGTGAACGGTAATGAACTGCTGGGGGGGATATTGTTCCAGATAACGGGCAACCGAGGAGGAGATGGGGAACCTTCCAAACTGGATGATCCACTCCGGCTGGAACTGTTCATGCAGTGAATGGTTGCGGAACAGAGCGTCATGGTGTGCAAGCAGACGGGGCTCTCGCTCATGGCCCCAGCGCAGATTGGAGAGAGGATCAGCAACAATCATGCAGCCGAGCTGACCGGCCAGCTGCAGCAGCAGGGGGTAGAAGCTCTCCGGATAGTGAGACTCGCCACAGAGGATCAGGCCACTTCCGCCCTGAATCTCCCGGTGCAGCCTCTCCAGATCCCCTCCACTCTGTTCAGCGGCACTCTCACCAATTGCCGCCCCCTGTAGAGTGGGGTTCCACTCCACCGTGTCTGGATTGGTTGGCAGCAGCGGTTCACGGAAGGGGATATTGAGGTGGACGGGGCCCGGTATCGGCCCGGTCATCTGCCGGATCAGGGTGGATATCAGTGGAGAGAGTTGCTGTATGGGTTCTTCAATCTCATCGGGCGGGGGCGTGGTGAGGCTGGCACGAACCTGCTCCCCGAACAGGTTCTGCTGCTCAATGGTCTGGTTGGCACCACAGTGGTGGAGCTCTGGCGGGCGGTCTGCCGAGAGCAGCAGCAGGGGGGTTGCAGAGTGGTTGGCCTCAACTACGGCCGGCAGCCAGTTGGCGACGGCACTGCCGGAGGTGCAGATCAGTGCCGTGGCCTGTTGGCTCTCTCTCGCCTGCCCCAAGGCAAAGAATGCTGCATCCCGCTCGTCAATGATGATCCACTGCTCGGTGTTCGGGTTGCGGGATACCGCCAGTGCGAGCGGCGTGGAGCGGGAGCCGGGTGAGATGACAAAGCGTCTGACCCCGGCCCCAACCAGAAGCTGAATCAGGGTGGCGGACCACTGCAGATTGGCCCGGCCTCTCTCATCCATGGTGGTGAAGCAGTTCCAGCAGTGGTTCCGGAACAGGGATCGGCCTGCCGCTCTGGTTCCGGGTGGTCACGTGGGTGGTGGTGACTTTGGCACTGTAGAGGTATGCTCCCTCAGCGCTGCTGGTATCCACCCGGGTCAGCAGGGTAAAGGAGCTCTCTCCAATCCGCTCCACCTCTATGGTGAGTCTCAGCTGATCCTCCAGCCGAATGGGGTGGTGGTAGTCCGCCTCGGCATGTACCAGAGGGATGGAGTAGTCATCCTGCTGGATGGTCTGCTGCAGCGAGAATCCACCGGCCAGCAGCATCTCCTCATAGCCGTTGTGGGCAATGGTAAAGAGCTGGCCAAAAAAGAGGATACCTGCACCATCTACCTCATGCAGACGGACCCGATGGTGGTGGTGAAAGCTGACCTGGCTCATGGGATGGAAAGTATCCCGTTTTTTATGCGGGGTGCAACAGCAAGATCATCAGCCAGCCATGAACTGGTTGCAAGGCCATGGTACTGCCTCTGCTGGGGGTCCACTGCAGCAGCGCAGTGGGTGGCAGAGAGAATGCCAACACTGCTCTCCAGAGCTGAGGTGATAATGACATCAATATCGTGATCAAGAAAGCGTCTGGCAATCCGGTAGGTGGTCCAGGGTCCACCCAACAGGGTAGGCTTGAGTACAACCCTTTTGATATTGCCATCCTCCAGAATGGGGTTGATCCCGATCTGCAGTATCGACTCATCCAGTGTGATTGGTGTTGCAGTCACCCCCTGCAGCTGCTGAATGGTCTGCAGGGTCGGACTCTTCAATGGCTCCTCAAGAGACTCTATCGGCAGTGACTCAATCCCGGCGATGAACCGGGTGGCCTCATCCAGGCTCCAGGCCTGGTTGGCATCCAGCCGAATGCTCTGTTGTTGTGAGAGGGTGGAGGCAAATGTCTGGAGCTGCTCCAGCTCCTCGGCAACTGGCCTGATCCCCACCTTGATCTTGAGCAGGGGGCTACCCTCCGGATCAACTACCGGACTCTCCAGTGTGCCGATGTTCTGGTTTACACGAATGGAATCCGGGGCCTCCGGGTTCATCCATCGATGGAGTGGCAGGCGGGTCTGTTGTGCCAGCAGGCTGACCAGGGCAGACTCTACCCCACAGCAGGCTGACGGCGCACTGCTCCGGTGGTTGTCGAGCTCCTGTAGCAGGCTGTCGGGTGATTTCTCCTCTGCCAACCGTCGTAGCAGGGCCAGGGTCTCCTCACACTGCTGCTCACTCTCGGTTCCAATCTCCGGCAGTGGGGCACTCTCCCCAACCCCCTCTCTTCCATCGCTATGGGTGATCTCAACCAGGAATCCCTCGCGCAGATTCCTCACTCCATGGTGACTCCTCCATGGCTGGGAGAGGGGAAGACGGTAGGGGAGGATGAAGAGTGACTCAATCATCATCAAGGATCGAGAGGTAGGCAAGCAGGTCATGAATCTGTTGACTGCTGTACTCCCTGAAGATGGAGTCACTCTGCTCCTCATTGTCATGGATTCGCTCACCACGCTGATAGGCCTGGATCTGCTTGAGCAGGTAGGCGCTATACTGACCAGCGAGTAGTGGAATCCCCTTCTCTATCTTTCCCTCCCCCTTTCTGCCGTGACAGCTGGAACAGTCGCGCCGGTAGATCTTCTTCCCGGCAGGGTAGTCCCCCTCGATCCGGCGGACATTGAGAAGTTTCTTGCTCTGTAGCAGCCGTTCATAGGCATTGAAGTTCTCCTTGTCGATTGGAGGCAGCCTTGAGTAGAGCTGGATCGTGGGAAGATAGGCGGAGACATCAAGCAGATCCTCCTCTGGAAGTTCGCGCTCCTTGGTGTAGGGGACCATCGGGTGGTTGAGTCGTTCACGGCTCTTGAAGCGGCGCAGCTCGTTGGCAATATACTGCTCCGGAAGCCCTGCCAGACGGGGGTATTCACCCTCCTTGCCCCCCTCGGCATACTCCCCATGGCAGCCCGCACAGACCTCATTGATCTCCTCACCGATCTCCAGATTGGCTGCAAGCGCGGAGAATGGAAGCAGAAGAAGGGGGGTTAGAGCACGAATCAGCTGCAGGGCCCCCTTCTGTAATGCCTTTGCAAACATGGTTACAGCGAATGGTCAGAGTTGATCGCCGCGGCGGAACAGCAGATATCCAATGGAGGCGGTGATGGTTCCCAGAGCCAGTGGATAGAGCATCGCCCAGATCAGATACCAGAACTCCCCAAAGTGGTCGAGAATCAGGTAGGCGGAGGGGCCGAGCAGTACCAGCTGTGGATCGAACAGCAGCATGGAGGCGGTACGGAACAGCTGCAGGGGGTTGCTCAGTGCAATGGTGACCACCGCTGTGGCAGAGGCCTGCTGCTGAATCAGAACCCCGAGCAGAATCAGGTCGAGGAAGAGGAGCAGAAAGAGCCAGATCAGGAAGGCGCTGCCCTGGGCCACATCCGGTGAGCGGGCAAGGGTGGAGATCAGCATTCCGATCCCGAGAAAGCACCAGGAGAGCGAGAAGAGGAAGGCGGTATAGTAGAGGAAGAGTGACCAGGGAATCTCCATCCCCTGAATCAGCCCCCAGACGATGGCGCCTGCCATTGCCAGAAAGACCGGCAGGAAGACCACGCTGAAGCGGCCAAACATCTTTCCCCAGAACCAGGAGGAGAGTGATACCGGCAGGGAGAGCAGGTATTCGAAGACTCCGGCGTCCCGATCCCCGGCCACCGATCGTACAGTGGTGATCAGGATGAAGATGGGAAGAATTGCCATCGAGAGCTGTATATAGATGATCAGCAGGCGGGAGAGGCCCACAAATCCCATGATCCTCGACTCGGTCAGACCGAAGGCAAAGAGCAGGGCGATGATCCCGCCAAAGACGATGGAGTAGACCATGAACCACTTGCTGCGCAGGGACTCGGAGATATCGGATTTTGCCGTCAACCAGAGCTGCCTCATTGCTGCTGCTCCGTTACGCTGTTGTGGGCCTCATCATGGCGGTGGGCAATACGGGCCTTGACCGAGGCCTGATAGCCGGCCTCCTGTTCAAAGACCGACTCTCTCATCGGTTCGAAACCGATCGACTCTTCACTGGCACTGGGTTGAGCACTGAATCCATAATTCATCGGGGTATGGGTAACCCGAACATAGTGGGCCTGGCGCGCATCCAGCCACTTCCCGCTCTGGTAGTCATTGACCCAGATCTCGGTCCTGGCCTCATCCCTCCAGGGCTGATCCTCCAGCCACAACAGCGCACAGCCAATGTCATCAAAGGTGTAGACCCGGTTGTTCTCTCCACCACGAATCTGTGCACTGTGGTGGCGATCACTGAGTGCCATCACGCAGCGATCACAGTTGTCGCGATCCCAGACTACATCGACAGGCCCGGTTCCAGTCTGCTGACTGCATCCAGCCAACAACAGAAAGGCGGGTGCAATCAGAAGGAGTTTCATCCTCATGCAATGCTCCCACATGACAACCCTTTGGGTTGCGGTGGTCTCTGGAGAGACACCCTCTCTCGCGCAAGAGTGGCTCATGAAGCCGCCTCCCTGATCTCTACACTGGAGAGCAGTGCCGCATAACGGGAGAGCATTCCCAGAAAACGGAGCCGGTCCGGGCCGGGAATGGTGCCCTGCCAGTGGGTCTCATCCTGCTGGGGCCGGAATCCCCAGGTTGCAATACTCTTTGAGAAGGCGGGCTCCTTGTGGGTTGTGGTGATGGTGCAGTCGAGCAGGCTGGAGAGCTCAACACTATCGTCTACCCGGTCATCCAGCACCACCTCACCCCGATCCAGCTCGATCACCCGGTTGACCAGTGCGGCGACCTCATCCAGACGATGGCTGGAGATCAGCATGGCGGTATCCTTCTGCTTCTCTTCCAGGATTGAGAAGAGGATATGTCGCGCCTCCGGATCGAGGTTGGCAGCCGGCTCATCCATGATCAACAGGTGGGTGGGACGTCCCAGTGCAATGGAGATCAGCAGTTTCTGTTTCTGACCTCCCGATAACTTCTCGAAGGGGTGTCTCCTGAGCTGGCCGAGATCGAGCCCCAGCTTTCCGGCCACAGACTCCATCTCATCCGTTGTGCAGCCACAGACACTGGCCGAAAAGTACAGCAGTTGCTGAACCGGCATCTTCAGTGGGGGAGGAAGCTGGGGCACAAAGCCCACCCGGGAGAGGACCTCCTTGCGCTCCCTTCGAGGATCTTTTCCATCCAGGGTGATCGTCCCCCCAAAGCTGTATTCACCCAGCAGGCAGCGAATCAGGGTGGTTTTTCCTGCGCCATTGGAGCCGATCAGGGCAACCCGGTCACCGGCCTCAATCTCGAGATTGAGCCCCTTCAGTACAGGGTTGCGCTTGAAGCGCTTGGAGACATTTTCCAGCCGAATCATCGGTTCGCTGACCTTCTCATGATCTCTTCTTGCTCAACCCCTTGAAGTGGTAGCTCAGCGAGTCGGTGGGGCAGACATCGACACACATCCCGCAACGGGTACAGTCAGGACCCAGCTCCACATTGATCCTTGGGGAGCGCCCCTTGATGGTCCACTCCAGCACGTGCGGAACCAGACAGACCTTGCGGCAGTCACCCTCGTGGTGACAGGCATCGGCATTGTAGTTGATCCTGAGTGGAGAGAAAATCCCGACAAAGCCGTAGGTGAGACCAATCGGGCAGACATAGCGGCACCAGGCCCTGCGCGAGTAGAAGACCTCAACCGTGAGCAGAAACAGCACCCAGAGCAGGGCAACGGTTGGGCCGTAGATCAGTGCACGGCTCAGTATCCCGGTAGGAGAGATGGTTTCGAAGATGGTATATCCGGTCCCCAGAGCCAGTAGCGCAAAGATGAGATAGAACCAGAGACGGGCACGGCGCCGGAAGGGGTGGTTCTTGATCAGCCTCTTTTCGACCAGTTTGATGTGAATCATCTCGGCAAACTCGGAGAGCAGATGGTAGGGGCAGACCCAGGAGCAGAAGGTTCGTCCCCCCAGTACCAGCCAGATAATCAGCACGGTTACGGTACCAATCAGCAGATTGATGACGACGGTCTTGAAGGCCAATACCACCTGCAGGGCGGAATTGAGGTCCGCCATGTGGAAGCCGAGGAAACGGGAGGCGGTGAGCGCCCCCTCCAGCACCTGAATATCGAGTGCATAGGAGACCACGAATAATAAATTGATGGCAATGAGGGTGATCCAGCGCCGTTTTCTCCACCTCTTGTTGTGGGTCTCGCGGTAGATCTGATGCTCCTCCCGGGCCTTGATCTTGTCGAGTTCGCCACTCTTCCTCTTGCGCTCATGGAGCTCCTGCGCCTCCGGAGAGATTTTCTCGGGAGGGGTCTTGCCTGGAATCGCACCCAGCATGATGTTGACACAATATTTCCCCAGCTTCATGCGACCTCCTCCCAGACTTTTCTCTCGTCGATGACAATCGATGGGGTCAGGGTGGGGCAGACCATCTCGCAGACCCCACAGCCAACACACCCCTCGAGGACGGTGGGCCGATACTGCAGGCCACCCTCCGGGTTTTTCTCTACCGAGAGCATAATGGCACGCCTGGGGGGGCACTGGTTCTGATCCCCCGAGGGGGGGGTCCCGGCATCGCACTGATCGGCGCGGATCTCGATGGGGCAGAGGCGGACGCAGAGGTCACAGAGCGGGAGATCGAAGAACTGCTCATTGAGTGGCTGAGGCTCCCAGCGGTCAATCTCCTCGAAGCGGAGCTTGCCTGGATAATCTGCACCCCGGGTGACTCCCTGGAACCCCTCATTTTTCATTGCCAGACACTCACCGGGCAGTTCGAGTCGGGCGATTCCCATGCGGGTCTCATGGGGGTAGTTGATCTCATGGGTCAGTGCCCCGGTCGGACAGGCAAGGACACACTGCAGTCCGTCACAGGAGAAGTCACAGGCCTGGTTGCGGGCATCGATATAGGCCGCCCCCTGTCCCTGTCCATCAAAGATATCGGCCAGCTCAATCGCCTCCACGGGGCAGACCTGAACACACTGTCCACACTTGATGCAGGAGGCGAGATACTCCTGCTCATCGAGCGCGCCAGGTGGGCGCAACCGTGGTGCAGAGTGGGTCACGGTAGGGATCAGGTTGAGGAGTGAAAACCCGGTCACTCCCGCCACCAGGGCTGAGGTTCTCAGGAACTCTCTCCGTTCCCTCTCCTTTCTGCTTAGTCGATTTTTCTTCTGCTCACTCATCTTGTTCTCAGGATACTATTACTCTTCTCGTTGCTGAAGGCCCTGCTCCAGGAGTCTGAGTGAGGAGCCCCAGTCTCGACCAGAGGGCTGGTTGCTCTCCTTTTCCGTGATCTCTGGATCAGCCGGTTTCTGGGTGGCCTCAGCTGGTGTGGAGGATCGAATGCTGGTGGCGACCAGCAGAGGCTTCTCATCTCTCAGCAGTAGAGTGGGTTCGGA
The DNA here is from genome assembly GCA_964344135.1 of uncultured Piscirickettsiaceae bacterium. GTDB lineage: Bacteria > Pseudomonadota > Gammaproteobacteria > Thiopontia. The sequence goes on from CAYFMF010000030.1 coordinate 10,386, forward strand.
GAAGGGGGCCAGTTGTTCAAGAAAATCGAGGGACTCCAGGAGTGGGGTTCCCATAAAGAATCGGGCCTCGGGTCGGTCCATCCAGATTCGGTCTGCATAGGCATAGAGTTCATACGGTGTGTCACCAACATTATTCTGGTCCTGGTCAAACCCCTCATAGTCATCCCAGTGGTTCCCCTCCCAGACATTCCTGGTGGCCCCTCCATTGCCATCGACCACAACCTGGGTGATATTGTCCTTGAAGGTGTTGTTGCGAGCGACATTGCCCCACCAGGGGGTATGGAAGAGCATTCCAATTCCGTTGAAGGCGATCAGGTTGTTCTCCATCAGGTTGATGGTGTCGGGCTGATAGGGGGAGACATCACTGTAGATTCCGGTCGCATTGTAGAGAATCTGATTGTTGTAGATCTTGACGTCACTGGTCTCCTTCAGCCCCAGTCCCATCCCGGTTATCCCCTGGGAGTGGGCCATGTAGTTATTGCGGATCACCGCACCATCGCTGTACATCAGAAAGATGCCAACCGAGTTGTCGGTATAGCGGTTCTCCTCGACCAGGTTTCCCTGTGAATACATGAAGTGGAGCGCATAGCGGCCACCCGAGGAGTCATTGCGGGCGATGGTGTTGTCTCTGGAGTACCAGACCACCATGTCCCGTGAGCCACGAATGATGTTGTCGGTAATCTGGTTGTCAAAACTGTACCAGAGGCGAACCGAGTCTCCCTGTAGCCCCAGATCACGGTCACTCTTGGAGCTGATGCGGTTGCGTCGAATGATGTTGTTTTTGGATTGGCTGAGATCGATTCCAAAGAGGCACTCATCGATGGTGTTGTCCTTGACAACATTGAAGTCACCCTTGATCAGTACCCCGGAGTCGACATCGTTGTGGGAGTATCCGGAGTTGGTCAGGTGCAGATTCTGCAGTGTCGCCCCATCGGTATCGAGATAGATGACACTCCCCTTGCCCCCTGCATCGATGGTGACCCCACCTCTTCCATCCAGAGTGATCGCCCTCTCAATTGTGATGGGCCCCTGGTAGGTGCCGGCAGGGGGGGACAGCGTTCCCCCTTTAGGGGTCTCGTCGACCATCTCCTGCAGTGTCTTGGCAATAACGCCAGTGGCAAACAGAGAGAGCAGGGGGATGAATAGCAGAAAAACAGCGTATTCACGAAATACCCCCACACTACAACCCTTTGGGTTGCGGCGGTCCAGGGAGAGGCACCCTCTCTCGCGCAGGCGCGATTCACCTTGAGTCGCAAAGGTGCAAAGGGTTATTGGTGCCGCTTTTCTTTGCCTCTTTGCCTCTTTGCGCGAGAATAGATCGCTGTATATATGCACAATATCGGGTCAGTCAGAGGACTTGAGTCGAATCAGTGCGGCTGCAGCCAGCACCACGGTGTTGAGCATGATCAGCCCAAAACCGTAGTAGGGGTAGGAGTAGGTGGAGAACTGTGCAACCTTGCCGACCCCAAATACTGTGGGCATGAATGGTTTTACGGTAAACGCCCCCATCTCACTGAGGTGGTGGCCAAACCACCAGAGCCAGCCGGCGTAGTCCATGATAAAGAAGAGGGGGAGGGCCATCGGGACCAGAATCAGTACCCAGTTGAAGACCCGCTCCATCTTCCAGAGGCCAACAACCAGCAGCGCCATGGCACCCAGCAGGCCAGCGAAGACAATATGGGTGATGGAGATCATCATCTCGGTACGCTCGATATCGGTCATTCCGATCTTGTTCGACATCAGCTCGCAGCGCTGCATGAACCCCTGCTTCTGCTGCTCGGGGGTCATCTCCGGGTTTTTCTGGATCTTCTTGTACATCTCGTGGAATACCGACATCACTGATGAGGTGGCGCCCGCATTGACCAGCAGGTCATTGAGATCCTCAAAGGGGCGCTCCTGAGAGGCATAGAGATCGACATAGGTCATCTTGGAGGCATAACTGTCACAATCTACGGCAATGGTGGGGAAGTAGCGCCCCAGCGCCTCTTCATAGCTGGCAGTGACCCCCTCAATGCCACTCCACTGGTTGATCTCCTCCTCGGTCAGCTCCATGGTGCCCATCATGTCGGCACGATAGGGGGAGGACTGCAGTTTCATTCCGTTGTCGGTATAGAGTGCGGCATACCCCCATCCTGCAATCAGCAGGGAGCCGGCCCCCATCAGCAGGATGCGCTGTTTGTTGTTGGGGATTGCGAAGGCAATGACCATCAGCCCCAGCAGTGCGAAGACAAACGGGGAGATGGCGCGCTCGACCGGGGCACCGGCTGCAATCGGATACATCCCCACGTAGTGGTTGATTGCATCCATCTCATGCTTGCAGTTGAGCGCCTCCTCCTCATACTTCTCTTCGGTCTCGATCTTCTCACAGCCGTTGAAGACACCATTGACATGGAAGTGGATGCGAATACCCTGCGGGAAGGCCGCCTCCGGGTATTGGGGGGCCTTGAGGGAGACCCACCAGATGGGGCTGTAGAAGATGGAGATGAGCAGGCCAATCGCCACCAGGGAGAGGGTGCCGATAATCAGGTTCTGTCTGGATGAGGTGGTGGTCATGGTAGTGATGCCCTGTGGTTGTATTGGTTCAAAACATCCGGTTCTGCTCTCGCCTCTCTCCTCATCCTGATTCAGGCTTCCCCAAGAGAAGGGAGATTGACTGCCCCCGGTAGTGGGGGCAGGAATCCAGTTCCCTAGTCGTAGTCCGGGTTGGTCCAGCCAAGGGGGGCAACATCCTCCTTGGGCACCGGAATCCGGGCGACATAGTCAATCACCGCAGCCATATCCTCATTGCTGAAGCCGGCAATCTGCTTCACCATGTCGGGGTTGGCGTTGCGGCGCTTGCCATCACGAATCCACTCAAACTGACGCAGCATGTAGGCGTAGTGCTGCCCCACGATCTTGGGGTAGTACTTCTCCTGGCTTCCCTCACCATTCTCGCCATGACACTGCACGCAGTTCTCCTTGTAGAGCTTCTCGCCATGAGCAAGATTGGTGCCGTCTCCCTTGCCATTGTCGGGGTTCATCGGCAGCCTGGCGATGTAGTCCGTTACATCGGCAATCGCCTGCTCGTCACCGATCGACTCGGGCAGCGCAAAGGGGTACATCGTCGGGTTGTCACGGTTCAGGGCACGGATATCGGAGAGCTGCTTGATCAGTACATTCTTGTGCTGTCCGGCAAGCTGCGGGAAGGTGCCGTTCTTCATCCCCCACCCCTCCAGCATATGGCATGCCGAGCAGACCTCATAGACCTCAATACCGTTCTCATGATCCGGAGTCAGGGTCAGTGCAACCTCCTGCTCACCACCGCCCTCATTCCAGGCCGCAGCGGTTCCGCCCAATCCGAGCATCACAATTCCGGCTGCAATTGCAGACATCTTTCTCATCTCTCTTCTCCAGTTGTTCAGTTTATTCAGATGTTCCATAGAATATGCGAAACCGCAACAGTTTCCTTTGATCTGTATCAATGGCCCTGTTTTTCCACATATTTTTCGGGTGTACTGCCTATTGGAGTGTAGAGAGCCATTCGGCAATCTCTGCCATCTCGGCATCATTGACCAGTACCATCACCCCTGCCATCGCGGCCGCCTGACCATTGGCACGAGCGCCAGACTTGATGTCTTTCATCTGGTTGAGGGCATAGTCCTTGTTCTGTCCCGCCAGTTTTGGATAGATGGGAAGCAGCGGGGTCTTGGCGTCCTTTCCATGGCAGGACCAGCAGGTCTTCGCCTGGTAGAGCTCAGCACCCCCTGCAGAGACAGTGGTTGTCATGGCAGAGAGCAGGGCCATGGAAGAGGCGATCAATACGGTTTTCTTCAGATTCATGGTTGGTTTCCTTGTTTGATGTTTGATGTTTGTTGTCTGGGGACTGTTCGAAATCCTAGTCAAGCCATATTTCTAAACTGTTTCATAAACTGCTTGTTCAGGATTTTTTTTCAAAAAAAGGGGGGAGCGGATGCTCCCCCCCTTGGGTTGATGGTGGTTGTATCGTGAATTACTTCACAACGACAGCACCATTCTGTTCCAGGTAGGTCTTGGCACGCAGACCGATGTCCGCAGCCTTCACCTGGTACTGCCACCACTGGCCAGCCTGCAGGGTTCCATTCTGGAAGTCGCCTGATGTGGCAGATTCCTCTGCCTTCTTGCGCCAGGTCTCGGCAAAGCCAAGCTGATCCACAGCATCCTCAACCAGTGCCACAACCGCCGCGAAGTCGGTGTAGTTGGTGCTGGTGATGTAGCCGACAACAGAGTCGATCACCGCCTGGGTATCCAGGTTGGTCTGATACTGCTTGTCGTAATCCGCCTTGGTGTAGACCGTCCCTTCCTGTATCTCGCCGGCAGCAGCCTTGTAGCCCTTGGGCTTGACCAGCAGATAGCCCTCCATCTCGAGGTGGAGTGCGGAGCAGAACTCAGTACAGTAGTAGGGGAAGACACCCTCGGTATCTGCCACGAAGGTTGCAGAGACTGTCTTGCCTGGCTCGATGGAGAGGTTGACATTGGTGCCGTTGAGGGCAAAGCCATGGGTCTCATCCTCGGCACGCTCCAGGTTGGTCAGGTGAATGATCACCTTGTCACCCACCTCGGCCTCGATGGTCTCCGGGGTGATGTGTGAACGGATCACTGTACCAAATACCTCAACCGTACAGTTGTCACCATCACAGGTGCGTACTGTCTTCTCACGACCGGCACGGGTCTTGTAAGGAGAGCGCTTGTCGGAGCGGCTATCCCAACCAGACTTGTAGCGGATTCCAGGCTTCAGCTTGTCGGCCTTGATCGCAACCGCGTAGTGTGGTTCGCCCAGTGGCAGTGGCATGTCATAGAGCAGCTCCATCTTGTCGCCGCTGATGTCGATCAACTGGTGGTTCTGCGGGTGCAGAGGACCAACCGGGTTGAAGCGATCAATTGCCAGCTTGTCCAGTGCAACCAGATACTTGCCGTCTGGAGAGGCGGAGTCGCCCTCCATCGTCATCAGGTGGCCGATATTGTAGTGGACAGAGATCTTGTCCAGAATCTCTCCGGTACAGTAGTCCCACTTGGTAACCTGTGAATCCACGTAGATGGAGGTGTAGACCACACACTCCTTGGAGTCATACTGGGTGTGCAGTGGTCCAAGACCGACCTGAACCTGTCTGTCCAGTGCATCTTCCAGGGAGACGATGGGGATGCCGTAGGCATCACGTGCCTCATACTTGCCAGCGTTGTGTGCTGCCATCATCTTGTCGAAGCTGTAGACGTAGGCGTGGCTGTCCAGCTTGCCCGATACAATGACATGGCTGCCGTCAGGTGAGACATCCACACCGTGTGGGCTCTTGGGCTCTGGGACCAGGAAGAGGGCGTTATTCGCCACCATGGTCTCCATGGTCAGCACATCCATGCCGTTGATTGATTTCCCCTTGCCAGCCTTGAACAGCTCGGCCGCCTTCTTCCAGTTCACTGCATGGAGGAAGTCGGTATCCTTCTGGGAACAGCCCGCCTCGTAGGGTGGGCGCCCCTTCTCGATACCACCGACATAGCGCTCGGAGCAGAAGGAGTTGGTGAAGGACCAGCCGTCACTGCCAAACTTGCCGAAGTCGGAGAGATCCTGACTGTAGGGAGGCATCTCAACAGTAAAGGATTGGGAGGGGTCAAGACGACCAATCTCGCGGTTGAACTTCCAGTAGGTGACACCACCACGATAGCGGTCGTTGAACTGCTCCAGAGGTACATACTCATCCTCGAATGGGGCGGGGTACTGCGCCGCCTCGATCACATAGTCGGTGTTCGGGGTTACGAAGGCACCACCATGCTCGTTGTTGAAGTGGGGGTTGACCACAATCTGCTTGGTCTCGAAGTCATGCAGATCAACAACCGCCAGACGGGGGTTGTTCTTGTCATTGATGAAGAGATACTGTCCATCATACTCGGCGTTGGTCTCGGAGATCGCCGGGTGGTGGGTATCACCAAAGTTGATATCCTTGCCGTTGATGCGTCCCTGCGCCAGCACCGCCTTGGATTCATCATCAAAGCCATAACCCTGCCATGGCTCCGGGGTGAATACCGCAACATACTTGAGAATGCGCATGGAGGGGATTCCGTAGACGATGAGCTGCCCGCTCTGTCCACCGGAACTGAAGGCGATATACTCATCGCGCCCTCCAGACGGGGTATAGGTTTTTGCTGCCGCAAGCAGATCCTTCTGTGTGAGGCCACGGGCCTTCATCACATCATCCAGCGCCGAACCCCACGCTGCACTCCCGGTTCCTAGCGACATTCCGATGGCAGCTGCCATGGTGAGTGTCTTTTTAAACATAAGTTATTGACTCCTGATCAGGTTTTTTGCCTTGATGCCTTGGGAGAAGGCTCAGGACAAACGGTTTTAAGACTAAGCTGAACTTAGTACCCGGAAGAGTGATATAGGTTGAGGTATCAAGGCGTTGACCTAGGTCAATCTTCATTAATAATTTGGGAGAATTGGGGGTAAAAAGGGGTGATCATCTATTTTTTTGTATATTGTTGGGCAGGGTACAGGGGGCATGGGTCGATGAGGTGGGAATCCTGAACTTTTTCTGCACTCAATTCCTCAAAACGATCTGCCAGGTGTTATCCTTGGGCGACCGCAAGTGATGTTGATCACCTGCAGGGTTATAGTCACTTACGACTTGTTGGAAGCTTTGGTTGATAAAAAAAGAGGAATAACAATGAAGAGATTGGTTGGAGTATCCCTGCTGGCATGCAGTTTTGGTGTAAGTGCAAATTCCCAATTGAGCTGTGATCTGGATGAGATTGACCGTTATACCGGTAATGTGGTCCACAGTGCAGATGTAAAGGTCTCCGTGCCTGACTTCAGTACTCGCCGCAAGAAGGTGCGTGAGATCGATGGCGAGGAGTACAAGATCTACGAGGAGTGGATCATCAATCCGGAGGCATCCATCTATCGACTGCGTGGAAAATATGATGATGAGCTGGTCACCCTGGAGAAAAGCATGATTGAGGCCAGGACAGGAGTCGTTCGTGGTGAGATTCGTCACAAGGAGCTGGGGAATCGTCCAAGAAAGGATACGACCTATGAGGGGCGCTGCTATCTGGATGAGTAGCCCCTCTCTCTGAGGTTGTGATCACCAAAAAGGCCGTCGTTTCAGACGGCTTTTTTGTGGGCGGGGGAGGAGAGAGGAGTTATGGATTGGCCACAATGGAGGCCGCGGCACGGTTGGCCTTCTTGCGGGCCCGGTCGGTACTCTCATCGCGGGAGAGGAGAACCCCCATTCGGCGCCTGCCATGGACCTCCGGCTTTCCAAACAGGCGCAGCTGGGTATCCGGCTCGGTCAGGGCCGATTCGATACACTGGTAGCAGACCCGGTCGGAGTCCGCCTCAACCAGTAGCACACTGGAGGCGGAGGGGCCATGGTGGTGGATATTGGGGATCGGCAGCCCAAGAATGGCCCGGGCATGGAGGGCAAATTCCGAGAGGTCCTGCGAGATCAGGGTCACCAGTCCGGTATCGTGGGGGCGGGGAGAGACCTCACTGAAGATCACCTCATCCCCCTTGATGAAGAGCTCCACCCCAAACAGCCCACGGCCACCGAGTGCATCGGTAATGGTGCTGGCCATCTCCTCCGCCCTGGCCAGGGCAGTGCGGCTCATCGCCTGGGGTTGCCAGGATTCACGGTAGTCCCCATCCTCCTGGCGATGTCCAATCGGCTGGCAGTAGCTGGTCCCTCCAGTGTGACGAACCGTCAGCAGTGTGATCTCGTAGTCAAAATCGACAAACCCCTCGATGATGACCCGTCCAGCGCCGCTACGCCCCCCCTCCTGGGAGTACTCCCAGGCCGGTTCAATGTCGGATTCACTGCGGATGGTGCTCTGCCCCTTGCCGGAGGAGGACATGATCGGTTTGATGACACAGGGGATCCCAACCTCACGGACAGCCTCCAGGTACTCCTCTCTGGTCTCGGCAAAGCGGTAGGGTGAGGTCTTGAGTCCCAGCTCCTCGGCAGCCAGACGACGGATCCCCTCCCGGTTCATCGTCAGCTGGGCGGCACGGGCGGTGGGGATGACGCTGAACCCCTCCTGTTCCAGCTCCACCAGGGTATCGGTGGCGATGGCCTCGATCTCCGGTACGATCAGGTCGGGCTTTTCCTCCTCAACGACCCGGCGCAGCGCATCACCATCGAGCATCGAGATCACGTGGGCGCGGTGGGCCACCTGCATCGCGGGGGCGTTGGGGTATCGATCCACCGCAATCACCTCAACCCCCAGCCGCTGGAGCTCGATCACCACCTCCTTGCCCAGCTCACCACTCCCACAGAGCAGTACACGGGTGGAGGTGGGGGAGAGGGGGGTGCCAATGGTGGTCATGAGAGATCCTTCTGTTGATGAAATTGTGGATACAGAGGATACCATCTACCAATCCTGCGGTTCAGGGGATAGAATCGCCCCACTATTTTCTCAGGAGCCCACCATGTTGAAGACAATTTTCAAGACCGTTTCGATTCCATTGATTGCGCTGACACTGATCAGCTGCTCCGATAGCGGCAATGCCGGTGGAGAGGCGTCGATAGCCCCCGGATTTGAGGCCGCCACCACCCAGGAGGGGAGTGGCGCCGGTGCCCGGGAGGGAGATATCGTCTCGGTCCACTATACCGGTACCCTGACCGATGGAACCAAATTTGACTCCAGCCTCGATCGTGGAACACCGTTCCAGTTCACCCTCGGTGCCGGTGAGGTGATCAGGGGGTGGGATGTGGGTGTCAAGGGGATGAAGCGGGGAGAGAAGCGCAAGCTGGTGGTCCCCCCGGAGATGGGATATGGCAGCCGTTCCATCCCCGGGATTCCGGCAAACTCCACCCTCCACTTTGATGTGGAGCTGATTGACCTCCTCAGCTATACCGACCTCGACAATGAGGGGCTGAAGGCGGAGCTGGCGAAGGGAGATGTCACGCTGGTTGATATCCGGCGCCCGGAGGAGTGGAAGCAGACCGGCATTGTTGAGGGGTCGGAGATGATTACCGCCTTTACCAAGCGTGGTGGACTCCACCCCGAGTTCAATGAAAAGTTCCTGCAGCGCTTCAACGCAGAGGATCGGGTGATTATCATCTGTCGCACCGGGAACCGCACGGCACGACTGGCCCAGGCCCTGGTGAGGGAGCTTGGGTGGAAGAGTGTCTTCAATGTGGAGAAGGGGATCACCGACTGGATCAAGAGTGGCCATCCAGTGGTGAAACCGTAGGTGGTCGGAGCCGCTGGCTCTGGTGTACAATCCGCACTCTTTTGCGAGCGTGGTGGAATTGGTAGACACGCCAGATTTAGGTTCTGGTGCCGCAAGG
>CAYFMF010000031.1:0-18697 GCA_964344135.1 uncultured Piscirickettsiaceae bacterium
AAAAAAAGCCAGCACCTTCCAGAAGGAGGGTGCTGGCAGACTCCCGCATAGAGTTTTCTTGGGAGGATTGCCTATGCACGATAGGAGTCAAACCGAGATCCTACCACAGTCACACAACAAACTATAATGAATATTACGAATTGTTACAGAGTAACCCCTGTAGCGTGCTGCTGAGGTCAGGCAACCATCCAGGCCATCAACAGAACCACCCCCAGCGCAATATAGATCAGCACCCTGGATGCCGCTTACTGGTTAACCCGGTCAATCAGCAGCTGGATGGTCTCTCCACCACGGGTTGAGGCCTCAATCGTGCCGACCAGATCACCGCTATTGACCGAGGCATCCCCACTGCTGGAGACCCTGGCCCCAACAATCACCTGCTCATGAGAGGAGAGGGCACTCCCTGGAAGAATGGACATGGAGTCATCCAGCCGAACAGTGGCCGGCAGGTCGGCAACCGTCAGGCGCTGGGCTGCCAGTGGCGGCCCCTTCTTGCCAATCGCCTTGGCATAGACAAAGACCACAGCATCGCTGCTGGCCTTGTCCTGCAGTGCAGGGGCCAGCCTGACCGAAACGGTCAATGCAGTCCCGGTTGCTGCAGCCGCCAGCTCCAGCAGCGGGGCCCTCTCAAGCCCCAACTGCTCCTGTGCAGTGAATCCCGCCTCATTGATCAGTTTTACAACCTCAGCATCATCCCCGGGTACCGTTGTTGCCAGCCGCTTCCAGAAACCGAGCGCCTCTTCGTATCTGCCCAGGTCAAAATAGACATGGCCGGAGATCCAGAGTGCATCACTGTGTTGCGGGTCAATCTCCAGTGCGCGCTTGAGCTGTCCCATCGGCTCACCAAGCCATGACCCCCCATTTTCCGCAGCCAACGCCTCTCCATACTCCATCAATAACTGGGGATCGACCCGATCATCGAGATAACGGATTGCCCTCTCATAGGTGGCCGTAATCTTGCTCTGCTGCCCCAGGTAACCGTAGGACTTGGCCAGCATCATCCACCCCTCCACATTATCCGGGTTCTGCTCCAGCTTGCGCTCCAGCTGCGCAACCGCCTGCTCAAAGGCCTCCTTCTGCCCCCCCTGCTCCTGCTGCCCCCTGGCAGAGACCGCCTCTGCTGTGGTGGCCTCGGGAGAGCCAATCTGCCCGTAGAGCCCAAATGCAATCAGCGGGATCAGAATCAGAACCACAACCGCCCCCAGACGTCCTGCACTGCTGTCTGTTACGGCCTCCTCATCCTCCCCCTCGAGGTCGGCCAGCAGCTCTCTCTTGAGATCGTCCTCCGCCTGCGTAAACTGCTGATCACTGATCTCACCCCCGCTGAGGTCCTCCTTCAGCTCCTCCAGACGCTGCTGAAAGATCACCAGATTGGTCTCACGGCGCGCGATTCCAGCCCCCTTCCCACGTCCCAGGAGTGCGGGAAGGAGAAACAGCAGTGCCACTGCAACCATTGCAACAGCCCCGCTCCAGAAGATCATCTCACTACTCATTTCAGTGCCTCATCAAGTTTCTGCTGCTCTTCCTTGCTCAGAGCCGTCTCCTGCTGCACCTCTGCAGCCGCTGCGGTACTGCGCTGTCTGCGAATCTGCAACACCAGCATCAGAACCCCAACAGGAACCAGCAGCAGTGGCAATCCCCACAGCAGCCAGGTCCTGGAGTCTACCTGGGGGCGGTAGAGGACAAAGTCCCCGTAACGCACCACAAACCACTCCCGAATCTCGGCATCGCTCTTGCCCTGTTCCATCATCCTGTAGACCTTTTCGCGATGGTCGCGCGCCAGATCCGCATTGGAGCCGGCAATACTGGTATTCTGGCACTTCACGCAGCGGATCTCCTCAATCAGACGCTTGAAACGATCCTCCTCGCTCTGGCTCTCAAAGGAGAAGCTGTCGATGGGTGCCGCTGGTGTTGCCAGCGGTGAGAGAAGCAGCACTGCTACCACCATGGCCCGAACCATCTTCCAGATATTCTGTCTCATCTTCTCCCTCCTCTATGATCCACTGGACAGACACTTGCCATCCGCCGCCTTCATCTTGCGAATGATCGAGAGAATATTGCCAACATTGTTCTTCACCTCCTGCGAATTCCCCGGATCCGGCACTGCAATGTCATTCAGTGGCCCGGTGATTCGTTCACAGATTCTCCCCTCTACATCGATCAGGTAGGTCTCCGGGGCGCCGGTCACGGCCCACTCCAGGCCGGCAACATTATCCCCGTCATCCCCTGTCTTCAGATAGGGGTTGCCCAGCACAGAGAGCCACTGCAGGGCCGCCTCTCTGCTGCCTCCCGACTCCGGTCGATCCTTCCAGTTGATACTGTAGATCGGCACCTCGCCACTGGCGGCCAGACGCATCAGCACATCATGCTCTGCCCGACAGGAGGGGCACCAGGTGGCCCAGATATTGACCAGACTGACCTCTCCAATGAGGTCTGCCCTGGAGAAACGCTCAGCGGGAACAATCAGATCGGGAAGATCAAAACCGGGGGCCATCCTGCCAATCATCGGGGAGTCATCACTCTCATGCCGTGGATTGAGGTAGAGCCCCACATAGAGCAGCACAAAGAGCAGTACAATGATAAAGATCGGCAGTATTGTCCGAGAGCGTGAGGCCATCTTTCTTCCCTGAAATGTAAGTTGGTCGTTAGTAGGATTGATCCTGGAATGAGGCGGTGCCTGCAAGCTCCTCCGCCTTTCTGCGTCGCGCCCTGCGTACCGCCGCATGCACCTGTTCCGGTGCGGTCCCTCCGCGATGGTTGCGGGCTGCAACCGACCCCTCCAGTGTCAATATCTCAAATACATCTTCCCTGATGACATCGGAGAACTGCTGAAGTTCCTCCAGCGTCATCTCGGAGAGATCCTTGCCCTGCTCAATCCCGTAACGGACCGCTCGCCCCACAATCTCATGAGAATCACGGAACGGAACCCCTGCACGCACCACATAATCGGCAAGGTCGGTTGCGGTAGAGAATCCTCTGCCGGCAGCATTGCGGGTATTCTCCCGGTTTACAACAAGCGTCGGCATCATGTCAGCATAGACCTTGAGTGACCCCTTGAGGGTGTCCACCGTATCAAACAGCGGCTCCTTGTCCTCCTGGTTGTCCTTGTTGTAGGCCAGTGGCTGCCCCTTCATCAGGGTCAACAGGCTGATCAGGTGGCCATAGACCCGTCCCGTCTTGCCCCGTACCAGCTCGGGCACATCCGGATTCTTCTTCTGCGGCATGATGGAGGAGCCGGTACAGAAGCTGTCCGGCAACTCGATAAAGCTGAAGGGATCCGAGGTCCAGAGCACCAGCTCCTCGGAGAAGCGGGAGAGGTGCATCATCAGGAGCGACGCAGCAGCACTGAACTCAATGGAGAAGTCACGGTCACTGACCGCATCCAGGGAGTTCTCGGCCGGCGCATCAAAGCCAAGCAGCTTTGCGCTCATGAAACGGTCGATGGGATAGGTGGTCCCGGCCAGTGCAGCAGCCCCCAGCGGCATCACATTGACCCGGCGGCGACAATCCCTGAATCTTCCATGGTCACGCACCAGCATCTCGTGCCACGCCATCATGTGGTGGCCAAAGGTGACCGGCTGTGCGGTCTGCAGATGGGTAAAGCCGGGCATGATGGTCTCCGCCTCACGCTCTGCCAGTGTCAGCAGCGCCTCCTGCAGACGGTCGATCTCCGCCAGAATGGCGTCGATCTCGTCCCGTAGCCAGAGGCGAATATCGGTGGCTACCTGGTCATTCCGGGAGCGTCCGGTATGGAGCTTCTTGCCCACATCACCAATACGCTCCACCAGCCTGGACTCGATGTTCATATGGACATCCTCCAGCGCAATTGACCACTCAAGCGTTCCACCCCTGATCTCCTCCAGAATCTCCTCCAGCCCCTCCAGAATCTGGTCCCGCTCCTCCGGGGTCAGTACACCCACCTCCGCCAGCATCCGTGCATGGGCAATGGATCCCCGGATATCATAATGGGCCATGCGCTGATCAAAGGTGATCGATGCGGTAAAGGCCTCGACAAAGGCATCCGTTGATTCGGTAAAACGGCCGGTCCAGGGCTTCTCTTTCATTCTCTCTTTTCCATGCTGTTCTATCGGGAAAGAAACCGCCTCATTGTATCTGTTGCGGTACTGATTGACTCATCAATATAGTCGCTGACAAAGTCACGCACACCGAGTCCGATCATCTTCTTGTGCATCTCCTCCCCCTTTCCATTGAGGAACAGAAGTGTCGGCGTCACCCAGACCCCATACCTCTGACTGACATCTGTCGGGGCCACCACCTCACCGGAAAAATCAACAATGTCATCAAAACTGTCCAGATGGATCTTCCGAATCAGCACCAGCTCATCATAACTGCGGTTCCGCAACAGGGGGACCAGGTAGTCTGACTCCATCACCAGGCAGTAGGGGCAGTGCTCTGCCGAGACCATCAGCAGCAGTGGAACATTGCGTTCGGTTGCAAGCTGGCCATCACGCTGCAGATTGGTGCTGAACTCCACATGGTCAACGGGGCTGCCCCATGTAACCGGGGAGAACAGCATCATCCATGCGATACCGGTCACCCAACTGGAAAACTGTCTGTGATTCCGCAGAGACATCCGCCCCCTCTTTCCTTATACTTCGTAAACTTTACATTGTAACCCCCACACTACTGTAACCCAAAGAAAAACCAACAGAGGGCGCACGACCATGTCATCCAAGCTTCGAATCGCAACCCGTAAAAGCCCCCTCGCCCTGTGGCAGGCTGAATACGTAAAAAGCAGACTTCTTGAGATCCATGACGATCTTGAGGTGGAGCTTGTCACCATGAGTACCAGGGGAGACAAGATTCTGGATACCCCGCTTGCCAAGATCGGCGGCAAGGGGCTCTTCGTCAAGGAGCTGGAGACACGGATGCTGGATGGGGATTGTGACATTGCGGTCCACTCAATGAAGGACGTGCCGATGGAGTTTCCGGAGGGGCTCTTTCTGCCGGTCATCTGCGAACGCGAGGTTCCACTGGATGCCTTTGTCTCCAACCAGTATGAAAAATTCGAGGATCTCCCCGAGGGGGCGCGTGTGGGAACCTCCAGCCTGCGACGCAAGTGCCAGCTGCTCGACCTTCGTCCCGATCTTGAGATCCTGGATCTGCGCGGCAACGTCAACACCCGGCTCCGCAAGCTGGATGAGGGGGAGTTTGATGCCATCATCCTCGCCTCTGCCGGGCTGATCCGTCTGGAGATGGCGGACCGGATCCGCAGCAGGATCGAGTCCGAGGTCATCCTTCCCGCCGTCGGCCAGGGGGCCGTTGGCATCGAGTGTCGAGTTGGTGACCAGCGTGTTCTGGATCTGATTGAGCCACTCAACCACCATGAGAGCTCCGTGCGGGTACGTGCCGAGCGGGCCCTCAACCACCGTCTTGAGGGGGGGTGCCAGGTGCCGATCGGAAGCTACTCAATCCTTGAGGAGAATGAGATCTATCTGCGTGGGCTGGTTGGTGCCGTGGATGGATCCGAGATCATCCGCAGCGAGATCCGCGGACCGGAGGAGGAGGCCGAGGCACTTGGTGTCGAGGTTGCAGAGCAGCTGCTGGCCAATGGTGCGAGGGAGATCCTGCAGGAGCTGTATGACAACGCATGAAGATGGCTGAAGCTGCCGCAGGAGCGCTGGACGGTATCGGGGTTCTGGTTACACGCCCCGCCCACCAGGCAGCCAGCCTGAGCCGAGCCATCGAGTCACTGGGAGGTACCGTCTACCCTTTCCCGGTGATGGAGATTGTCCCACCAGACAACATCGAACCCGCCAGGGCACTCTTCAGGGATCTCTCCGATTTTGACACTGCCATCTTCATCAGTGCCAATGCCGCACGCATTGGGGTAGAGCTGATGCTGGAGGAGGGGGTCATTCCCCACTCACTCCAGTTTGCCGCTGTGGGTCATGCGACCGCACGTACGCTGGAAAAGCTGGGATATCCGGCAGAGATTCTGCCCACTGAACGCTTCGACAGTGAGGGGCTGCTGGCCACCCCGGAGCTGCAGAACGTCGACGGCAGCGAGATAGTGATCGTGCGTGGAGAGGGGGGAAGAGAGCTTCTTGCCGAGACCCTGCGCAGACGTGGTGCCAGTGTGACCTATGCAGAGATCTACCGCAGGATTGTGCCCGACTCCGACCCCGCCCCCATCCTGGAGGGGTGGAGAGGAGGAGGGATTGATGCCGCAGTCGTCACCAGTAACCAGAGCCTGAAGAATCTGATGCAGATGGTTGGCGAGGCCGGGAGACCCTATCTGCTGAAAACCCCATTGATTGTGATCAGTGAACGTACCCGGGAGGTGGCCATGGAGCTGGGGTTTCACCACAAGGCAATCCTTGCACAACCTCCCAGTGATGCCGCAATCCTTGATACACTCATCCACTGGGTCACAGATGACCCGGCTTACCAAAAGAGTCGTGAGCAATAGAGCAGCAGGGGGCAGCCAGCACCACCATGAAGAGGAACAGCGAGGAGATTATTGATGCCGAGGTTCTATCCGAACAGAGTGGCTCTTCCCTGTTGTCGACAAAACAGTCCACCATCATCGGGGCCGTCCTGCTTGCCCTCTCCATCCTTGCCGGCACCGTCTGGCTTCTGACACAGTCCCTCCAGCAGGAGGGGGCATCTGCATCAGAGAGAGCGACACAGAACAGTCAGGAGATCGGTGCGCTACAGGAGAGGATGGAGCAGGCCATCCAGGGGCTCGAGAGAGAGGTAGAGCGCAGTAACCAGTCCAGCCTGAAGATACTGGATCAACAGCGGCAACGATCTGAAGCACAGGAACAGCAGATCAGTGAACGTCTTCAGCAGCAGGAGGAGCAGCTTCAACAGGCGCTCCAGCAGGCAATCCAACCCCTTCAGGAGCAGAACCGGCAGCTGAACCAGAGCGTAGCTGCCCTTGCCAAGCGGGTTAATCGCAGGGAGGACAATCTTCACCTCTCCTCTGCACTGCGTCTCCTGCAGATTGCCGAGGAGCAGCTGCTGATTGCAGAGAACCTGGATGGCGCACAGCAGGCACTGGCCCAGGCCGGACGACAGCTGAGTGAGACCGGTGACCCCCTGCTGCTGCCAATCCAGGGGTTGATCCGGGAGGAGATCCGCCTCCTCAACCAGACCACCATACCAAACCTCCATGAGCCGATCTCCGAACTGAGCCAGATCATCTCCACGCTTGATCGCCTGAAGATCCCTGAGCGGAGCTCCAATCTGCAGGAGGAGAGCGGGGAGCATGCAGCAGCCACTACCACACCCGAGGCGCCATCCGAGTGGGGCTGGCAGGCGATCCTCAACAAGATCTGGGATGATATTCTCACTCTGGTTCGTGTGGAGAAGAAGAGCATGGAGCTTCCCGTGATCGCCACCCAGTCGGAGGAGAGGGTCAGCCGACAGATTCTCCAACTTCGCCTGGAGCAGGCCCAGAGCGCCCTGCTGCTGCGGGACAACAACCTCTTCAGAGAGCGGATCCGAAGCGTACAACAGTGGCTGGGGATCTTTGATCAGCAGGATGAGCAGACACACTCCATCAGCCGGCGCCTGACCCGGCTTGAGTCTCTGGATCTCTCCCCGCAGCTGCCAACGATCGGTCTGGCCCACAAGCGGCTGAAGGCACTGCTGGATGGCAACAGTGGAGCCGCCACCGGAAACCCGGCAAGCCAGACTCCATGAGACGCATCCTGGTCCTCACCCTGCTGCTGGTTGTCACAAGTGTTGTCGCCCTGCAGTTGCAGGGACATGGTGGATACATCCTGCTGCAGCTTGGGGAGTGGAGCATTGAGACCAGCCTCAGCTTTGCCCTGCTCACGATGTTTGCGCTCTTCTCACTGCTGCTGCTTCTGATCCGACTGCTATCCGGATTTATCCATGCCCCACGCAACCTGCGTCTCTGGAGAAGAGCGCAGAGAACCCGACGGGCACGCAAGGAGCTCACCATGGGGATGATCACCCTTGCCGAGGGGAACTGGAAAAAGGCGGAAAAACTGCTCGCACGCTCAGCCATGGATAGCGAGAGTCCACTGATGCACTACCTTGGTGCCGCCAATGCCGCCCAGCAGCTGTTTGCTGATGAGCGTCGTGACCACTACTTCAGGCTGGCACGCCAGGAGGTTCCAAAGGCCGACTTTGTGATCCGCCTGACTCAGGCCGAACAGCAGCTGGCGCACCAACAGAGCGATGAGGCGCTGGATACCCTGGAGCAACTGAGAAGAGAGAAGCCCAGCCACCCCAGGCTGCTCTATCTTCTGGCACAGGCGCTCACCAGCCAGCAGCAGTGGGACAAGCTGCTGAAACTGGTTCCCATTCTGCGCAAACAGAAGGCGATCGGCGAGGAGGAGCTCTCACGACTGGAAAAACAGAGCCAGCTCCAGCTGCTGACTCATGGTGGAGAGGAGGATAAGGAGAGCCTGGAGCAGCAGTGGAGAGATTTTTCCCGCAAGGATCGCCACCACCCGGAGCTGATCCACCGCTACGCCTCCCTGCTGAACCAGCAGGGAAAGAGCGCACTCAGCGAGGAGCTGCTACGCAAGGAGATCCGGCGTGAGTGGTCGGATGAACTGGTTGCGCTCTACGGAACCCTGGCCACGGATTCGGTTGATGATCAGCTCCACACAGCGGAGAAGTGGCTCAGGCAGCACCCCGAGAGTGCCGCACTCCACCTTGCGCTGGGGCGCCTCTACCTCAGAAAGGAGGTCTGGGGACAGGCAGAGCAACATCTGGAGAAGAGTCTACAGATCGAGCCAAACAGCGAGGGGTACCGCGAGATGGCCGAACTCAAGAGAGCGCGTGGCGATACCGTGGCCGCCCTTGAGTACATTGAGCGAGAGGCGACCCTGCTGAGGGCAGAGCGCGCTATCTCTAGCGGCCCGCCTCGCCAGCAACCTCAAATGAGTCAAAATAGAGACGATCCTCGGTTAGCCCAATTGCACTGAATGCCATCCTGCCGGCCTCAATCATCACAGGTGGGCCCGCCATATAGAGATCAACACCGGAAAGGTCGGGGTAATCCTCCACCACCGCCTGGTGCACCATGCCGGTACGACCACCCCACTCCGCCCCATCAGGGTCAGAGAGCACCGGAATATAGGTGATATTCTCATGCGTTGAGGCCCACTCCCGGGCCAGCCCATCAAGATAGAGATCCTCTTCGGAGCGTACCCCCCAGTAGATCCTGATCGGGTTGCCCATCCCCAGCTCAATCGCATGCTCAACCATCCCCTTGATCGGCGCAAATCCGGTGCCACCTGCAACCAGAACCAGCTCATTCCCGGACTCCTCGCGCAGGAAGAATGAGCCCAGTGGCCCCTCAATGCGCAGAATCTCCTTCTCCTCCATCTCATTGAAGACATAGGGGGTGAATACCCCGCCATCCACCAGACGCAGATGAAGCTCGATCTCCTCACCGTTATGGGGCGCATTGGCAATCGAGAAGGCGCGACGCTGGTTCCCTTCCAGAATGACCTCGATATACTGCCCTGCCAGAAACTGCAGGCTCTCGTCCTCTGGCTGCCTCAGATAGAGGCGGATCACATCATCCGCCAGGCGCTCAATCCTTGAGACCTTGACCGGCAGGGTACGAATCTCAATCTCGTCCACACCCGCCACCTCATGGACCTCAACCACCAGGTCACTCCTGGCCTCTGCCTTGCAGCAGATCACTACGCCAGCTTCCAGCTCCTCCTCGGTCAGCGGCTGCGCACTGTAGCCATCCTGATACTCAACCTCGCCAGAGACCACCTTCGCCTTGCAGGCACCACAAAAGCCATTCTGGCAACCAAACGGGAAACTGACCCCATGCTCCAGAGCGGCATCAAGAATATTTTGACCGTCAGCGGCCTCAAACTCATTTCCACTGGGCTGCAGTTGAACGCGATTAGACATCCTTTTTCCTCTTCTTGTTATTCCTGTTGATCATGCAGGGCGACCGATACGGCCCCTTATAAAGACCGACTATTTTGATATGTTATTGTCCTCGATTCAAGCGATTTTCTATCGCTGATGGAGTGGTGGGAAAACTACAGCCCCAGTTCGTCCCAGAGCTGATCAATACGCTCTTTCACCTCTGGGTCCATGGTGATCGCACTGCCCCACTCTCGCTCGGTCTCCCCCTCCCACTTGTTGGTGGCATCCAGCCCCATCTTCGATCCCAGCCCCGAGACAGGGGATGCAAAGTCAAGATAGTCAATCGGGGTGTTCTCCACCAGCGTGGTGTCACGAACCGGGTCCATCCGTGTGGTCAGTGCCCAGATCACATCCTGCCAATTGCGCACATCAATATCATCATCGGTCACAATGATGAACTTGGTATACATGAACTGCCGCAGGAAGGACCAGACCCCCATCATCACCCGCTTGGCATGGCCCGGGTACTGCTTCTTCATGCTGACCACCGCCATCCGGTAGGAGCACCCCTCCGGGGGGAGGTAGAAATCGACAATCTCCGGAAACTGCTTCTTCAGGATAGGGACAAAGACCTCGTTGAGGGCAAGCCCAAGAACCGCCGGCTCATCCGGTGGACGTCCGGTATAGGTGGAGTGGTAGATGGGGTTCCTGCGGTGGGTGATACGCTCAACCGTCAGTACCGGGAAGCGTTCCACCTCATTGTAGTAGCCGGTATGGTCCCCAAACGGCCCCTCATCGGCCAGCTCATCCGGGTCAATGGTCCCCTCAAGAATGATCTCCGCACTCGCCGGCACCTGAAGATCCGGACCGATACAGCGCACCACCTCGGTTTTTGAGCCTCGCAACAGCCCGGCGAAGGCATACTCGGAGAGCGTATCCGGGACGGGTGTCACTGCACCCAGAATGGTAGCCGGATCGGCCCCAATCACCACAGCAACAGGAAACGGCTTGCCCGGATTGGCCTCTCTCCATTCACGAAAATCGATCGCCCCACCACGATGGGAGAGCCAGCGCATGATCACCCGGTTGCGGCCGATCACCTGCTGTCGGTAGATCCCCAAATTTTGCCGCTCCTTGTTGGGGCCACGGGTGACCACCAGCCCCCAGGTAATCAGTGGCCCCGCATCACCAGGCCAACAGGTCTGGATCGGCCACTGGGAGAGATCGACATCATCCCCCTCCAGTACCACCTCCTGACAGGGGGCCCTGGAGCGCACCTTCGGCGACATATTGAGTACCTGCTTGAAGATCGGCAGCTTCTCAACCGCATCCCTGAACCCCTTGGGTGGGTCGGGCTCCTTGAGGTAGGCCAGAATCTGCCCCACCTCTCGCAGGTGTGAGGTCGACTCCTGCCCCATGCCCAGTGCCACCCGTTCAGGGGTACCAAACAGGTTGGCCAGAACGGGGATGTTCGACCCCTTCGGATTCTCAAACAGCAGTGCCGGCCCCTCTGCCCTCAATACACGGTCGGCAATCTCGGTCATCTCGAGGTGCGGATCGATCTCCTGCGTGACTCTCTTCAGCTCACCCCGCTGCTCCAGCTGCTGGATGAATGCCCTAAGGTCCTTTGCGCTCATTCGGCCAGGTACTCAAAGCTCTCCTGATGAAGGAGTGTCCCATCTCCGGTCACCACCTTGACGCTCCACTCCCCACTCCAGCCGGGAACAAGATTCTTGCTTGACCAGACCCTCCAGCGGGGCCCTCCAACCCGTCCCAGTGCTACCTTGGCCATCTCCCTGCCATTGTACTCCCAGAGGTGGTAGATGCGTTTCCCAAACTGATTGTGAAGGTCACTGAAGTAGAATATCTTCCGTACCTCACTGGTGGGTCGACAGATTGAATCCAGCGGCTCACGACTGACACGATCAACACCAAGGGTAAAGGTCCCCCGGGAGACGGCCAGCGATTCGGTCCACTGCGGGCAGATGGGTGAAATGCTCTCCTCGGAGAGTTGCTCCTCTACCGGTTCGGGTTCCGGCGGCGGCTCAGCCTCCGGCACTGGAACGGACTCCAATACCGGCTCCGGAGTGGTCTCCTCCTCCATGGGTGGTGCCTCCGGTTCAGGCTCCACCTCGATGGGAACCTCAGCCACAGCTGGCTCGGGAACAGGCTCTGGCTCAGCCGGCAGCCTCTTCTCAACAACCACCTCTGCCACAGGCTCCGGCTCGGCTGGGGGTTGTGGCTCCTGCTGAGGCTCAGTCTGCTCTCCATTGACCCATAGCAGCAACAACAGCGCCAGTAGCGCTGCCACACCCCACTGGATCAAACGATGGTGCCGTCTCCATATCTCTCTCATCTCTACAACTTCCTGTTACTGTGGGGCAGTTGCTGAAAACAGTGCCCGTCGTGGTGCTGGATACCCCTCAATGGTCCGCTCCGGGTTCTCGGGATCCAGGAAGTCGGCGAGTGACTCAAACTGCATCCATGAGGTTGCCCTCTGCTCATCCGTCGTGGTCACGGACTGATCCAGAGACTCGATCTGCCGGAATCCAACCCTTTTCAGCCAGTGCGCAAGCTCCGCTACAGAGGGGATAAACCATGTGTTCCTCATTTTGGCATATCTCCCCTCCGGAACCAAAACTTCTCCCCGCTCCCCCTCAATCACCAGCGTCTCCAGGACCAGCTGCCCTCCCGGCCGCAGGGCCCCACGCAACTCAAGAAGATGGTCCATTGGGGAACGTCGATGATAGAGCACTCCCATGGAGAAAACTGTGTCAAAACTCTGCAGGTTGGGTGGAACCGACTCCATGGCAACCGGCATGAGATGTACCGGTGGTAACGGATCCATAAACCGGGTCACTGCCCGGAACTGGCACAAAAAGAGCAGGTTGGGATCAATCCCCACCACAAAACGGGCCCCTGCACCCGCCATCCGCAGTGCATGGTACCCATTACCACACCCCACATCGAGAACCATGCGCCCCTCAAGTGGTTCAATCTGGCGCTCCAGCCGGGACCACTTCCAGTCGGAACGCCACTCGGTATCGATATGGACGCCGAACAGCTCAAAGGGCCCCTTGCGCCAGGGGTGGAGTCTGCGCAGCGCCTGCTCAACCACCGCCTGCTCCTCCCCGCTACAGCCGCCCTCCTGACCAACTCGCACCCGAGGGGCTGCAAGATCGGGCACCGATCCCCGCAGTGGCGGCAACTGCTCCAGTGCCTCCAGCCAGCGTGGCAGATTCCCGTTGCGCCCCGGTGCAAACAGGGGTGGAAGCTCCTGCCTCAGCCGAGCGCTCCAGGTATCCAACCCCTCTGACTGCAGGGCATCAAGGGATGACTCCAACGCTAATGGCAGGATCGGACTCATCTCAGCGGATCGCCAGGATCGAGACAAAGTTGAGCGCCTGAAAGATCACCTCTGCACTGGAAAATCCGGCCCGTCTCAACCGCTCCAGATGCTGCTGCACCGTTTCGGGGCGAAGCACCTCCTCCAGCGCCGCACGTTTCTGGCTGATCTCCAGCTCGCTGTATCCATTGGCCCGCTTGAAGGCGTGGTGGAGCTGCTCCATCCGCTCCTGCTGTTCTGCATTCTCAAAGCAAATCTTCTCGGAGAGCATCAATGCCCCTCCCTCCTTCATCCCGGAGGCGATGGTTGAGAGCACCTCTTCCCGCTCTTCCAAGGGGATAAACTGCAGGGTGAAGTTCATCACCACCAGCGAGGCATTTTCAACGACGGTATTGCGCACATCCTCACAGCGCAGCTCAATTTGCTCTTCTCCCGCAGTCTCCCCCAGATGAGTGCGGCACTGCTCAACCATCGCCTCGGAGTTGTCGACCGCAATCAGCGGACATTGGCGCTGTCGCGCCACCTCCCGCATCGCCAATGTTGATCCTCCAAGAGAGGCCCCCAGGTCATAGCCTCGAGTCTCTGGCTGCAGATACTGCTCTGCCAGCACACCAGTCAGCGAAAGTACCATCCCATAGCCCGGCACGGAGCGCCGAATCATGTCTGTAAAGACACCCACAACACTCTCGTCAAAGCGAAAGCCTTCGACAAGATCCAAATCTGCGGAATAAAGCTGGTCTCTCTGCATCATAAACAGGAACGATTCTTGATTGTTTTGCCAAAAAGGCGGCTTATTATATACTCCAGCTCACCCATTCAGACCAAAAACCCTATGTTTTTTAAAAGAATATTTTTTCTTATCCTGCTTGCCACCATGCCTCTCTCTGCTTTCTCAGAAGAGGAAGCCATCGATGCACTCGAGGCCTATATGGAGTTTGCTCCCTACTCTGCCGGAGCAGTCTCTCCAGAACAACTAGAGCATGAGGGTTACAACAGCTTCTTCATCATCGACACCCGGAATGCCGGCCAGTTCAATACCGGGCACATTCCCAATGCAATCAATATTGAGTGGCGCGAGATCTTGGGACGCCGCAGCGAGTTACCCACCGACCGGCCCATCCTGCTCTATTGCGAAACCGGACTGCTCTCCTCCAAGGCCCACTTGGCGCTCAGTGTTGCAGGCTTTGAGAATGTGAAGGTGCTTTGGGGCGGCTATATCATCTGGAGTGCACGCCAATCCTTCGAGGATGCCAAAGGGCTACGCGATGCCGTCACACCAATAACAAATCAGCCATTTCAACCAACGCCTCTTCTATTGGCTGATCCCCGAGTGACGCAGTAGCGCATCGATCTGCGGCTCCCTGCCACGGAACTCGATAAAGAGCTCCATCGGCTCCCTGGAGCCACCCTGTTCGAGAACTGCCGACAGGAAACGGATCCCGGTATCCCGATCAAAGATCCCGCTCTCCTCAAAGCTGGAGAAGGCATCCGAGGAGAGCACCTCGGCCCACTTGTAGCTGTAGTAACCAGCGGCATAGCCCCCGGCAAAGATGTGGGAGAAGCTGTGGGGGAAGCGGTTGAAGGAGGGGGGCTGCATCACCGAGACCTGCTCACGAACCCTCTGCAGTGGGCCATAGACCTGCTCTCCCCGGCCGGAAGGCCCCTCGGGGTCAAACTCCAGATGCATCCGGAAGTCGAACAGCGCAAACTCCAGCTGGCGCACCATCGCCATCCCGGACTGGAAATTCCTGGAGGCAAGCAGCTGGTCGAACTTCTCCTTGGGAAGGGGTTCCCCGGTTTTGAAGTGGCCCGAGAAGAGGGGAAGCGCCTCCTCCTGCCAGCACCAGTTCTCCATGAACTGGCTCGGCAGCTCCACCGCATCCCACGGCACCCCGCCAATGCCCGCCACACTGGGGAAGTCGATCTGGGTCAACATATGGTGGAGACCATGGCCAAACTCATGGAACAGGGTCAGCACCTCATCGTGGGTCAGCAGTGCCGGATTCTCTCCGATCGGCGGGGTGAAGTTGCAGGTCAGATAGGCCACCGGCACCTGAACCCCCTCCTCCGTTCTGCTGCGGGTGATGCAGTCATCCATCCAGGCCCCTCCCCGCTTCTGCGGACGGGCGTAGAGGTCGGTATAGAACTGCCCACGGAGTGCTCCAGAGCCATCCACAATCCGGAAGAAGCGGACACTCTTCTCCCAGAGATCAGCCCCCTCGACCGGCTCGATGGTAATCCCATAGAGACGGTGGACCACCTCAAACATCCCCTCCAGCACCCGGTCGACCGGAAACCAGGGCTTGAGCTCCTCTTCCGACAGGCTGTAACGCTGCTGCTTCAGCTTCTCCGAGTAGTAGGCGACATCCCACGCCTGCAGCTCGTCCACCCCCCCTTCACTGCGTGCAAAATCCCGCAGCTCCTCCAGCTCCTGTTTCGCTACCCCCAGCGAGCGGTCGGCCAGATCCTGAAGAAATGAGATCACCTGATCCGGGTCGGTTGCCATCTTGGTGGAGAGTGAGTACTCCGCATAGTTG
This sequence comes from uncultured Piscirickettsiaceae bacterium, assembly GCA_964344135.1. Lineage (GTDB taxonomy): Bacteria > Pseudomonadota > Gammaproteobacteria > Thiopontia. The sequence continues at coordinate 15,724 of CAYFMF010000031.1, forward strand.
GCAAACCCCAGCAGCTGCGCCTTCTCATGTCGCAGCTGCAGAACCTCTTCCATCACCCCGGTATTGTCATGGCTGGCATCATGCGGCCCCCGATCCGAGGCGCGGGTCACATAGGCCTCATAGAGCTCCTCTCGAAGATCGCGACGGTCCGAATAGGTCATCAGCGCAATATAGGAGGGGAATTCCAGTGTAAATAGCCACCCCACCCTCTCCCGCTGCTCTGCGGTCTGTTTCGCCATCGCCCTGGCAGAGTCTGGCAGCCCTGCCAGCATTGATTCATCAGCAATCAGCTTTTCCCACTGGTTGGTGGCATCGAGCACATTCTCCCCAAACTTCGAGGTCAGCTGCGAGAGCTGCTGGCTGATCTCCCGAAATCGCTCCTGCTGCTCCGGGGCAAGGTCGATCCCGGAGAGCCGAAAGTCGCGCAGTGCATTCTCGATGATCTTCTTCTGAGAGGGCTCCAGCATCCGGAAGGAGTCGTGGTCCGCAATCTGACGGAAGGCGCTGTAGAGCCCCTTGTGCTGCCCCATCTCGGTGGCATAGTCGGAGAGCAGCGGAAGAGAGCGGTTGTAGGCCTCCCTCAGCTCCGGACTGTTCTTGACCGAATTGAGATGGCTGACCGGTGACCAGACACGCCCCAGACGATCCTCCATCTCCTCCAGCGGCTGAACCAGGTTACCCCACTTCAGCTCGGACTGCCGCAACAACTGCTCAACCGTTTCTCGATTCTCCGACAACAGCTGCTCAACGGCCGGCAGGACATGTTCCGGCTTGATTTCAGAAAAGGGGGGAAGCCCCTCCATCTCCAGCAGTGGGTTTTGATTCCGTTCCATTACAGCTCCATCTCAACGCTTCGTGATAAAGATTCGGTAAACTATCAGCTCCCTGACACCTTGGCAACGGAACAACCCAATGAACAATATTCGCCCCTACCGGGACTGGAACCCACAATTTGACGATAGCGTCTTTATCGACCCCTCAGCACAGGTGATTGGCAGAACCACGATCGGAAGGGAGAGCTCGATCTGGCCGCTGGTCTCGGTGCGTGGCGATGTCCACCGGATTGAGATCGGAGAACGCACCAACATCCAGGACAACTCGGTACTCCATGTCACCCAGCCCAACAAAACCGCCCCCGATGGCTACCCACTGATTATTGGTGACGAGGTTACCGTCGGCCACGGCGCCATCCTCCATGCCTGCACCATCGGCAACCGCTGCCTGATTGGGATGGGGGCAACGGTACTCGATGGGGCCATCCTGGAGGATGAGCTCTTTCTCGCGGCCGGAAGTCTGGTGGCGCCGGGCAAGAGGCTGGAGGGGGGCTATCTCTGGCGCGGAAGCCCGGCGGTTCGGGCCCGTGAACTGACCAGGGACGAACTGGAGTGGCTGAAGATCTCAGCCGACAACTATGTGCGACTCAAGGACGAGTATTTGGGGTAGAGTGAACGACAACTGCGTCACCCTTGTAAGTTTACAAATGTATTTTTATAAGTTTACAATATAGCCGAGCCAGGCGATAAAAGTTTACAATGCCCAAGAAAATTACCAAGCGCACCCGAACCATCAGAAGGTATCTGATTGATGCGGTTCGTCTGGGGCAGGTGAATCTTGTTCAGAACGCCACCGGTGCCTTTGGCGTCTCCCGGCAGTCCATTCACCGTCATCTGGCCACTCTGGTGGATGCAGGGTATCTGGAGGCGACCGGGAAGACGAGATCCCGTCGATACTCACTCGGCCCCATTCGGGCGCATGTGGCGACCTATCCACTGGAAAACCTCGATGAGAGTCTGGTGCATCGTCAGGACTTCTCCTTCATCTTCGAAGGGATCCCTGACAACGTATCAGAAATTTGCCACTACGGATTTACCGAAATCCTCAATAATGCAATTGACCACTCCGAAGGGGAAGCGGTTGTGGTGGAGGCCGGGCGAAACCTGGAAGGGATTGGGATCTCCATTGCAGACAACGGTGAAGGGATCTTCAGACGCATCGCCCGACTGCTGGAGCTGAATGACCCAAGGGAGTCCCTGCTGGAGCTGAGCAAAGGAAAGCTGACAACCGATCCAGAGAACCATACAGGGCAGGGGATCTTCTTCACCAGTCGTTCATTCGACAACTTCGTCATTGAATCGGGTGATCTGACCTTTGACCATGATGATAGTCACAAAAATGATTTCCTGCTGCACCATGAGCATGAGAGCGAGGGCACTCAGGTGATGATGTGGATCGCGCTGGATAGCGATAAGGATTTGGGAGAGATCTTTGATGAATACAGCGGTGGGCCAGACGACTATCGATTCGAGAAGACCGTTATCCCGCTCAAGCTGGCGCTGTACGAGGGGGAAACCCTGGTCTCAAGATCACAGGCGAAGAGGATTCTGAATCGAGTTGAGAGGTTCAGAACCGTGATCCTCGACTTCGAGGGGGTCGATACCATCGGACAAGGATTTGCCGATGAGCTCTTCCGGGTGTTTGCGAGCCAACATCAGGAGATCGAACTGATCCCCATGAATGTAGTCCCTCGGGTGCAGCAGATGATTCGCCGAGCCTATGCGGAGTAACATTAATACCCCGCAAGCACTACAATCTACTTGGCCACTTCCGTGCCCCATGTAGTACTCGAAGTATCTCGATTCTGTTTTCTCGTATCCGGTACGGTAGAAGGTATGGGGTACTGGTTACCACCAGCTCTCTTGTTCACGCCACTCGCCCGGGTCGGCCAGTTTCTGGATTATCAGAAAGGGAGTGCGCCCCTTGTTTCAGCCTCTCCATAATCCGGCGTGCAGCAGCCGGGTTTTCCTGTTCGATGTAGTCGCTCTCTGCTTCGAGGTCACGAAGAGAAGGAACAGTCCAAACAACCTACATGTATCAGGAATACTTCGAAAAAACCCGACATTACGGTGACACCTTACCAAATACACTAAATATTGATCTCCTTCTTCCATGGCAAGACTTCTCTGCATTGTAGCTC
>CAYFMF010000032.1:0-4497 GCA_964344135.1 uncultured Piscirickettsiaceae bacterium
TGTCTCAAATCAGCTCTCCCTCGCTACGACTTCTATTCTCGGACAGCCTCCTAGAGAGTCAGCATCAGCCAGATGCTGACAACAGAGAACAGGGCGGAGCAGACAAAAAAGAGGGTTATGATTCTCGACACCTGCGTTCTCTCCGCTCTCTCACGCCACCTGGCCAACCGTTGAAGGTGCCTTCCTGACCATTGCACTCTCCTTTAATCTGCTGATATCCAGAATCCTGATATGGTCACCCTGCATCCTGATCACCTGCTCCCTGTCAAAGCTTGCAAGCATGCGGGAGAGCGTCTCGCGCTTGATGGAGAGCAGAGAGGCGATCTCGCTCTTGTGAATGGGGAGAAAGAACTCATCCTGATTGTCAGGATCCTCCGAGAGCAGTGAGAGCAGGTAGTTGGCGAAGCGGTAGCGGGCATCGTGCAGGCTGAGGCTGTTGATCTGCTGTACATAGGATTGCATCTTGCGGCTGAGATTAGCCATGATGGAGAAGGAGATATCGGGGTTCTCCCGGAGGATGTTGAGATAGGGGCGGCTGCTGAAGGCGAAGATGTTGCTATCCTCAAGGAGTTGGCAGCTCATGCTGTGACGGTGGTTTTCCGAGAACATCTCGGATATGCAGAATGCATCCCCCGGCTTGACGATCTCGATGGTCTTCTGGTTGCCATCGGATGAGCTTACATAGAGCTTTGCCATGCCTGAGCGCAGGATGTAGAAGTGGTCGACACGCCCATCGCGCAGAAAAAGGGTCTCTCCTGTCCGTTTATAGATCAGTTTTGCTGAGCACAACAGGGTATTCAGTGACTCCTCGTCCAGCTCTGAGAAGAGCGGAGAGTAGCGGACCTCCCCCTTGTAGATAGGCAGCAGGGCCACTCAGTTACTGCCTGCAGAATATTGTGGGCAGGGGGTGGGGCACCCCATACCTTGACTGTCGACAACAGGGTTGTCGATCCATGCGCATCCTCCCACGCGCACCTCCTCTCACTGGTAGTGATTTTTATTGTGTTGTGGAGAGGATGGTTACACAACGGACAGGTGATTGATATTGCTCGAAGTAGTGATTTGATGGGGGGCGAACCGGGTCATGGTGCGCGCTGCCTTCCCAGACGGTTCCAGCTGTCGACGATGCTGTTGGGGTTCATGGAGATGCTGCTGATCCCCTGTTCAACCAGCCATCGGGCAAAACCGGGATAGTCTGAGGGGGCCTCGCCACAGATCCCGATACTCTTGTTCTGTTTGTGGCAGGCCTGGATGACAGCAGCAATGCTCCTTTTCACCGCCGGGTCACGCTCATCGAATACCGGGACCATCCATTCGGAGTCACGATCCATCCCGAGGGTGAGCTGGGTCAGGTCGTTGGAGCCGATGGAGAAGCCATCAAAATATTCAAGAAACTCCTCTGCCAGGATCACATTGGATGGAATCTCACACATCATGATGATGCGCAGCCCATTGTCCCCCCGTTTCAGCCCGTTCTCCTCAAGGAGCTCGAGGATCTGTCTCGCCTCGCTCAGGGTGCGAATAAAGGGGATCATGATCTCGATATTGGAGAGCCCCATCCGGTCCCGTGCCCGCTTGATGGCACGGCACTCGAGTGCAAAGCAGGGGCGAAACTGCTCCGATAGCTGCCGCAGCGCGCCACGATAGCCGATCATCGGGTTTGACTCCAGCGGTTCAAACGCCTCTCCTGCCAGCAGGCTTGCATACTCATTGCTCTTGAAGTCGGATGTCCGGATACGGACGGGGTTGGGCGAGAACGCTGCAGCAAGTGTGGCGATCCCCTCGGTCAGCTTCTCTACATAGAACTCGGTGGGGGAGCCATAGCCCGCAATTCGTCTGTTGATCTGCTCCCTTGTCGCTGCCGGCTGACGCTCAAAGTCGATGACCGCCCTTGGATGGATACCGATGATGTTGCTGATGATAAATTCCATTCTGGCCAGTCCGACACCAGCGTTGGGGATGGAGGCATAGTCAAAGGCACGTCCCGGGTTTCCGATATTGATCATCATTCGGGTCTTCAGTTCGGGCAGCGACTGAATGGTGGTGGTCGTGTGCTCAAACGGGAGCAGTCCGTCGTAGACAGCCCCATCATCCCCCTCGGCACAGGAGATGGTGACTGCATGGTTGTCAGGCAGGGAGTCGGTTGCATCTCCGGTGCCCACAATGGTCGGGATGCCCAGCTCCCGGGCAATGATGGCCGCGTGACAGGTGCGTCCACCACGATTGGTCACAATCGCCGAGGCCCGCTTCATGATCGGCTCCCAGTCCGGATCGGTCATGTCGGTCACCAGAATGTCACCGGGCTGAATACGCTCCATCTCCGAGATATTGGCGATGATCCGGGTTGTTCCTGTGGTAATGGCCTGTCCAATGGCACGTCCCCTGGCAAGAATGGTCCCCTCCTCCTGGAGCTTGTATCGCTCAATGGAGTGCCCTCTCTCCTCCTGGCTCTTTACCGTCTCCGGACGTGCCTGGACGATATAGATCTGCTGGTCGATACCGTCCAGTGCCCACTCAATATCCATCGGGCGCCGGTAGTGCTCCTCAATGGTTACCGCGTAGCGTGCCAGCTCATGGATCTGCCGGTCGTTGAGGCTGAAGCGGTTGCGCTCCGCTTTGGGGACACGCTCCGTTACGATGAAATCCTTCAGGTTGTCCTCGGCATAGATCTTGCGAATCTCCTTCGACCCCAGTGTCTTGCCGAGTATGGCCGGGTATCCCCGGTTGAGCGTGGGCTTGTAGACATGGAACTCATCCGGGTTGACCGCCCCCTGTACCACACTCTCACCGAGCCCATAGGCGGAGGTGATCAGAACCACATCCCTGAATCCGGATTCGGTATCGAGGGTGAAGAGGACCCCGCTGGAGCCGAGATCACTGCGCACCATCTGCTGAACCCCTACCGATATCGCAATGCTCTGGTGGTCAAAGTGCTGGTGTGCGCGATAGGAGATGGCGCGGTCATTGTAGAGTGAGGCAAACACATTCTTGATCGAGCCGAGAACACGCTCCAGACCACAGACATTGAGGTAGCTCTCCTGCTGCCCGGCGAAGGATGCATCCGCCAGATCCTCTGCCGTTGCAGAGGAGCGAATGGCAACACTGAGCTTTCCCGTGGTCTTACGCTCCAGCGCTTCATGGGCATCTGTAATCGCCTGCAGCAGCGCGGGCGGGAAGGTTGAATCGAGAATCCAGCGCCGAAGCTGTGCGCCGGTCTCTTTCAGGGCATGGAGATCAGCGGGGTCGAGTGCCTCAAGCTGCTGCTGGATCGGAGCGGTCAGCCTGTTGTGGTCCAGGAACTCCCGGAATGCCTCGGCGGTGGTGGCAAAGCCGTTGGGGACCCGGATCCCCCTGTCGGAGAGGGCATGGATCATCTCGCCCAGTGAGGCATTTTTTCCGCCAACCTGGCTGATATCCTTGATCCCTACCGAATCAAGCCAGACAATATGGTTTGTCATCAAGAGGTACTCCACCGTATCTATTCAGAAGCAATAACTAATCTTGAAAAGCAGACCTGAATCGTTATCCTTCGCCTACCATAATAGCGCTAAAGTCGCCCATGTAAATCAATGAAGCTCGAAATTATCCCGGTTACCCCATTGCAACAAAACTGCTCCCTGCTGGTCTGCGAGGAGAGCGGAGAGGCTGTTCTTGTCGATCCGGGCGGTGATGCAGAGGTGCTGATCAGCCATGTCAGGCGGCAGCAGGTGGAACCGGTCAGGCTGTTGCTGACCCATGGCCACTTCGACCATGCCGGGGCGGCTGCAGAGCTGGCCGACTATTGGGGTATTCCGGTTGTCGGGCCTCACCGCGATGACGAGTTCCTGCTGGAGTCGATCCCGTTCTGGAGCGGGCAGTATGGCCTGGATGGGCGCAGTGTTGCCCCTGACCGCTGGCTGGAGCAGGGGGACAGGGTCGAGTTTGGAAGCCAGCAACTGGATGTCTACCACTGTCCCGGCCATACCCCTGGCCATGTTGTCTATCTTCATGCAGCAGAGCAGATTGCATTTGTGGGTGATGTTCTCTTCAAGGGGAGTATCGGCCGGACCGACTTTCCACGCAGTAGCCATGCCCAGCTGATCGACTCGATCACCAACAGACTGTTTCCGCTGGGGGACAGTATCCGCTTTGTCCCGGGGCATGGGGAGCTCTCCACCTTTGGGGACGAGAGGAGATCCAACCCCTTCCTCCAGCCATCCTCCTCCTGAGAAGAGGGGCGTTATTGGGGGGGAGTGTTGACCACAAAGAGGGATAGTTTTCGCCGGGTCTGAAGTTTATACTTGGCGCCATGAACAGAGTAATTTTTCTGCTGCCCATTCTGGTGCTGCTGAGTGGCTGTGGCCAGTCTGGTGACCTCTATCTTCCGGATGATCTGCGTGCGGAGCAGCTGGAGCAGGAGGCGGTCACCGCCTCCGCCGGCCGGGCAGAACAGCTTCGCCAGCAGGCCTCGCAACGGCGTCAGCGCCATCATGAGTTGGGGGCGTTGCGCACCAAACT
>CAYFMF010000032.1:4597-17952 GCA_964344135.1 uncultured Piscirickettsiaceae bacterium
AGGCCTCGCAACGGCGTCAGCGCCATCATGAGTTGGGGGCGTTGCGCACCAAACTGGCACAGCTGGAACAGAGGGAGGAGGCGCTCCGGGAGGGTGGAGAGAGCAGTGAGGCAGATGAGATACTGAAGGAGATCAATCGTACCCGCCACCGGCTGGGTACATTGATACTGGAGCAGCAGCGCTCCAGATAGGAGAATCGATGAGTCCATTTTTTGAGAGAAGAGAGGGGGTTCTCCATGCAGAATCGATCCCCCTCAATACCATTGCGGAGCGCCATGGAACCCCGGTTTTTGTCTACTCCGAGGGGGCAATCCGGGCACAGTGGGAGGCCTTTGAGAGTGGCTTTCAGGGTGAATCACCGAAAGGCGAGAGAGGAGGCCCCGGGACACAGGGGCAGGATCACCTGCTCTGTTTTGCGGTCAAGGCCAACTCCAATCTGGCGGTTCTGGCTCTGCTGGCCCGGATGGGGGCCGGTTTCGATATTGTCTCCGTGGGCGAGCTGGAGCGCGTGCTACAGGCGGGTGGCGAGGCCGGAAAGGTGGTCTTTTCCGGGGTGGGCAAGCGTGAGGATGAGATCCGGCGTGCGCTGGAGGTCGGGATCCGCTGTTTCAATATCGAGTCCGAGGCGGAGCTGGAGCGCGTCAACCAGGTGGCAGGCGCGATGGGGCTGCGTGCCCCGATCTCACTGCGAGTCAACCCCGATGTGGATGCGGGGACCCACCCCTATATCTCTACAGGGCTGCGCTCCAACAAGTTCGGAATTACCATTGATCGGGCACTGGATGTCTATCGTCATGCCGCAACCCTCCCCCACCTGGAGATTATTGGTGTGGACTGCCATATCGGATCACAGCTGACGGAGCTCTCCCCCTTTGAGGATGCGCTGGATCGTCTGTTGCGGCTGGTGGATCAGCTTGGTGAGCACGGCATTGCACTGCACCATATCGATGTGGGCGGAGGTCTCGGGATCGACTACCGTGATGACAACCCCCCTGCACCGGCAGAATATGTGCGTGCCATCACCTCAAGGCTGGAGGGGAGAGGGCTGGAGATCATCATGGAGCCAGGTCGTGCGATGGTCGGCAATGCCGGGGTTATGGTGACCCGGGTGGAGTTCATCAAGGAGGGGGAGGAGAAGAACTTCTGCATCGTGGATGGTGCAATGAACGACCTGATCCGCCCCGCACTCTACAGCGCCTGGCAGGATATTGTCCCGGTTGAGGCGCGCACCTCGGGGGAGAGCAACAGCTACGACATTGTGGGTCCAATCTGTGAGACCGGTGATTTCCTCGGCAAGGAGCGCGAACTCAACGTGGAGCAGGGCGACCTGCTTGCGGTACTCTCCTCCGGTGCCTATGGCTTTGTGATGAGCTCAACCTACAACTCCAGACCCCGCGCAGCAGAGGTAATGGTCTCCGAGGAGAAGCAGTGGCTGGTGCGTGAACGGGAGACCATCGAATCCCTCTACGCCGGTGAGCATATTCCGGAGTTTACATGAAGCTGCGTTTTACAAAGATGCATGGACTGGGTAACGACTTTGTGGTGATCGATGCAGTCACAGAGCCATTCGAGCCGACAGCAGAACAGGTGCGCTTTCTGGCCGATCGCCATTTCGGTGTGGGCTGTGATCAGCTGCTGCTGGTTGAGCCGGCGCAGAGTGAGGAGAGTGACTTCCGCTACCGCATCTGGAATGCGGATGGGGGTGAGGTGGAGCAGTGCGGCAATGGTGCGCGCTGTTTTGCCCGTTTTGTCCGGGATAAGGGGCTGAGCAGCAGGGACGAGATCGTGGTGGAGACAGCCAGCGGCATCATCACCCTCCGTCTGCGTGAGAATGGGTGGGTAACCGTCAACATGGGCGCCCCAGTTCTCAACCCGGACCGGATCCCCTTTGTGGCCGACCAACAGCAGAGACGGTACGAGATTGATGTGGAAGGGGAGCCCCTCTCTGTGGCCGCCGTCTCGATGGGGAACCCCCATGTGGTATTGACCGTGGATGCACTTGAGGACCGGATGGTCAGCCATCTGGGGCCGCTGCTGGAGTCCCATGGCCGGTTTCCCCAACGGGTGAATGTCGGTTTCATGCAGCTGGTCAATCGTAGAGAGATCAAGCTGCGGGTTTATGAGCGGGGCAGTGGTGAGACGCTGGCCTGTGGCACCGGGGCCTGTGCCGCTGTTGTGGCGGGAATCGTTCAGGGAGAGCTGGAGAGTGAGGTGAGCGTCCGGCTGCCTGGTGGAGAGCTCTCCGTTCAGTGGTCTGGAGGGGATGCGCCGGTCATGATGACAGGGCCGGCAGAGACCGTTTTTGAGGGTGTTATGGAACTATGAACCAACAGGAAGCTGACATGAACAGCGAACAGGAGCGGCTCCCTGGCGAGTCGGATGTGGTCACCTATCTGCGTGAGCATGCCGATTTTCTCGATACCCATCCGGAACTGCTGGCCGAACTGGAGCTGTCACACCAGAGTGGAGGTGCAGTCTCCCTGATTGAGCGTCAGGTTGGGTTGCTGAGGCAACAGAACAGCCAGTTGAGAAACGAGATTCGCACACTGCTCCATGTGGCACGGGAAAATGACGCACTCAGCGAGAACATGCACCGTCTGACACTCGACCTGCTGGAGTGTGAGGAGAGCGATGATGTGGTGGCCTCACTCTATGAGAGTCTGCGTGAACACTTTGGGATCGAGCAGGTGGTGGTGCTCCTTCCTCATGGGGAGAACCAGGAGTCACATGATGCATTTGTGGAGCTGCTGCATGACAGCGTCCCCTTCTGTGGCCAGCTGGAGGAGGAGCAGCGCAGGATCCTGTTTGGAGAGGAGCTGGAGCATGGGGCCTCGGTCGCACTGCTTCCGCTGGGGGAGTTTGGCGAGTATGGCCTGGTTGCGCTGGGCAGCTCAGATCCCCAGTACTACCATGAGAAGATGGGTACCCACTTCCTCTCACAGCTCTCTACACTGGTGAGTACGGCACTACTTCGTTGTGGAAACAGAGAGCCCAAGACCTGACCCTCTGGAGGGGTGGATTCAGCGCTTTCTGATCCACCTCGGGGATGAGCGCAGGCTCTCTCCCAACAGCATCAAGGGCTACCAGAGAGACCTTGCCCGGTTTCATGACTATCTGCTGGAGCGAGGGGATGATTTTCTCCATCTGACTGCCCACCAGCTGCGGGACTTTGTGGCGCAGCGCCATCGCAGTGGTGCCGCAAGCCGCTCCATCCAGAGAGGCCTCTCGGCCATTCGCACCTTCTACCACTTTCTTCTGCGTGAGCAGGTGATTGACTACAACCCGGCCGGTGGTGTCTCGGCACCCAGGGGGGAGCGCAGGCTGCCCGCAACACTGGATGTTGACCAGATGGAGAGTCTGCTCTCCGGTGTGGGGAAGGCTCCACTCCCGGTTCGTGACCATGCAATGTTCGAGTTGATCTACTCCTCCGGTCTGCGCCTCTCCGAGCTGGCCAATGTGGATTGCGGGGATATCAATTTTGAGGACTCAACCATTCGCGTGGTCGGCAAGGGAAGCAAGGAGCGCCTTCTCCCTGTTGGAAAGAGGGCACGGCAGGCCGTTCAGGGGTGGCTGAGGCTGCGCGAGGAGATGGCCTCGGAGGGGGAGCAGGCGCTGTTTGTCAGCCAGCGGGGGAGGCGCATTGCCCCACGCACCATTCAGCAGCGGCTGGAGAAGCTGGCACAAGAGAGTGGAATGGAGCGCCGGGTTCATCCCCACATGTTGCGCCACTCCTTTGCCAGCCACCTGCTGGAGTCGAGTGGAGATCTGCGTGCGGTTCAGGAGATGCTGGGGCATGAGAATATTGGTACCACCCAGATCTACACCCATCTCGACTTCCAGCACCTGGCCGAGGTCTATGATCAGGCACACCCGAGGGCAAGGCAGAAGAGCAGAGCGGACCGTTTTGCCCCGGTTGAGCGCAAGGAGCGAGATAACTGATTCTCTTCCTGGCGTGCACTTTCTCAAATGGCTCGAAGCTTCATCGTGGCACATAATTGTGCAACAGCGCCCTGAGAAGGTGCCCGAACGTTTCCCAACATGCTGATTGGGGTGGTTTGCGGTAGAATTCCCCTCCCCTTGTAACTTCTATGCCGGAAACAGTTATGGATCAATACCACGGAACAACCATCCTCTGTGTGCGCCGCGATAACCATGTGGTGATCGGTGGTGATGGACAGGTCTCGATGGGCAATACAGTGATGAAGGGCAATGCGCGCAAGATTCGTCGTCTCTACCATGACAGGGTGATTGCGGGCTTTGCCGGAGGTACTGCAGATGCCTTTACCCTGATCGAGCGCTTTGAGGGAAAGCTGGAGAAGTACTCGGGGCACATGGTCCGCTCGGCGGTAGAGCTGGCAAAGGAGTGGAGAACGGATCGCATGCTGCGTCGTCTGGAGGCGCTGCTGCTGGTTGCGGATGAGAACGAGACCCTGGTGATCACCGGAAACGGGGATGTGATCGAGCCTGAGCATGGTGCAGTTGCCATCGGATCAGGCGGCCACTATGCGCTCTCTGCCGCACGTGCACTGCTGGAGAACAGTGAGATGGGACCCCTTGAGATTGTGGAGAAGAGCATGGCCATTGCAGCAGATATCTGTGTCTTCACCAACCGCAGCCTGGTAACGGAAGTGCTGGGCTCAGACGATTAACAGACAGAAGAGAGACGGACAGGACAGCGATGAATGAGTTGACTCCAAGAGAGATCGTTCACGAACTGAACAAACATATCGTGGGCCAGGATGATGCCAAGCGTGCAGTTGCAATTGCACTGCGCAACCGTTGGCGCCGAATGCAGGTGGATGAGGCGCTGCGTTATGAGATCACCCCAAAGAATATCCTGATGATTGGCCCAACCGGTGTCGGCAAGACAGAGATCGCACGCCGTCTTGCGCGTCTGGCCAATGCCCCCTTCATCAAGATCGAGGCGACCAAGTTTACCGAGGTGGGTTATGTGGGTCGGGATGTGGAATCGATTGTCCGCGACCTCGCCGATATCGCCATCAAGAAGGTACGTGAGGAGGCGGTGGATGCGGTACGGGTGCGCGCAGAGGATGCGGCCGAGGAGCGCATTCTGGATGTGCTGCTGCCACCGGTAAGGGGGAGCGGCACGGAGGATACAGTAGAGGAGGAGTCCCCCACGCGCCAGAAGTTCCGCAAGAAGCTGCGAGAGGGGGATCTCGATGAGAAGGAGATCGAGATTGATGTTGCGGCACCCGCTCTGGGGGTTGAGATCATGGGGCCGCCCGGAATGGAGGATATGACCTCCCAGCTCCAGAACATGTTCCAGAACATGGGCTCCAAGCCCTCCACACGCAGAAAGATGCGTGTTGCGGAGGCACTCAAGCTGCTGATCGAGGAGGAGTCCCACAAGATGGTGGACGAAGAGGAGATCAAGGCGGGGGCCATTGAGAGTGTGGAGCAGAACGGCATTGTCTTCCTCGACGAGATCGACAAGGTGGCACGCCGCAGTGAGGGGCACGGAGGCGGTGAGGTCTCCCGCGAGGGGGTACAGCGTGATCTGCTGCCGCTGGTGGAGGGGAGCACGGTCAGTACAAAATACGGGATGATCAAGACCGACCATATCCTCTTCATTGCATCGGGGGCATTCCACCTCTCGAAGCCATCAGACCTGATTCCGGAGCTGCAGGGCCGCCTGCCGATCCGTGTAGAGCTCTCCGCCCTCGGTGTTGACGACTTCAAGCGCATCCTCTCTGAACCGGATGCATCACTGACGGAGCAATATACAGCGCTGATGGATACAGATGGTGTGGATCTCCGTTTTGAGGAGGGGGGCATTCACCGTATCGCGGAGTTCTCCTGGCAGGTCAACGAGCGGACGGAGAATATCGGTGCACGGCGCCTCCACACCGTCATGGAGCGCCTGCTGGAGGAGATCTCATTCGAGGCCGCTGACCGCTCCGGTGAGGCTGTAGTGGTTGATGCCGACTATGTAGATCGCCACCTCTCCGAGCTGGCCGAGGACGAGGACCTCAGTCGTTATATACTGTAGCCAGAAAAAAACAGAGGAGTCATGAAGAGGCCCGGCCCACCCGCCATGGGGCTCTCATCAGGGACCGAAGCGGTCTCGATTAATGGAGATTGAAGAATGAGTGAAAGCAGCCATCAGGTACCCACAGAGATTCGTTACGACAAGGAGTCGAGAACCCTGACCCTGAGCTATGAGGATGGAAAGTCCTGGAGCTACAGCGCGGAGTACCTGCGGGTCTACTCACCCTCTGCCGAGGTGCGTGGCCATGCCCCGGGTGAAGAGATCCTGCAGGTTGGAAAAGAGGATGTCGCAATCGAGAAGATTGACCCTGTGGGCCACTATGCGGTCTCCCTGAAGTTTGATGATGGCCACGATACCGGGATCTACTCCTGGGACTGGCTCTATCAGCTGGGGGAGAAGATGGATGAGTACTGGCAGGACTACCTCTCCCGTCTGGAGGCAGAGGGGATCGAGCGCATGACCACCTCGGAGCGTCTTGCGACATAGGCCATCAACCGGCCCAGGAGATCAGCATGAGTGAAAAGACCACCCATTTTGGATATGAGGATGTTGCCGTAGGAGAGAAGGCGAATCGGGTTCGCGGGGTCTTCGATTCGGTGGTGGACAAATATGATCTGATGAATGACCTGATGTCGATGGGGATTCATCGCTTCTGGAAGAGGTTCACAATCGAGATGAGTGGTGCCCGCGAGGGGCAGCAGATTCTCGACCTCGCCGGTGGGACCGGTGATCTCTCGCTCCAGTTCTCGAAGATTGTCGGCCCAAAGGGGCGTGTGGTCCTCTCCGATATCAATGAGAGCATGCTGCGCAAGGGGAGAGAGCGGCTGATCAACGAGGGGATTCTGGGCAATGTCGAGTATGTGCAGATCAATGCAGAGGAGATCCCCTTTCCCGAGAACAGCTTTGACTGCATCACCATCTCCTTCGGTCTGCGCAATGTGACCGACAAGGAGAAGGCGCTGCGCTCCATCTACAGGGCACTCAAGCCGGGGGGCAGGCTGCTGGTGCTGGAGTTCTCCAGGCCAACGGATGAGAAGCTGAAATCGGTCTATGATTTCTACTCCTTCAAGATCCTGCCGTTTATCGGCAAGATGGTTGCCGATGATGAGTCCAGCTACCGTTATCTGGCAGAGTCGATCCGCATGCATCCGGATCAGGACAGCCTGCGCGAGATGATGGACAAGGCGGGGTTTGACCGTACCGAGTACTTCAACATGACGGGCGGTATAGTGGCGCTCCATCGCGGCTTCAAGAAGTAAGCACCCCTGAATATGCTCTCTTTCCCCAATTGCGGCCTTCCCGGCGTGCTCAAATCCTCATCTACCTCTCTACACGCCGGTTTTCCGCGCGGTGCCACACTGCACTTGCTGAAAAATCACTGTTTCCGGGGGCACTTGCGGAGCGCCCTGTTGTGATTCACCCCAGACAGCTCCTCAGGATGGTTGCGATCCAGCGGGTGCTGGCCCGCCACCGTCTGGATGAGGTCATTCTCACCATTCACCTCTTCCGTCCACTCCGTTTTCTGCTCTACCTCTCCCCCCTCTACTGGTTGAGGAGGGATCGCGGGCCAGAGGGGGAGCGGATTCGTCGGGCGCTGGAGGATCTGGGGCCGGTCTTCGTCAAGCTGGGGCAGATGTTCTCTACCCGGCGTGACCTGCTGCCGGACGAGATTGCCGATGAGCTGGCCAAACTTCAGGACTCGGTCCCCCCATTCTCCGGCGCAAAGGCGCGGGAGATTGTCGAGGAGGCGCTGGGTGAGAGGGTCGAAGATCTCTTTGCCGAGTTCGATGAGCAGCCGCTTGCCTCCGCCTCCATCGCCCAGGTCCATGCGGCCCGTACCCGCGACGGGCGGGAGGTTGTGGTCAAGGTGGTACGCCCCGATATCGAGAAGCAGATCCGCCGTGATGTCGGGCTCGCCAAACAGATGGCGACACTGGCCGAGCGTTACTGGAGCGAGGGGCGCCGACTCCATCTGAGACAGATTGTTGCCGACTATGAGCAGGTGATCCTTGACGAGCTCGACATGATGCGCGAGGCCGCCAGCCTCTCTCAGGTCAGGCGCAACTTTTCCGCTGGGGATCAGATCCTCACGGTACCCGAACCGGACTGGAGTCTGACCCGGGAGAATATCCTGGTGATGGAGCGGGTTGGTGGGATCCCGGTTGGAGATATCGGGGCGCTGCGCAGCCAGGGGGTCGATCTGAAGCGGCTCTCGGAGCTTGGGGTTGAGATCTTTTTTACCCAGGTCTTTCGCGACAACTTCTTCCATGCCGACATGCATCCGGGCAATATCCTGGTCGATGCCAGAGAGCCCGCCAATCCAGGGTATGTTGCGGTGGACTTCGGCATCATGGGGAGCCTCACGGAGGATGATCAACGCTACCTGGCAGAGAACTTTCTCGCCTTCTTCAACCGCGACTACCGCAAGGTTGCCCAGCTCCATCTGGACTCCGGCTGGGTACCGGAGACGGCACAGCTGGGCGAGCTTGAGGCGGCCTTCAGAAGCGTCTGTGAACCGATCTTCGAGCGCCCATTCAGCGAGATCTCCTTTGCCCTGCTGCTGTTGAAGCTGTTCCGTACCGGCAGACGGTTTGGGATGGAGGTGCAGCCCCAGCTGGTACTGCTGCAGAAGACACTGCTCTATATTGAGGGGCTGGGCAAGCAGCTCTATCCCGATCTCGACCTCTGGGCAACGGCAAAGCCATTTCTGGAGAGCTGGATTGAGCAGCGCAAGGGCTTTGAGGGGTTGAAGCAGAAGGCGCAGCAACACGGCCCGGAGCTGCTGGAGCAGTTGCCGGAGATTCCGGGAATGGTCCATGAGCTGCTGAAGCAGGCAAGGGATGGAAGGCTGGCACTGGAGTGGAGATCCTCAGAGCTTGAGAAGATTCGCAGCCAGCTTCGCAGCAACCGCCATACACTCTATTCAGCCATTGCCGGAGGCAGCATGTTGATCAGTAGCGTACTGCTGCTCAACATCGGCTATCTGACAACCGGGGCGGTACTGGCGGTGGTCAGTGCCATCGTGTTGCTGCGCTCCTGGCCCGAAAAATAGTGCGCGACCACTTCTGGGAACACTACCCCCTGCAGGAGCTGAGCGCCGAGGAGTGGGAGGCGCTCTGTGACGGCTGTGCCCGCTGCTGCCTGCAGAAGCTGGAGGATGAGGAGAGTGGCGAGGTCTTCTATACCAGTATCGCCTGCAACCTGCTCGACCTGGAGCGCTGTAGCTGTACCGACTACCCCAATCGAAATATCAATGTGCCGAACTGTGTCCACCTGACCCCGGAGAAGACGGCGGAATTTCACTGGCTCCCCTCGACCTGCAGCTACCGGCTGATCCATGAAGGGCGCCCGCTGCCCGAGTACCATCCACTACTGAGCGGTAACCGGGAGACCGTCCATCAGGCCGGGGTCTCGATCCGCAGCTTTGCGATGCTGGAGGAGGGGAACGAGGATCTTGAGGAGTACCTGATTGGGGCGCTCTAGGGCTGCGCTCTAACCCTCGTCCTGGTGGGTGTGGCTCGGAACGTGGCGCGCAATCCTGCGTGCAGCGGTATGGATCCGCTTCAGGTGGTCAATCAGATTGTTCTCCAGGGTATAGGCCGCGACCCGATTGGGCTCATTCGCCTGCAGACGGAGCATCATGTGGTGGACGGTGTGCTCCTGGAACTCCTTGATGTAGCTCTTCATCTCGATGACAGGGTGGGCGGCCTCCGGATCATGATCATGAAATGCCTGCATCGACTGGTGTACCGCATTGAGAATATCCTGGTGGAATGAGGTCAGAAGCTGCTGTGTCGGCTCGCTGACGGTGATCAGATCCCTGTGGCGCAGCAGGCCGCTCTGGACCATTCCGCTCTCAATCACCTCACCAATGGTCTCCAGCTCATTGATGACCACCAGGCACTGCATCATCTCCTGGGTCTCCTGTTCCGACAGCTCCTGCTTGCTGAGGCGGCGCAGATAGTCGGTGATCTCGATCAGCCACCCCCTGACATGGGTCTGCTCTGCCGCAAGCGTATGGAGAGAGTAGCTGTTTCCACCCAGCACCTCCGGCATGCTGCGCTGGAGCATGGAGAGCAGGTGGTTGCCCATGGAGTCAATCTCACGCTCTGCTGCCGCCAGCGCCAGTGGTGGTGTGGTCAGCAGGTCATCCTCAAGATAACTGGCGCCCGGCTGCTTTTTCTCCGGAACCAGCCAGACGAGCAGGCGTACCATGGGGCCGACAAAACCGATGAAGAGCAGCATGTTGACCACATTGAAGAGGGTGTGGGCGTTAGCGATCTGTCTCGGGACCTCCGCACGCTGCCGCTCCAGGCCGGAGAGCGTCTCGTGGATTGGCGAGAACTCCTGTACCCAGGCAGAGAGGTCATCAATAAACAGTAGCCAGATCACCACCCCCAGGGTGTTGAAGAGGATATGGAAGAGGGCGGCACGAACCGCCTCGCGTGGCTTGCCGATGGCGGCGATCCCGGCCGTGATGCAGGTTCCGATATTGGCCCCGAAAGAGAGTGCGATCCCGATCGGGAGGGTGATCAGCCCCTGTGTGGCGAGGATAATGATGATGCCGGTAGTGGCCGAGGAGGATTGAATCAGCGCCGTAAAGAGTGCGGCAACCAGAATGGCAATCAGGGGGTTTTCGGCATGAATGATCAGCGAGAGAAACCAGGGGTTGTCGTGCAGTGGACGCATCGCATCGGACATGATGCCCATCCCGAAGAAGATCAGCCCCAGACCAAAGATCAGGGTCCCGTAGTTCTTGACCCGCTCATGCTGCGCAAAGAAGAAGATGGTGAAGCCGATCCAGACCATGAACAGGGCCTGTTTGGTGATGTTGAAGGCGATGATCTGGGCAGTAATCGTGGTGCCGATATTGGCCCCCATGATGACCCCCACGGACTGGGTCAGATTCATCAATCCGGCGGTGATGAAACCAACGGTCAGGACGGTGGTTACCGAGGAGGACTGTACGATGGAGGTGACAATGGTGCCGGAGAGTACCCCGGTAAAACGGTTTGTGGTGAGCTGGGAGAGCAGCAGCTTCATCCGTTCACCGGCAACAACCTTCAGTGCCGTTGTCAGTTGCTCCAGCCCGAAGAGAAAAATTGCCAGTCCACCCAGTAGCTGGATGGCGATCTGCCACATATCCATTACACCATCAAAACATATCCATGGGGTCTACATCAACAGACCAGCGCACGCTGCGTGATCCCCTCATCGCCTCAATCTCCGGTATCAGTAGCTCCAGTTGCTGATGCAGCGGTTTTCGATAGCTTGACTGCAACAGCAGCTGGGCACGATAGCGTCCGGCCCGTTTCTCCATCGGCGAGGGGGCAGGCCCCAGAATCTCGACCCGATCAACAGGGTGCTCTTCTGCCTGCTCTCGCACCTGACGGAGGAACTGCATGGCGGCCTCCGGCCTTGAGGAGTCCGCACGAATCAGGGCAAGGTGGCTGTAGGGGGGCAGTGCGGCCAGCTTGCGTTCGGCAAGGGCCTCTCTTGCAAACTCCGGGTACCCCCTCTGCAGCAGGGTGAGCAGCAGCGGGTGGTCGGGGTTGTGGGTCTGGATTGCAACCTCCCCTCTCATCGACTCACGGCCGGCACGGCCGGCAACCTGGATAATCAGCTGTCCCATCTGCTCGGTTGCACGGAAGTCCGACCCAAACAGACCGCCATCGGCATCAAGAATCGCCACCAGGGTCACCCTCGGGAAGTGGTGCCCCTTGGCCAGCATCTGGGTCCCCAGCAGAATCTGGTGCGTCCCGGCATGGATCTCCTCCAGCTTCTCATCCATCGCCCCCTTTCTTCTGGTGGTGTCACGATCAATCCTCGCAACCGACTGTTGAGGAAAGATGTTCTGCAGCGCCTCCTCGATCCTCTCCGTACCTGCACCAATATCGGCCAGCTCATGGCTGCCGCACTCAGGGCAGTGGTGTGGTCGTGGCCGCTCCCCCCCGCAGTGGTGACAGACCAGGCGGCTCTTCCGGCGATGGAATGTGTAGTGGATCTCGCAGCGGGGGCAGGTTGCGCTCCAGCCACACCCCCGGCAGAAGAGTGTTGGTGCATACCCCCTGCGGTTGAGGAAGAGCAGCACCTGTCCACCGGCAACAAGATGTTCCCTGACCTTCTCGATCAGTGGTGAGGAGAGCAGGTGCTCCATCTTTCTGGAGCGCACATCAATCAGGGCGATCCGGGGCGGCTCCGCAGCCCCCGCACGCCTGGAGAGGATCAGCTTCTGATACTTTCCGCGCTCGCTGTTGTGGAGGCTCTCGAAGGAGGGGGTCGCACTCCCCAGCAGAACGGGAACCCCCTCCCCCTTCCCGCGCAGAACAGCAATGTCGCGGGCGGAGTAGCGAAAACCCTCCTGCTGCTTGAAGGAGCCATCATGCTCCTCATCCACAATGATGATCCCCGGGGCATCGAGTGGCGCAAAGATGGCAGAGCGGGTTCCGATCACAATCCGCGCCTCACCGCAGCGGGCGGCCAGCCAGTCACTGAGCCGCTCACGGTTATTGCGCCCCGAGTGGAGCAGCGCAATCGGTACCGCAAAGCGCCGCCGGAAGCGGGCCACCGTCTGCGGAGTGAGCGAGATCTCCGGCACCAGCACCAGTGCCTGCTTTCCATTGGCAACCACCTGCTCAATCAGCTGCAGATAGACCTCTGTCTTGCCACTGCCGGTCACCCCCTCCAGCAGCACCGGCCGGATCGGCTCGCCATCGGGAGCATCCAGCTGTTGTTGAATGGCATCCACCACACCCTGCTGCTCGCTGTTGAGCCGGTGTGGCTCATCAGAGGGGCCATCTGGAGGCTCACTGTAGAGGGGTCTCTCCTCGCGGATCGCCAACCCCTTTCTGATCAGCTCCCGCATAAAGGTGCTGGAGTCGGAGAGCTCCCCCTCCCGCTGCAGCTGCTCCAGCAGCTGGCGCTGGCGGGGGGCGCGGTTGAGAGAATCCAGGTCCGTGCTGCCCCCCTTCTCGGTGAGCCGATAGATGGTCTCCCCAGCAACGGTTGCCGCCCTCCCCTGACGCAACAGAACCGGCAGGGCCGTCTCGTAGACCTCACCAACCGCATGGTGGTAGTAACGGGCCGACCGCAACAGCAGGGTGTGGAGAGACGATGGCAGCAGGGGGGATGAGTCAACCACCTCCGTGATTGGCTTCAGTTTCTCTTTCGGAAACGCTGAACTCCTGGCAACCTCCAGCAAAATCCCGATCCTCTGCTGCCTGCCGAAAGGGACCCTGAGGCGGATTCCGGGCCGGTAGAGATCACCACTGCTGCCGGCTATCGGCAGATAGTCAAACACCCTTCGGAGCGGAACCGAGAGAATCGCAACGCGGAGGATCATAAC
>CAYFMF010000033.1:0-17594 GCA_964344135.1 uncultured Piscirickettsiaceae bacterium
CTCAAAAGCTGTGGGCAGAGCCACAGCTCACAATAGCAGAGCAGGATTACACGGAATCCTTCAGAGCCTTTGCTGCTGTAATCTTGAGTGCATTGTGTGCAGGCCTTGCAGCGATGGTAATGGCCTCACCGGTCTGTGGGTTGCGACCTTCACGAGCCTTGGTAGCCTTCTTCTTGTAGCGCTTGATGGTCATGATCCCTGGCAGAGAGAATCGGCCAGCAGAGCGTGGCTTGATGTGGCGCTCAATGATGATGCCCAGGCTGGAGAGAACATCGGATACAGCCTTCTTGGAGAGACCGGTATCCTCAGCGATTGTGGCGATGGTTTGAGCTTTTGTGAAAGCGTCCTTTACAGCGGTTGTCTTTGGTGCCATTGCAGCATTTCTCCTTCTTTCGTTTGAAAATTTGTATCCTGCTGGTTGATCGGCATGTCACTACGGAATGAGCATGGATTGACAGGAGCCTGCATTTTGTATCTTTTGTTTCTAAATGTGAAGTACTTTCTATCGTTGTTGATGAAAAAAAATTCGATCACCCGGTGTGAAATCAACCGAGATCAATCGTGGTTGTTGAACCCCTGTAATTATCCTGCCGGCAGCCTCTCTCTCTCTGGTTCAGCGGGTGGACCGGGGTTCATCTGCTCTATATTGTTTGATATAGTGCAGCAATAAGGGGGAGAGATGAGTAGAGGAAGGAAAGTTGGCACCCTGTGTCTGCTCGCAGCACTGTTGTTGCCGGCTGTCTCTGGTGCATACTCCAGGGATGCGCTGCAGCTGCTGCTGGTGACCGGAGAGTGCAGAGCATGTGATTTTCAGGGGATTGCCCTGAGGCGGTCTAACCTGACCAATGCTGATGTCAGCAAGGCAGACTTCTCGGGTGCAGACCTTCGGTATACCCGCATGATCGGCATTAACCTCAAGTGGGCAGATCTGCGCAATGCCAATCTGAGGCACACCGTTCTGACCAGGGCCAATCTCAGCCGTTCCAGACTGCACTCTGCAGTGCTGGATCGTGCGGACCTCTCGAGTGCCACCCTGTTGCGAATGGATGCACAACAGGCGACATTCATCCGTTCCCTGCTGCGTTACAGTGATCTCAGGGGCAGTAACCTGAGTGGGGCGACCATGGTGCGCTCAGACCTTACCAAGGCCAATCTTGCCAAGGCAGACCTCTCTGCGGCCAATCTGCAGGGTGCGCTGCTGACCTGGAGTAATCTTGAGGGGGCGAATCTTGAGTGGGCTGATCTGACCGATGCAAATCTGACGCAGGCCAATCTTACCGATGTTGATCTGACAACCGTCAATCTGAACGGAGTCAGAAATCTCTATACGGCAACACTCTGCAGGACGCTGCTGCCCGAGGGCGAGATCAATCGGGACTGTGAGAAATAACGGTTACTCTTCGGTAACGATACGGTTCAACAGTGATCCCAAGAGGTAACCATCCCCCATGGTGATCCGGTGGGGGGCAAGAACGGGGAGGACTGTGGAGCGCCCCTCGAGTGCGGCAACGTTGTTCATGTTCTGGCTCCAGAAGGGGACCAGAGCCTCCCTGGCCCTTGAGGGGGGCTGCCTGCGGATGACAGAGAAGTAATCAATCTCCGGATGAGGCTGCCGGTTCAGCCAGTGGAGCAGTGTGCCGGGACGGGCCAGTGTCAGCCCCTTGATCATTGGGCGGGATTTTCTCAATACCTTGTACTTCTCATGGGCCATCAGTCTTGGTACAAGGCGGAATGGATAGGGGAGGGTTGCAAGATCATGGGCAAGATTGGCATAGGGGCTCCCGAGATGGGGGGTTGCAATGGTAATCAGTGCCCGGATCTGCGGGACCTTGTTCCTGACGACAGCCATTCTGGAGACGACACCGCCGGCAGAGTGGCCAACCAGATAGATGGGCTCTTCCGGGTGGTTGCTGGCCAGGCGGATCACTATCTGTTCCAGCAGTTCACTCTGCTGCTCAAGAGGGATCAGGGTTGGAATATCCGCGAGGTAGAGGACTCGATTGCCCCGACTCTTTTCAGGGGGTCTGGAGATCAGTACCCCGGTGGGTCCACCCACCTGGGCACGCCCTGCACGCTCCCATCCCATCTGCTGCAGCGCATCGACTGCGCCACTGCGCTCCCAGGAGGAGCTGTTGTTGAGCAGCCCATGGAGCAACACGACAACCTCGGCATGAGAGACCTCACTGAGCAATAGCATCAGTGGAAAGAGGACAAGCGCGGTAAATCTTCTCTTCATGCAGTCAATTTTACCCTACATTGTTTGATTGGGTTATATCTCGAATAGCTGCCGAACGTTTGATGTGCTCTGCAGCGCAACCTGCTCGACAGGCTCACCCCGGAGGGCAGCAATATGCCGGGCAATCGCAGGAAGATGTTGGGGAGAGTTCCTCTCCCCCTTTGCCCAGACCGGGGGAAGATCGGGCGCATCCGTCTCCAGGGCTATCGACTCCAGTCCGATCTCCCGGACCGTGCGGTGCAGCCGGTGTGCATTGGGTCGTGTTGCCACGCCCCCCACACCGATCAGAAAGCCCATGTTGATATACTCTCGGGCCTGCTCCAGGCTGCCGCTGAAGGCGTGCACAATGCCACGGTGGTGGTTGTGGCTCTGCAGCAACTCGATGACCTCCCGGTGGGCCTTGCGAACATGGAGTAGCAGCGGGCGTTGGTGACGGTCTGCAATCTCCAGCTGTTGCACAAGGAGTGATCTCTGGCCACTGCGGTCGCTCTCTGGAAGATAGTAGTCGAGCCCAATCTCGCCCACTGCGACAATCTCTGGTGCGCTCCCGAGCAGGGTGTCCAGTGCGATCAGATCCCTCTCGTCATGCTGTTGCAGAAAGAGGGGGTGAAGCCCGACGGCAGGATAGAGAATTTCCTGGTTGCGACTGAGGTGTAGTGCACGCTCCCATTGGTCTCTGGTAACGCCGGGGAGGATCAGGTGGTGAATATTGTGGCGGCGGCACCAGTGAACGATCTCCTCCCGATCATTGTCAAAGGCCAGGAAGTCGAGATGGCAGTGTGAGTCGATCAGAGGGGGATCGTCTCTGCCGGTGCCGCTCAATGGGTCGGGAACCATCTGCTCATCTCGTTTTCTGGTTGATAAATATCAAATGGCTGTATGGGTCGGTGTGGGACAATCGTGTTGAAGATGTACACCAAAAAGATTAGTGACAATTGGCAATTTAACAGATAGAATAACTCGCTAGAGTAATATTATGGAACAGATATCAGCAATTATGGCACATCACCACCGTGAGTGTGACGACTACTTCTCCACCATGGAGAATGCAGTATCGGCAGAGGAGTGGGAGGCTGCCGAGCGTGCATGGATGGCCTTTCGGGGAAATATCCTGAACCACTTTGCAAGTGAGGAGGAGACCCTCTTCCCCGCTTTTGAGGAGGTGACAGGAAACCGTCAGGGTCCGACCGAGGTGATGCGAATGGAGCATGAACAGATGCGTTCACTGCTTGATGAGTTGAAACAGGCAATGGAAAATCGTCACGCCGAGCAGGTTCTGGGTATTGCAGATACCTTGATGATGGTGATTCAGCAGCACAACATGAAAGAGGAGCAGATTCTCTATCCGATGATTGATAATGCACTGCAGCAGCCGGCCCCCATTATCGAGAAACTCAATCTCGCAGCCTAGAAAAGATGGCGCTTCCCGAGGGTGAAATTATCTGTGATGTTCAGGATCTTCCTGCACCGGAACCGATGCAGAAGATTCTGGAGGCCGTTGCTGATCTCGGTGAGGGGCAGTATGTGCGGATGATGCACCGCATGGAACCCTACCCGCTCTACTCGGTCCTTGAGGATATGGGATTTCAGCACCAGCTCTATCTGAAGGGGGAGGCCCCCTACGAGATCATGATATTTGGCAAGGGTGACAGGTTGGCTGCAGGGCGCATAGAAGCATCGTACGGGGAGTAGTGGACCACCAACCATGATTACCACTGCTGATGTCTCGGTAGAGAACTCACCGCGACTCATCATTCCCTTCCGTTTTATCCTCACCGCCCCCCTGTTCGGGATCCTCTTCTCGATCATCTATCTTCTCTCTGGTCCAGAGTTGATTGGGAACCGGTGGAACCCTGCTCTGATCGGGACGCTCCACCTGATCAATATTGGGGTCTTGATGATGATTGTGACGGGGGTGCTCTTCCAGGTGCTTCCGGTTGTGGGAGGGGTTCAGTTTCCATGGAAGAACGTGATCTCCAGGCTCATCTACCTCTCGCTGGCAGTGGGCGGAGTGCTCTACTTTATTGGCTTTTTTGTTCTTGAGCGGCAGCTGTTGTTGCTGGCAGGGGTGGTTCTCTCGATTGGACTTCTCCCCTATCTCTCACTGCTGGTCATCGGCATCTTTAGTGTGCGCCAGCCTCCGGAACCGATTCGGCTGCTTCGATACTCTGTTCTCTTTCTGCTGCTGGTGATGGGCATGGGGATCTCGCTGCTGATGGGGTGGGGTAGCAGTGCCGTTCAGCTGCACAGGGAGTGGACCGATATCCATGCCATCTGGGGGCTGGGGGGGTGGTTTACCCTGCTTCTGATGGGGCTCAGTTTTCAGATGATTCCAATGTTTCAGGTTACGCCTGAGTTTCCCCTCTGGCTCAGAAGATGGGGTGTGCCACTGACGGCACTGCTGCTCCTCTCCTGGGGTGCTGGATCCATTCTGCAACTGAACAGGGGGCTCACTACCTCTCTGCTTGTTGCAGCAGCGGGGATGATGATGCTCTATGGCGTGACTGCGCTCTGGGTGCTCCACAGCAGAAAACGAAAGATCTTTGATGCAACAGTTCGTTTCTGGCAGCTGGCCTTTCTGGGGATGGTGACAGGGATGCTGCTGCTGATTGTATTCCTGCTTGCAGGGGAGGTGCTTCCCGGGTGGCTGGCGATTCTCTGGATCTTCGGTTTTCTGCTCCCCATGCTCTCGGGTACCCTGTTGAAGATCGCCCCGTTTCTTGTCTTTCTCCACCTGCAGCAGAAGGTGATCAGGGATCCGCAGCAGATGGCCAACCTGGTCAATATCCCAAACCTGTTTCAGATTCTTCCAACCCGCCGGGCCAGGACCCTGCTGACCCTCTTTCTGCTCTCACTGGCCTCCTGGGGCGGGGTTCTTCTCTATTCTCCACTGGCTCACCTGACAGCGCTTCTGTTGCTGCTCTTTTTCTCCTGGATGGCCTGGATTCTATTCAGCTGTTACCGGACCTATCTGTTGAAGTTGGGTGAGTTTGGAATCGAAAATACGTAGATCTACGTATTTCCTTTGGTTGATGTGTCACATAACCTTGGTTCTACCTTAGGTTGTATGATTCCTTCCTAAATTCCCCCGCCACCCTGGCGGGGTTTTTTTTGCAAGGTCAGAGTGGCTGCACGGTCACCGCAGTAGACCCATCCTCCCCAAAGGTAACATCCCCCGATTCGGCAATGGCGGTTTCAATCACGGCCAACCCCTCCCAGACACCATCCCCATCCCTCTCTATGGATACAATCTCCCCGGCCCCCTGTGCTGAACTGGAGGTGCTGGAGTAGAGTGGGTCGCCACTCTGTGGGAGAGCCCCCTGCTGCAGGGTGATTCGATACATCTTGCGCTTCAGTTTTCCAAGGTACTCCATTCGTGCCACCACCTCCTGGCCCGGATAACACCCCTTGGTGAAACTGAGCCCGTTGATTGTCTGCAGGTTGACCATCTGGGGAATAAAGGACTCCTGTGTCTCCTGAACAATGGACGGGATGCCGGCCCGGATATCCAGCAGTTGCCATGGCCTGTTGCTGATCGGGGTCGCCTGTACGTCCAGATGGGACCAGATCTTTTTCCCGTTCTCCAGGTCAGTGAGGACCATAAAGCGTGGATAGAGTGCGGGATGGAGGCGCACAATGGTTGTGCTCCCGTTGGTAACAGCACCATCGATCTCTTCCGGCACCGTTCCGTTTATGGAAGCAAGCTGTTTTTCCGAGTCAGGCCCAGAGACCCCGATCCGAATTACCCCCGCGCTGAGGTCGGTAATGGTCACCCTGGAGCGCATCACAAACATCTGCAGCCGTTTTTGTGTGGACTCAAGCAACTCAGCTGGAAACAGCAGCAGGAATCGATTGCCCTCGGTCCGGACCACCTGGAAGAGCGCCACCAGACGTCCCTTCGGTGTACACCAGCCATCCAGCTGACTCTCTCCCGGCTCCAGTGCGGCGATATCATTGGTGAACTGGTTCTGCAGGAAGTCGCCACTCTCCTCTCCTGCAACCTCAAGAACGGCAAGGTGTGAGAGGTCGCACATGATATCCCCGCTGGAGACCACATGTCGCTCCTGTTCCGGGTTACCAAAACCGCTGATGCGTTCCTCTTCAAACTCCGCACCAGCCGACTCAAGAAATGCTCTCCACTCGCTGTTCATCGTTCAATCTCCGTGTTGTTGCAACTTGCCAATCGGTCCGTTACTCTCCATCGTATCTGCGGCCATATGCTGATTGATGTCTGTAGAGATAATAATAACCACAACTGGAGCACCATGGAGAAGATTTCGAGGCCCCGTTTCCTCAATCTGCTGCAGATTCGATTTCCGGCAACTGCGGTGATCTCGGTCTGCCATCGCATCTCCGGGGTACTGCTCCTTGCCCTTGTTCCACTGCTCCTTCTGCTTCTTGAGCGCTCACTGCAGAGTGCCGATGCCTTTCAACAGCTGCTCCAGCTCTGGGCCTATCTTCCCGTCCGCCTGTTCGTGGCTGCCAGTTGCTGGGCACTCCTCTACCATCTGATCTCCGGGGTTCGATTTCTGATGCTTGATATTGGCCTGGGGTTCAATAGAGAGGCTGCGCAGGGCAGTGCATGGCTTGTAGCGGGGATTGCGCTGCTGGCACTGCCTCCAATTCTCTGGATGCTGCTCTGATGCCCCTGCTGAGTGGAGTGCGTGCCTGGACCATTCAACGCCTGAGCGCGGTGATTCTGCTGTTTGCGTTTCCCCTGCTTCTCTATTCCGCCCTTCAGATTGAGGAACTTGACTACAGCAGCTGGAGAGCGTGGGTGACGGGTGGTCTCAATCCAGTCTGGATTACATCTCTCTTTACAGCACTGCTTTTTCACTGCTGGATCGGTTTTCGTGATCTGTTGCTCGACTATATTCACCCCTACTGGTTGCGTGTAGCCCTGCTCGGGGGGACGGCATCCGCCCTGATCCTTCTCGGGTTCTGGCAGGTATTGGTTCTGGTAAGAGCGCTATGACCATCCAGCGCAGAACCTTCGATACAGTGGTGGTTGGCGCCGGGGGCGGGGGGCTGCGGGCTGCACTGCAGCTGGCCAGTGAGGAGGTGCGTGTTGCCGTGGTCTCCAAGGTATTCCCTACACGCTCCCATACCGTTGCTGCACAGGGGGGGATCAATGCCGCGCTTGGCAACGTGATGGAGGATGACTGGCGCTGGCATATGTATGACACCATCAAGGGGAGTGACTGGCTTGGTGATCAGGATGCAATCGAATACATGTGCCGCTCTGCCTACAAGCTGGTGACGGAGCTGGAGCATGCAGGGGTTCCCTTCTCTCGCCTGGAGGACGGGACCATCTATCAGCGCCCCTTTGGAGGGCAGAGCCAGAATTATGGGGGGGCACAGGCGGCCAGGACCTGTGCTGCAGCAGACCGTACCGGTCATGCCATTCTCCACTCCCTCTACCAGCAGAATCTGGCGGCAAAGACCCACTTCTTTGATGAGTACTTTGCACTGGACCTGCTGCGCGACGAGGCGGGTCGGGTGGTTGGTCTCCTGGTGCTCAATATTGCAACCGGTGAACCGCTGCTGCTGGATGCAAAAACCGTCCTGCTGGCGACTGGTGGGGCCGGTCAGATCTTCAGGACCACCACCAATGCAATGATCAATACCGGGGACGGGATGGCAATGGTCCTGCGCGCCGGAATTCCGCTGCAGGATATGGAGTTCTTTCAGTTCCACCCCACCGGCATTGCCGGCAAGGGGATGCTGCTCTCCGAGGGGGCGAGAGGTGAGGGTGGCTACCTGATCAATGGCGAGGGAGAACGCTTCATGGAGCGTTACGCCCCAAACGCAAGGGATCTGGCCAGCCGGGATGTGGTCAGCCGTGCCATCTTCCTGGAGGTGGAGGCGGGACGTGGGTGTGGTCCCAACAAGGATCATGTATTGCTGAAGGTGGATCACCTGGGGGAGGAGGTGGTGAAAAAACGGCTGCCGGCCATTCGCGATCTTGCACTGACCTTTGCCCATCTCGATATGGCCAGAGAGCCGATACCGGTCTACCCAACCGCACACTATACGATGGGGGGGATTCCCACCAACCGTTTTGGAGAGGTCCTGGGGCAGGATGGTGATCACGCAGCGGCTGTTCCCGGCCTCTATGCGGTGGGGGAGTGTGCCTGTGTCTCGGTCCATGGGGCTAATCGGCTGGGTGGAAACTCACTGCTCGATATTGTGGTCTTTGGTCGTGCTGCCGGGAAGCGGATTCTGCAATACCACCGCCAGCAGAAGCACCGTTCAGCGGTTCCGGAGGCTGCAGTGGCCGCAGCAACCGCCCGTCTTGAACGCTGGCGCAACAGTGTCGTAGCAGGTGGCGAATCTGTTGCGGCACTGCGGGATGAGCTGAAGGGGGCGATGGAGCGCTACTGCGGGGTTTATCGGAGCGATGAGGTGCTGCAGCAGGGGGTGGAGAGGGTGAGGGCCATCCGCGAGAGGGTGGATCGTGCCTCGATAGGGGATCACAGCAAGGTTTTCAACACCGCACTGATTGAGGCGCTGGAGCTGGAGAATCTGGCCGATGTGGCGCTGGCCACCGTCGTCTCTGCGGCCGCCCGCAGGGAGAGTCGGGGTGCCCACTCCAGAACCGACTACCCGCAGCGGGATGATGAGAACTGGCTGCGCCACTCGCTCTTCACCCTGCAGGGTGAGCGGCTTCACTACAAGCCGGTCAACATGAGTCCGGAGACAGAGCCGGCCGTCCCACCCAGGGCGAGGGTCTACTGAGGTGAAAAGGAGCTACCTATCAATAGTCGCATAAGTTTTGGCAGTCCTGAGCTGCAGCCGTCTGCGGCCATGGAAGGCCGCAGTCGAGCGATACATGGATGTACTAGAGCGTGTTGCAGGCAGGAGCTGTCATTACTTATGCAACGCTTTATAGAGGCAACGTCTATTGGCTGGTTACCGGCAGTACAATCCGTGACACGCGGTAAATACATCCCTGTACGCTTGACGGCAGCATCCCTGCTGTCGACAGTCACGGATTGCACCGCCCGCAGCCACCCAAATAACAGAGATTCTGGATGAAGTTCTCAATCTACCGCTTTGATCCGGAAAATGATTCTGAGCCAGGAATGGAGGCGTATGAGCTTCCGGACAGTGAGATCAGCGGTGAGATGATGGTGCTGGAGGCACTGAAGAGGCTCAAGGAGATCGACGAGACCCTCGCCTTCCGAAAGTCCTGCGGTGAGGGGGTCTGTGGTTCGGACGGGATGAACATCAATGGCCGCAACCGTCTCGCCTGTATCACGCCACTCAGCGAACTGAGAGAGCCCATTGTGATCCGGCCGCTGCCCGGGCAGCCGGTTATCCGGGATCTGATTGTCGACATGGATCCCTTCTTCCGCCAGTACCGGGCGGTAAAACCGTGGCTGACAGTTCATGGTCAGGAGCCGGAGGAGGAGTACCGGCAGTCGCCAGAGCAGCGTGAGAGGCTGGATGGGCTCTATGAGTGCATCCTCTGTGGCTGCTGCTCGACCGCCTGCCCCTCCTTCTGGTGGAATCCGGACCGCTTCCTCGGTCCCGCAGCGCTGCTTCAGGCGCTGCGCTTTGTTGCCGACAGTCGGGATCAGGAGACCACGGAGCGGCTCAAGGCGCTGCAGGGGCCATTTGCACTCTTTCGTTGTCGCACCATCATGAACTGTACCAACAGCTGTCCCAAGGGGCTCAATCCCGCAGATGCCATCGGCAAGCTGCGAGAGGCGATGCTGAAGCGTTCCCTGTGAGTGGTATCGCGATCACCCATTCTCAACTTCTCTGGCGCTGTCGGCGCGGGATGCTGGAGCTCGATCTGATATTGAGGGGCTATGCAGAGAACCATTTTCGGCAGGCACCAGCCGTCCTGCAGCAGCAGTTCCTGTTGCTGCTGGAGCACTCTGACCAGCAGCTGCAGCAGTGGCTGGTGACCGATGGTTCAGCGGTGGAGGAGGGGGTGCGGGCAATTGTCCGGCAGCTGCGTCAACCCGGCACCATCATGGATACTGCTCCCACCGGTTAGAGTTCTGCAAATGGCCCGAACGTATTGATAGATCATCTGCGAGGATTCAGGATCGTGTTTTCGGCCCTCTCCAGCAGCCCTGGATGGTCGAGGGTGTAGTGCAGCCCACGGCTCTCCTTGCGCTGTAGAGCGGAGTGGATGATCAGTTCGGCAACCTGCGCCAGGTTACGCAGCTCCAGCAGATTGTTGGAGATCCGGAAGTTGCTGTAGTACTCGGCAATCTCAAGCTGGAGCAGTTCAATACGGCGCTCTGCCCGCTCCAGCCGTTTGGTTGTTCGCACAATTCCGACGTAGTCCCACATGAAGCGGCGCAACTCATCCCAGTTGTGTGAGACCACCACCTCCTCATCGGAGTCGGTGACCCGGCTCTCATCCCAGGGCGGGATCGTCCCCTTCACCCTCTTCTCCCCACTGCTCTGGTTGATTGCATTGGCTGCCGCAGTTGCAAATACCAGACACTCGAGCAGAGAGTTGCTTGCCATCCGGTTGGCACCATGCAGTCCGGTATGGGCAACCTCTCCAACGGCATAGAGGCCAGGCAGGTCGGTTTTTCCATCCATGCCGGTCATTACGCCGCCACAGGTGTAGTGTGCAGCGGGCACAACCGGAATGGGCTCACGGGTCATGTCGATCCCAAACTCCAGCAGTCGGCTCTGAACCATCGGGAAGTGGGTGCGGATAAATTCCGGATCCCTGAAGCTGATGTCGAGGTAGAGGTGCTCCACTCCGAGCCGTTTCATCTCATGGTCTATGGCCCGCGCAACAATATCCCTGGGGGCCAGCTCCTCTCTGGGGTCAAAGCGCCCCATAAAGGGCTCCATCGAGGGTAGAAGCAGTTTTCCTCCCTCACCACGGACCGCCTCGGTAATCAGGAAGGATTTGGCCTGCGTGTGGTAGAGACAGGTGGGGTGGAACTGGTTGAACTCCATGTTGGCGACCCGGCAGCCGGCACGCCACGCCATGGCGATCCCGTCACCAGTGGAGATATCGGGGTTGCTGGTATAGAGGTAGACCTTGCTTCCTCCCCCGGTGGCCAACACCACACGGGGTGACTGGAAGGTGTGAACCTGGTCACTCTCTCTGTCGAGAATGTAGGCCCCGACCACCCGATCACCCTCCCGGTTTTCTCCCTCTGCCAGTTTGGAGCTGGTGATCAGGTCGATGGCGATATGGTTCTCGAAGAGCTCGATATTCTCCCGCTCTCTGACCTGCTGGCTGAGTGTGGTCTCAATCTCCCTGCCGGTACTGTCTGCGGCATGGAGTACACGACGTCTGCTGTGACCCCCCTCGCGTGTCAGGTGGAAGGGGGAGTTGGGGTCTGAGGGTTCAGTGTGTGTGAATTCAACCCCGCTGCTGATCAGATTCTCGATGGAGGTGTGGGCGCTCTCGACCGCGAAGCGGACAACCTCCTCATCGCAGAGCCCGGCACCGGCATGCAGGGTGTCACTCACATGGGACTCAATGGAGTCATCCTTGTCGAGAACAGCAGCGATACCACCCTGTGCATAGAGGGTGCTCCCCTCATCCAGCCGGGACTTGGAGAGCAGTGCAACCTTGAGTTCGGGAGCAAGCTGCAGGGCCAGTGTAAGGCCTGCTGCACCGCTGCCGA
This sequence comes from uncultured Piscirickettsiaceae bacterium, assembly GCA_964344135.1. GTDB lineage: Bacteria > Pseudomonadota > Gammaproteobacteria > Thiopontia. Next base: position 11,854 of record CAYFMF010000033.1, read on the forward strand.
TAATCAGGACATCGTGTTGATAGAGTGCCATTGGTTGGTGGGGAGTAAATATGCGGAACCATTTTACAATGCCCGAGTCTATTTCATCCACTGTGTTGTTGTGCTCTTTATGCTACTGTCACCGCTACTGAAGGAGAGAAGGATTTCAATTGGAACAGCGAGCTGTTGATCAACTGCTGGTAGAGCGGGTGCAGCAGGGGGAGAAGCGAGCCTTTGACCTGCTGGTGCTGAAATATCAGCAGAAAGTGGTCACCCTGGTGGGGCGTTTCGTCAAGGACCATGCCGAGGCCGAGGATGTGGCCCAGGAGGCCTTTATCCGTGCCTACCGTGCGCTGCCCAACTTTCGTGGCGAGAGTGCCTTCTATACCTGGCTCTACCGGATTGCGGTCAACACGGCCAAGAACCATCTGGTGGCCAGGGGGCGACGCCCACCGGCCAGTGATCTGGATGCTGAGGATGCGGAACTTTTTTTTCAGGAGGAGGGTCTGACAGAGCAGGCAACACCGGAAAATGAACTGTTGCGGGACGAGGTAGAGCGGACACTCTCTCATGCCCTGGAGACCCTGTCGGAAGATTTGAAAATGGCGATAACATTGCGAGAGCTGGAAGGGATGAGTTACGAGGAGATTGCGGACATTATGGGGTGCCCGATCGGGACCGTTCGCTCAAGAATTTTTCGTGCCCGTGAGGCGATTTCCCGGCAGCTAGAGGCGTTGGGAGCGGGGTGATGGATCAACAGAACAGAATGGTAGAACAGCTCTCTGCGCTGATGGATGGTGAGCTCTCCGGGGAGGAGCTTGACCGTTTGCTGGCCGCGATTGAGAGCCATCCCGAGCTCAGGCAGCAGTGGGCCAGCCACCATGCAGCACGTCAGCTGCTCTTTGAGAAGGGTGGCGGGCTGGATCCAGCCACTCATGGCGCTGCCGGTACGCGGTTTGCGGATCGTCTCTCGGCCAGGCTGGAGGGGGAGCCACCCCTGCTGGCCCCGCAGAGAAAGGAGGGCCGGAAACAGGGTGGTGGGGTGAGAGGTTCCGGGTGGGTCCCCTATGCACTGGCTGCATCACTGGCTGTGGTGGCATTTCTTGTTGTTGAGCAGACGAACATTGTCGAACCCCAGCCTGCTCAGGTGGCGGAGAGTGCGCCCAGGGTGGTTGCAGGGGTTGAAACCGAATGGGTTGAGGTCGATGGGGCGTGGGTTGAGCGGCTGGTCACTTCATCAGAACAGGCCGCTCGCGTACGCTCCTATCTGGTGCGTCATGATGAGAATCGGGGGAGGGGGCAAAATGTCGCATCCCTGGTCTCCACTGCGCAGCATCCACGAGATGAGAGCCGAGGGGTGGTGAGGCACATTATCGGCTGGAGGGCGGGATGGCTCCCGGATGGATACAGCAGGGTGGACACACTTCAGCATGAGATCCCCGCATTTGGTGGTGCTGTTGACCACCTTGTGCTCAGCAATGGTGCGGATGTCTTTTCAATCTTTGTCGAGAAGTCTGCCCATCAGGGGGTTACAGAAAAGCAGATGGAGCGCCGGGGGCGGGAGTTGAATATCTACAGCCACTCCATGCTGGGACACAGGATTACGGTGTTGGGTGAGTTGCCAATGGAGGTGATCAGGCAGGTCGCAACCTCGGTGGAGGCAGAGCGTGGTTAAGGAGAAGGCCACAGTCGTTGCGCTGGAGGGAGGTGATGCCTGGGTGGAGACAACACGTCAATCCTCCTGTGGCGGCTGTGACTCCTCATCCGGATGTGGAACAGCCACCTTTTCAAAGGTGCTGGGAAATCGCCCCTTCAGGGTGCGTGCAACCAATCCACTGCACGCCAGGGTTGGAGCACGGGTCACCATCGCGGTTCCGGAGAGTGGATTGATGCGGGGGGCGGCACTGCTCTATCTGGTTCCGTTGCTGGCCCTTTTTCTCTCAGCGGTAGCAGGAGAGTGGATTGCATCGACCCTCTTCTCACTTCAGCTGGAGTGGATCTCGATTCTGTCAGGGGTCGCCGGAGCCTATGGTGCAGTGCTCTGGGTCAGGCGCAGGGGGTGGTTGGAGAGTCCGGAGATGGTTCCAGAGATTGTCGATATTGATTCAGACAGTAACTATATTACAGTTAGTTAAAGTTTTTACTTAAAGGAAAACATAAAAATGAGTGGAGTGGTGAAACGAATTGAGAAGCGTGTGATTGCAGCAGTGGTTGGTGCCATCTGGCTGCTCCCGGCGACAATGGTCTCCGCGGCAGTTGAGGGGCTACCCGACTTTACCCAGTTGGTGAGGGAGCAGATGCCGGCGGTGGTCAGTATCAGTGTGACCCAGAAGCGCTCCATCCCCCAGATCCAGAAGATGAACCCCTTTCAGCAGGGGCCTGATGATCTTCCCTATGATGAGCTGCCGGAGTTCTTCAAGCGCTTCTTCGAGGACCGTGGAATGGGCCCGGGAATGCCCCATCCAGAACCGCGTGAGTTTGAGTCGCAGGCCCAGGGGTCTGGAAGCATTCTGACCGAGGATGGATATATTCTGACCAACCACCATGTGGTTGAGGATGCAGACGAGATCATGGTTCGTCTCCACGACCGCAGGGAGTTCAGGGCCAGGGTAGTGGGTTCTGATGCAAGATCGGATATTGCGCTGATCAAGATCGATGCCGACGAGCTGCCTGTGGTCAGGACCGGCACCAGCAAGGATCTGGAGATCGGCGAGTGGGTGATGGCGATCGGTTCCCCGTTTGGATTCGAGATGTCGGCAACCGCCGGTATCGTCAGCGCCAAGGCGCGCAACATCTCCGATGGCGACAACCGATTCAACTACGTCCCCTTTATCCAGACCGATGTTGCAATCAACCCCGGAAACTCCGGTGGGCCGCTCTTCAACATGGAGGGGGAGGTGGTTGGAGTCAACTCCATCATCTTCAGCAAGTCCGGCGGCTACATGGGGCTCTCCTTTGCGGTTCCCATTGAGGTGGCGATGGATGTGGTTCGGCAGGTCAAGAACGGGGGGCATGTCTCACGCGGCTGGCTTGGGGTATTGATTCAGCCCGTCACCAGTGATCTGGCCGAATCCTTTGGCATGGATCGTCCCGTTGGTGCACTGATTGCACAGGTTCTGGAGGAGAGCCCCGCCTCCAACTCCGATCTTCAGGTTGGGGATGTGATTATCGAGTTCAACGGCCACTTTGTGGAGAGCAACTCCCACCTCCCCCCCATTGTTGGCAGAACCCCGGTTGGCCACCCGGTACCGGTCAAGGTGATGCGCGAGGGGCGTGAGTTGATGGTTCAGGTTACCGTGGGCGAACTCCCTTCCGAGGATGAGCTGGCAGCGGTTGAGCCACAACAGCCTGAGAAGGCACAGGCCGAGCAGGCGACAATCGAGCGTCTCGGAATGACCCTGAGAGAGATCCCGAAGGAGATTCGCAACGATCGCTCGATACAGTCCGGTGGTGTTCTGGTGAAGCAGGTGGAGCAGGGCAGTGTTGCTGACCACTCCGGACTGAAGGCCGGCGATGTGATCAGCCGGGTCAACTATGTGGTGGTTGAGGGGGTGGACCACCTGCTCCAGCTGCTGGATCGACTCCCCAAGGGGAGGGGGGTACCGGTCTATGTTGTGCGAGAGAGTGGTCCAATCTTTCTCGCCCTGAGGCTACCCAATTAGCCGCTCTCCAAAACACCGCTTTCAGCTGATGGTCCGGCAGGGCTGCCACCTCTGTGACGAGATGGCAGATCTGCTGGACCACCATCCGTTGCGGGAGCAGTTTGAGCTGGAGCCGATTGTGATCAACAACCGACCGGAGCTGGAGTCACAATACGGCACAAAAGTGCCGGTTCTGCTGGAGCAATCGGAAGAAATCTGTCATTATTTCCTGGATGAAAAACGCCTCAGAGCACATCTGGGGCAATAACCGGAAATCGACCCCGAACGGGGTCTTTTTTTTACTATTCGGGTGCAGGTAGTGTACGACCTCTCGCAGATCAGAAATTTCTCCATTATTGCCCATATTGACCACGGCAAATCGACCATTGCGGACCGATTTATCCAGGTCTGCGGGGGGCTCACCGATCGTGAGATGTCGGAGCAGGTGCTCGACTCGATGGATATCGAGCGCGAGCGCGGGATCACCATCAAGGCGCAGAGCGTCTCGCTGGAGTACGCCGCCCGGGATGGCAAGAAGTATCTTTTGAACTTTATCGACACCCCGGGCCATGTGGACTTCACCTACGAGGTCTCCCGCTCACTGGCCGCCTGTGAGGGTGCGCTGCTGGTGGTCGATGCGGCCCAGGGGGTGGAGGCGCAGACGGTCGCCAACTGCTACACCGCAATCGAGCTCGGGCTCGAGGTGCTTCCGGTACTCAACAAGATTGATCTCCCCTCGGCGGAGCCGGAGCGGGTGATTGAGGAGATTGAGGAGATCATCGGTATCGATGCCGAGGATGCCAAGCGGGTCAGCGCCAAGACCGGGCTCGGTGTCGATGAGCTGCTGGAGGAGATTGTCGAGCAGATTCCGTCACCCGAGGGTGATCCGGATGGGCCGCTGCAGGCACTGATCATCGACTCCTGGTTTGACAACTACCTGGGTGTGGTCTCGCTGGTGCGAGTGGTCAATGGCCGGATCCGCAGTCGCATGAAGATGAAGGTGATGTCGACCGGAAACAGCCACCAGGTGGACCAGGTCGGAATCTTTACCCCCAAGCGCTCTCCGCAGGATGAGCTGGTGGCGGGTGAGGTCGGTTACGTGATTGCCGGTATCAAGCAGATTGATGGTGCCCCGGTGGGTGATACCCTCACCTCGGCAGAGAGACCGGTTGAGGAGTCACTGCCCGGCTTTCAGGAGATCAAGCCCCAGGTCTTTGCCGGCATGTATACCGTCGATACCGATGACTATGAGGACTTTCGTGATGCGCTGGCCAAGCTCCGTCTCAATGATGCAGCACTCGAGTATGAGCCGGAGGTCTCCCCCGCGCTCGGCTTTGGTTTCCGTATCGGATTCCTCGGGATGCTCCATATGGAGATCATCCAGGAGCGGCTGGAGCGGGAGTATGGACTCAATCTGGTCACCACGGCACCAACGGTAGTCTACGAGATTGAGAAGAGTGACGGTGAGGTGATCCATATCGACAACCCGGCCGACCTTCCTCCGGTCAACAAGATCAACGAGATCCGCGAACCGATGATTGTGGCCAATATTCTGGTGCCACAGGACTACGTGGGGGCGGTCATCGGCCTCTGCATCGAGAAGCGCGGGGTGCAGAAGGACATGCAGTACATGGGACGTCAGGTCTCGCTGAACTATGAATTGCCACTCTCCGAGGTGCTGGTCGACTTCTTCGACCGCCTCAAGTCGGTGAGCCGTGGTTTTGCCTCCATGGACTACTACTTCAAGGCCTTTCAGCCGGCAGATCTGGTCAAGGTGGACCTGCTGATCAATGGCGATAAAATGGATGCACTGTCGATGATTGTCCATCGGGATGACTCCATCCCCAGAGGGCGCAATCTGGCAGAGAGGATGAGGGAGATCATTCCGCGGCAGATGTTTGATGTGGCGATTCAGGCCACCATCGGGGCCAAGATCATCTCCAGAACGACGGTAAAGGCGCTGCGCAAGAATGTGACCGCAAAATGCTATGGTGGGGACATCACCAGAAAGAAGAAGCTGCTGGAGAAGCAGAAAGAGGGCAAGAAGCGGATGAAGCGGGTTGGCAAGGTGGATATTCCACAAGAGGCGTTTATGGCCGTGTTGCAGACAGGAAAGAGATA
>CAYFMF010000034.1:0-16980 GCA_964344135.1 uncultured Piscirickettsiaceae bacterium
TGGTATGGGTTATTGGTTTGCTGCCCATCCTCTGGTGTTATTGAGAGGATCTCCTATGCTGGGCGTGAGCGGGGCACGTCCCAGGTGGGGTATCAAACAACAACTGGAGGAGTGGTGACAAAACTGGAGGGCTCAAGAACCGAGCAGAACCTTATCAAGGCGTTTAGCGGGGAGTCGGCCACCCATATCTGCTACCTCTTCTTTGCATCCATAGCGGATATCGAGGGGCTGACCGAGGTGGCCACCCTGTTCCCTCCCTTGCCGAGGGAGAGTATGGCCACGCCAGCGGCCACCTGAGGTACCTGATGGAGATCGGTGACCCCAACACCGGGAAGCCTCTGGGGACAACCCTGCTGAACCTGGCCGCCTCGGTCCATGGCGAGAAGAGTGAACAGGAGGAGATGTATCCCGAGATGGCCTCGATTGCCCGGGAAGAGGGGTTTGCGGAGATCGCCAAGTGGTTCAACGCACTGGGCATGTCCAAACGCCAGCACCAGAAACGGCTGCCGGAGATTCTGGTTCAGCTGGATGGGGAGGAGCTGTAACCCGACTCCTCACCAATGGGGCAGGGTCTTGCGAACAGGTACCCCTGCCCATAATCCACCCCCATCTGAGCGATCCGCTGCAGGATCTCTTCCGATGAGACATGCTCCGCAATCGTCTTGATATCCAGCTGGTGAGCAATCTCATTGATGGTCTGCACGATAATCCGGTCCTCCTCGGCATGGACCACACCCTCAACAAATGATCCATCAATCTTCACGAAGTCCAGTGACAACTGTTTCAGGTAGGTGAACGAAGAGATGCCCGTTCCAAAGTCATCCAGCGCAAAGCGACACCCCACGCCTTGGAGCATGTTGATTGCCTGGGTTGCCTGGATGAGATTGGACAGAAGGGTCCTCTCGGTAATCTCAAAACAGAGCCTCTCCGGTTCTATCCCGAATTGCTCGATCCAGTCGATGGCATCCGCAAGGAACTCCCTGCTGGAGAGGGTCTCTGCCGAGATATTGATGGAGATGAACTCCATCCCCTCAATCTGCCTGCGATGGCTACTTATCCAGCGCAGTGTATTATTGAAGACCCACCGGTCGAGAGCGGAAATCAGGCCGTACCGTTCAGCGATCTGCATGAAATTATCGAGAGAGCGCACCCCCTCGTCCCCGGGCAGTCGCACCAGCACCTCGGCAGCGGTCCATGGGCTGGGAGAGTCTGCCGGAAGGGAGGTGATCTTCTGCCAGTAGAGGGTTAGTGTGTCATTATCTATCGCCTGCTGGATACGACGAACCATCTCCGGCTCCTCGGGCAGGCTGCCGGACTCTTCGGCAAGTCCGCTGTGGAAGAAGAGGTGACTGCCGCGGCATCTCTCCTTGGCATGGTACATCGCAATATTGGAACGGCGTATCAGGCCACCCAATTGATAGCCATCCTCCGGATAGCAGCTGATACCAATGGTGAGGCCAACATGGAGCAAGAGATAGTTGATCCGGTATGGGGCAGAGACCGCAGCGACAAGCTTGTTGGCCACTTTCGAGACCCCCTCATTGCTCCCGCAATCATCCAGTAGAACCACAAACTCATCGCCACCCCAGCGGGAGAGCAGATCCGATTCACGGATACCCTTCTGCAGCCTCTCGGCAACCATGCAGAGCAGCCGGTCCCCAGTCTGATGTCCATGGAGATCATTGACCTGTTTGAAGCCATCCAGATCCAGAAACAGCAGACAGAGACGGTAGCCGTTTCTGGATGCACGCTTGAGCAGCTGCCCGCCCACCTCCTCCAGCAGAACTTGATTGGGAACCCCGGTCAGTGGGTCATGTGTCGCCCTGTTGTGGACAGCCACCTTCTCCTGCTCGGCCGTTTCCCGAGCCAGCCGCTCACGCCCCTCTCTCTCCTCAAGGGCTCTGCTGTTGAGAAAGAAATAACCCATAACCACTGTCCCGACAAGGGTCAGGGCTGCCACCACGATCCAGAAGATTCTCTCTATCCCGATAATCCCCCGATAACCCTCCTCATGATCGATCTCGGAGATGATCCCGACCTCCAGCTCATCGATCCAGCGCCACGCCCCAACCACCCCAACCCCCCTGTAGTCTCGATAGGGGGAGGTGACATGGTCGCCATCCTCCCCCCTGGTGACCTGAGACGCTGCATGGGTGAACGGTACGCTCTCGCCGCTATCCGCTGACGGTGGGAGCTCTATCCTGACTCCAATCAGGCTGCCTCTCTCGGGCGCAGCCAGCCCCAGCACTTTCATTTGATCCAGAAAACGGCTGTCGCTGACCAGGATCCCGTTCCGGTCCACCAGATAGGTCTCGGCTGATTGGTTGTACCTCGCCATCGAGAGTATCTCCGTCCACCCCCGATAGGGGGAGATATGGAAGACCAGGACGGCAACTGCCCTCCCCTGATGATCCATGACAGGGGAGAGGGCAAACTGGGCCGGGCGGTCGTGCGGCAGATCTCCCGGCCAGAATCCATCACCGAAATCCGGGTAGATCGGGGGTGTAATGTATCGCTCTCCGGAGAGCGCACGCTTGAGATAGGGCACCATATTCTCTGGCAGTGGGCCATGCCCATTGTGCACCGCGTGGCTCACAATACGCTGCATATCCGGGGTGACGACCATAAAGCCATGGTACCCCTCCTCAACAACGGTGGAGTGAAGCAGGTCAATAATGGGCTGGTGGTGCGTATCACCCCCTGAGCGGTGGTGGGCCGCAATGTGGCCCTCAACCAGGGCAAACAGTCGTGGATCATCCCCCCACATTTTCGCAATATGCTGCTGGTGATGATTCCACTGGAGCAGGTTGAGGGTGGCAACCTCAACGGTATGGTTAAGTGCCTCACTCAGCTCCATACCCTCATGTTTCACAATGGATGTGACAACCCAATGGCCGAAAACAACGGAGAGGAGAAACAGCAGAACGGTGGAGCGGACAACCACCCTGTAGTTTGCCACCTCAACAGCCAGGCCAAAGATGCGGGCCACTCTATTCATGCTTGCTCCAGGCGGATGACGCTCCCCCGCTCCCCATAACAATGGAAGAACAGCACCAGCCGAATAACTCGTGATAGTGGAGTTTAGTATAGGGTATTATTGGGGCCACGCAACCCGACCCATCCCCTCCCTTTACCCCTTTGCTCCACGCGCACGATCCAGCCTTCTGTAGGAGAGCGCCTCGGCAAGAGGGTCCATCGTGACCTGCCTGCTCTCCGCAAGGTCAGCAATTGTACGTGCAACCCGCAGTATGCGGTGATAGGCCCGTGCAGAGAGGCCCAGTGCCTCAATCGCATCCACCAGAAAGTCCCGCTCCGGCGCTCCAAGCAGACATGCCTGCTCCAGCTCCTCCCCCTGAAGCTGGCTGTTTGGAACCTGCTGACGCGCAAGCTGCCTGTTGCGCGCCTGTTCGACCCGTAGCCGGACCTGCTCACTATCCTCAACCCCATCCTCGCCGGGCTCGGTCAGGATCCTGGAGGAGGGGCGTACAACCTCTATCTGCAGGTCGATCCGGTCCAGCAGTGGTCCCGATACCCTTCCCCTGTAGCGCTGAATCTGGTCAGGGGTGCAGTGACATCTGCCGGAGCTCTCTCCCAGATAGCCACAGGGGCATGGATTCATTGCCGTGACCAGCTGGAACCGGGCGGGAAACTCCACCTGGGCCGTGGCACGGGAGATGGTAATCCTCCCCGACTCCATCGGTTCACGCAGCACCTCCAGCACATGGCGGCTGAACTCCGGAAGCTCATCCAGGAAGAGTACCCCATGGTGAGAGAGTGAGACCTCCCCCGGGCGGGGGTTGGAGCCACCACCCACCAGGGCAATCGCAGAGGCGGTATGGTGGGGGGCACGAAAGGGGCGAATGCCCCATTGCGACGACTCGAAGCGGGGGCTGCTGATGGAGTAGATGGCCGCAGACTCGAGGGACTCCTGCTCGCTCATCCTGGGCAATATTCCCGGCATGGTCGAGGCCAGCAGTGTCTTCCCTGTGCCCGGTGGCCCCACCATCAACAGATTGTGTCCACCTGCAGCGGCGATCTCCAGCGCCCTTTTGGCCAGATGCTGGCCACGCACCTGTGAGAGGTTGGGGAGGGGGCGCTGCTCCCTCGCTGTCGTCTCTATCGGTGGGGCATCGGGCAGGGGTGCCTCGCCAGAGAGAAAGGCGACCACCTCCCGCAGCCCCTCTGCATGGTAGACATTGAGCCCGGAGAGGTGGGCGGCCTCCTCGCCATTCTCTGCGGGCAGCACCAGGCTTCGCCCCGCATCTCGTGCCCCGAGCGCCGACGGCAACACCCCCCTGACCTTGCGGATGGAGCCATCAAGCGCCAGCTCGCCTATAAACTCGAACTCATCAAGTCTCTCTGCCGCAAGCTGTCCGGAGGCGGCCAGTATCCCCAACGCAATGGGAAGGTCGAGGCGCGCGCCGGACTTTGGAAGATCCGCAGGCGCAAGGTTGACCGTCACTCGACGCTGAGGAATCCTGAATCCCGAGCTGACGAGTGCACCCCGCACCCGATCCTTCGCCTCACGCAGCGCCGCCTCTGGCAGGCCGATAATGGAGATCCCGGGCAGTCCGTTGCTCAACAGCACCTCAACGACCACCTCCGGCGCCTCGATACCGGAGAGTGCACGGCTGTTTACGGCAGACAGTGTCACTCGGTCCTCCCCAGAAATGATATTTCAAACCATCGTCGCGGGATCGGTTTACAATGATACCCATGCCAAGGCTTGTGCTGAGACAGGTGGTGACCCACCATGTGGGTCCCATTGACCTGACCGTGGAGGCGGGTCACTGCATAGGGCTGCATGGCCCATCCGGTAGCGGAAAGACACTTCTGTTGCGCGCCGTTGCGGATCTCGACCCCCATAAGGGAGAGATTACACTCTCTGAGATGTCACAAAATGAAATATATCCGCCCCTCTGGAGGCGGCGTGTCGCCTACTTTGCAACAGAGAGTCAGTGGTGGGGGGAGCGGGTTGGCGACCACTTTGTTGCAGCGGGGGAGCGTTGTGGCGAAGGCGGCGCGGATGAGGCTGCGCTCCCGCTCGCTCCCTGGCTGGAGCAGTGCGGATTTGAGGGGGATGCAGTGAACTGGTCCGTTGACCGCCTCTCCAGCGGAGAGAAGCAGCGCCTGGCCATTGTGCGCCATCTGATACTGAGACCCTCGGTTCTGCTGCTGGATGAACCGACCTCCAGCCTCGATCAGAAAAACACCCTGCTGTGTGAACAGATGTTACAGAGGTACCAGCAACAGCAGGGGGCGGTTCTGATCTGGGTCAGCCACGACATGGAGCAGCTGCAGCGTGTCTGCAGCAGGCAGCTCCAGATGGTGGGCGGGAGAGTCGTGGAGAGTGGGCAGTGAGCGCTGAGACACCCGATGCACTTGTCCAGCTCACCACCCTGGATCTGCTTCTGGCGGCTCTTCTGATTCTGCTGGTTGCCTTTTTCTCACTGAGAAGAGGGATCAATCTGGAGAAGAAAATTGTCATCGCCTCGCTGCGTTCCGTTCTTCAGCTGCTGTTCGTTGGAGCGGTTCTGCAGACGCTGTTTGACCACAGCAACCTGCTCTGGGTCACCCTGATGTCACTGATTATGGTGCTGCTCGCCGGCAGGGAGATTCATGCCAGACAGGAGCGGAGACTCTCCGGTGGCTGGGGTTTTATGACCGGAACCGTTGCAATGTTCCTCTCCTCAATGGTGACCGCACTGTTTGCACTGCTGATCATTATTGAGCATGACCCCTGGTACCACCCACAGTATGCCATTCCACTGCTGGGGATGCTGCTGGGAAATACCATGAATGGCATCTCGCTGGGGATGGATCGACTGACCAGCAGTGTATGGCAGCAACGCAGGGTACTGGAGGCACAACTGGCGATGGGGAGCGGTGCCGATCAGGCCATTCGCAGGCTGCGGGACGAGGCGATCCGTACCGGAATGATCCCCATTCTGAATGCGATGGCCGCTGCCGGGGTCATCAGCCTTCCCGGAATGATGACCGGACAGATCCTCTCCGGAACCCCCCCCATTGAGGCGGTAAAATACCAGATTCTCATCCTTTTTCTCATTGCAGGCGGCACGGGACTGGGTGTCATGGCCGCCATTTCTGTCTCATCGAGGCGCTTTTTTGACACAAGAGAGCGTCTCAGAATAGAGAGAATCAGACACTCGCCACAATGAAATCAGTCGGTTACTGGTTTACGGCCCTCTTCCGCGGGATTTTGCCATCGATTTCTTGAGAATAGAGGTGTACCCCTCGCGCCTGAGCCGCTCCTGCTCATGGTCAGCACTGGAGTAGCTCTGGAACGGTCCGACATTGACCCTGTAGTGCACCCCCTTTGCGGTCTTGACCGTCTCGATCTGCACATTCTCAACCCCCATCAGGAGTAGCTTCGCCTTGTGGCGATCGGCATTTTCCAGGCGGCTGAACGCACCAAGCTGGATCAGATAGTCTCCACTGGGGGCTGGAGGGGCCGCGTTGGGGCGCTGCTCCCTCTCCCTTGTTGTGGATTCCACACCACCCTTCTCCCCTGCGCCCTGGTACTCCTGCTCCGGAAGCAGGGAGAAAAAATCAAAGTCAAACTGGTGCGCATCGGGATCAGCCACCTCTTTTCCTGCAACCCCGCCGTCGACATGCGTCCCGGAGGGGCGCTCTGTACCCCGCTCGGCAGGGCCCTTCAGCCAGTAGAGGTAGGCTGAAAACAGTCCGACAGCAGCCACCGCCAGCCATATCATCGCGAAGCCTGAGACATTTCCGCGACTGGCCATGTGGCTACATCTCTTCCGGTGCAGAGACGCCCAGCAGTCTCAGGCCATTGGAGATGATCTGGCGCGCAGCGGAGATCAGTGTAATTCGGCCATTTCTCAGCTGCTGGTCATCAACGATAAAGTGGTGCGCGTTGTAGTAGGTGTGGAGCTCATGCGCAAGATCACGCAGGTAGTGGGCCAACTGGTGTGGCTCACGCTGCAGCGCTGCACTCTCCAGTATCTCCGGATAGCGAGAGATCGCCACCATCAGGGACTTCTCATGCGCCTCAACCAGGCGGTGGAGGTTGGCCTCCCCCTCCTCTCTCTCCCATGCCATCCCCTTCTCGTTCAGCTGGCGCATCACGCTGTGAATTCTGGCATGTGCATATTGAATGTAGTAGACCGGGTTCTCGGAGGATTGCGAGCGCGCAAGGTCGAGGTCAAAATCCATGTGCTGCTCACTCTTTCTCAATACGTAGAAAAAGCGTGCCGCATCATTTCCCACCTCGTGCCGCAGCTCCCTGAGCGTGACAAAAGAGCCACTGCGTGTGGACATCTGCACCTTCTCCCCGCCCCGATAGAGAGAGGCAAACTGCACAAGCAGCACCTCCAGCTGGTCTGACTGCTGCCCCATCGCAGTCAGGGCGGCACGCACCCGGGGCACATAACCGTGGTGGTCAGCCCCCCAGATATCGATCATCCGCTCATGACCACGCCCCAGCTTGTTCAGGTGGTAGGCAATATCTGATGCAAAATAGGTTTTGAGCCCGTTGTCGCGCACCACGACACGATCCTTCTCGTCCCCGTAGGCGGTAGAGCGGAACCAGAGTGCCCCCTCCTGCTGGTAGATGTCACCACTCTGCTGCAGCTTTTCGATCGCCTGATCGACGGTGGTGTCATCCATCAAGGAGCGTTCAGAGAACCACTCGTCATACTCCACGCCAAACTCTGCGAGATCATCCCGAATATCTCCCAGAATGACCTCCAGCGCCCTGTCATGGACCTGTCGATACTGCTCCTCTCCCAGTAGAGAGCGGGCCTGTCCGATCAGACCATCAATATGGGCCTCCTTGTCTCCGTCCGGCGCATCGGCGGGAACCCCCTCCATAACGGTATCAGTCGGGTGACGGTAGAGCTCCTCCTGCTCGCGGTGGAGCGCCGCCGCTATATCCCAGATATAGTCCCCCTGGTAGCCATTGCTGGGAAAGGTCACCTCCTCACCACAGAGGTCGAGATAGCGCATCCAGACGCTGGCCGTCAGAATATCCATCTGGCGTCCGGCATCATTGACATAGTACTCGCGATGAACCTCATACCCTGCGGCACGCAGCAGATTGGCTGTTGCCGCCCCATAGGCCGCCCCGCGGCCATGGCCCACATGCAACGGGCCGGTAGGGTTTGCAGAGACATACTCCATCAATACCCGCTCACCACCCCCCACCTGGCTGTGGCCAAACCGCTCGCCCTCTGCCAGAACATCGGAGACCACATGGGCATAGGCCGCATCGGACATGAAGAAGTTGATGAATCCGGGGCCTGCAATCTCGGTTTTTACCACCTGACCGGAGGAGGGCAGTGCACCAACCAGCAGCGATGCAAGCTCGCGCGGGTTTTTGCCCACCTGCCTGGAGAGCACCATCGCCACATTGGTTGCGAAATCACCATGGCGCTGGTCCCTTGTCCGCTCAATCAGAATGGCCGGGATGGTCTCAAGTTGCAGCGCCCCCTCCTCACGAAGCCGCTCAAGTGCAGCCTCGACAAGCTGCTGAAGTTGCTGTTTCACGAAAATATCTGCCTTCTAGCTACGCACGCACCAGCGGTGCCTCTACACCCTGTCGGGCCTCACGCCCCAACAGTGCCTCAATCAGTTCCAGTGCAAAATCCATTGCTGTTCCAGGCCCCCTTGAGGTGATGATCTTGCCGTCGGTTACCACATCGGCATCCTCAATGATGGTGGCAGCACTCCCCTCCAGAAAGCCCGGATAGCTGGTCGCCTCTCTCCCGGCAAGAATACCGGCATCTGCAAGTACCTTTGGTGCCGCACAGATTGCCGCTGTAAATTTGCCATCTGCCGCCATCCGCTGAATCAGCTTGTGAATCCTTGGATCGGCATTGAGGATGTCCGCCCCCGGAAGCCCTCCCGGCAGCACAACCATGTCAAACTCCTGCTGCAGCGCCTCATCCAGACTCATGTCTGCCAGGTGTACTGTATTGCGACTTGCGCGGATCGGCCCCTTACTCAGACCGGCAACCACAACCCTGATCTCTGCACGGCGCAGGAGATCAATGATGGTAATGGCCTCAAGCTCCTCAAACCCCTCTGCCAGCGGAACCAGTACGGAAACTTCTCTGCTCATGACACCCTCTTCCCTTATCGTACAGCGTGCAGCAGGTGGAGCCCCTTGAGCATGTTCAGCGCCTCAAACAGGGCGAAATCATCCTCGGCCAGACTCTTCCCGGCCTCTGCATCCTCTGCCGCCTCTCCCTCCTGCTGGCTCTCTCTCCCGTCCGTACCCTCTCCCTTTTTCTCATCCCCATTGCTGAGATGGCCAGAGAGATCTCGCTCGGAGACGCGGTGACTGTTTTTCTTCTCGCTCTTCTCAACCTTCTCGATCTTGATATTGCTCAGCTCGATATCGGGGACAATGCCCTCCGCCTGAATCGAGCGGCCCGATGGGGTGTAGTAGCGTGCCGTGGTCAGCTTCAGTGCAGCGCCATCCCGCATCGGCAGAATGGTCTGAACCGAGCCCTTGCCAAAGGTGCGCTCTCCCATGATGACCGCCCGCTTGTGGTCCTGCAGTGCCCCCGAGACAATTTCGGAGGCAGATGCAGAGCCGCTATTGACCAGTACCACCAGTGGCGCCCCCTCAAGAAGGTCATCCGAATCTGCCTCAAACTCCACTCTGGAGTCTCCAATGCGCCCATCGGTATAGACCACCAGCCCATCGGTCAGAAAGGCGTCGGAGACGCTGACTGCCGCACTGAGAACACCACCGGGGTTGTTTCTCAGATCAAGCACCATCCCCTTCAGCGGCTCCCCCCCATTCTCCTTGATCAGCTCCCGGACCGACTTCACAAGATTCTCTCCTGTACGCATCTGGAACTGGCTGATGCGGATGTAGCCAAAGCCATCCTCCAGCATTCTGCTCTTGACGCTGCGAATCTTGATCACATCACGGATAATCTTGACTGTCAGTGCCTGATCCGCTCCCTTGCGCACAACAGTCAGCTCGATACTGGTTCCAACCTTGCCGCGCATCTTCTTCACTGCATCGCTCAGCGTCATCCCCTGTACCGCAGTACCATCAATCCGGACAATCAGGTCCCCAGCCTGTATCCCTGCACGCTCTGCCGGAGTGTCATCGATTGGGGAGATCACCTTGACGAACCCATCCTCCATCCCGACCTCGATTCCGAGACCACCAAATTCACCCTTGGTACTCACCTGCAGCTCACTATGAGCCTCTGGCAGCAGGTAGGCGGAGTGGGGATCGAGGCTGCTCACCATCCCCTGAATGGCCTTGTTGAGCAGGTCCTCGTCACTCACCTCCTCGACATAGCTCTTTTTGATCTTGCTGAATACGTCGCTAAAGGCTCGCAGCTCGTCCAGTGGAAGCGGTGCAGCTACCCCCTCCTCCCGCTCAGCCAATACCGTTCGCTCCACCGCCAGAGAGATTCCAAGAACCAGTCCGGTCAGTAGGATAAGGAGATCACGTGCTTTCGTCTTCATGGCGCTTCTGCTCAAGCTATGGGTGAGGGGCCAATTTTACAGGAAAAACCGCTCCCAGTATTGTTGATTGCCCTGCCCCGGTTACGGAGGGGAGGTTTCCGCTCTCCCCCTGCAGGGTACGGCGCGCAAGCCATGCAAAGGCCATTGCCTCAACCCACTCCGGGTCCACTCCGACTGCTGCTGTTGAATCGACCTCCCAGCCCGGAAGGTTGGCTCCAATCCGCTCCAGCAGAAACGGGTTGCAGGCACCCCCGCCACAGACCCAGAGCTCTCTGCTCTCCAGCCCATGGCGCTGCACTGCAGCGGCAATGGTCACCGCAGTCAGCTCACAGAGTGTGGCCGCCACATCCGCTGCATCCAGTGCTCCCTTGTGCGGGAGCTCCGACTTCAGGCGTGACAGAGAGCGCTCAATCCAGCCACCATTGAAGGTCTCCCTGCCGGTACTCTTTGGCGGAGAGAGCGCAAAAAACGGCTCTTCTCTCATCAGCGCCAGCAGTGCAGTGGAGATTTTTCCCTGTCGGGCGAATGCCCCATCCCTGTCCATTGTTTGACCAAGGGCACGCTCTGCCCAGGCGTTCATCAACACATTGCCGGGCCCTGTGTCATAGCCAACAATCTCTCCACCGTCCGACTCCGGCAACACGGTCACGTTGGCCATCCCCCCAATATTGACCACTGCCCCACGCCGCGCTCTCAACAGCCAGCCGTGATAGGCGGGCGCAAGGGGCGCCCCCTGTCCCCCTGCTGCAAGATCACGACGTCGAAAGTCCGCAACCGTTGTGACTCCGGTTCGCTGCGCAATGGTATTTGGATCGCCAAGCTGCAGGGTGAACGGCCTCTCGGCTGCGGGCTCATGGCGGATGGTCTGCCCATGGCTGCCGATCGCTGTAATCTGTTCAGGGGAGAGTCCCGTCCGCTCCACCACCTGCAGTGCTGCCTCGGAAAACAGCTCGCCCAGCTCCACATCCAGCTGTCCCATCCGCTCGATCTCATTCTCTCCCTCGGTACAGAGTGCGAGAATGCGCTGCCTCAGCTCTGGCGCAATCGGCAGAGCGTGGGTGGCCAGACAGCGCGGCGGAAAGGTGGAGAAGTCGGCAACCACCGCATCCACTCCGTCAAGGCTGGTGCCGGACATCAGACCTACAAAATTTTCACCCATCCAGTCTCTCCTGCCCCGAACCCATCAACTGACCCCAGATTGCCGCCACCTGCTGCCGCTCTTCGACAAACTCCCGCTCGCTGACCTGCGCCGACCGGTTATGCAGGGAGAGGTGGTAGGCACGGCGACGGAATTGACGATAGTTCTGCACCAGGGTTGCACCACTCTCCCGACTCAGCCGCTTCTCTTTCACCAGAGACTCCAGCAGTCGCACGTTGTCGGTCCAGCGCATCAGCCGGGGATACTCTGCCGCCCACCGCAATACCAGATACTGGACCATGAACTCAATGTCGACCATCCCCCCCTCCATCTGCTTGAGGTGGATCTCTCCTGCCCCGCAGTGGCCCAGGGATTCACGCATCTTCTCTCGCATCTCCACCACCTCGCGGCGCAACGACTCGGGGTCTCGAGGCTGTGACAGGACCTCCCTGCGTATCGCCTCGAAACGGGCTGTTGCCTCTGAACCACCAAAAACCGCGCGGGCGCGGACCAGCGCCTGGTGCTCCCAGGTCCAGGCCTCTTCCAGCTGGTAGTTACGGAACCCCTCCAGGTCGGAGACCAGCAGGCCGGAGTTGCCGTTGGGGCGCAGTCGGGCGTCAATCTCGTAGAGACGGCCACTCATGGTACGGGTGGTCATCAGATGAATCATGCGCTGCCCCAGACGCACGTAGAATTCACGACGACTGACGGGGTGCTGCTTGCGACTGAAAGGGTGCTCGGGGTCACCTCCATGAAGAAAGACGATATCGAGGTCTGATCCATACCCCAGCTCCAGCCCACCCATCTTGCCGTAGCCAATGGCCACAAAGTCGGGGTTGTTGATGGTTTCGGAGCGTTTGCGCGGCTTCCCCATGCGCCGAGTCATTTCGTTCCAGCTGAGGTGGAAGCTGTGGGCCACCAGCACCTCCGAGATCCAGGTCAGCGCATCACTCACCTTCATCACCGGCAGCCGGTCCATCACATCCACTGCGGCCACCTTGAGAATATTGCGACGCTGGAAGTGGCGCATCAGCTCCATCTGCTGCTCCAGATCCTCACTGTCCACGCGGCTCGCCAGCAGCTTTAACTCCTCAAGCAGTGGCGCGGGGCCATCCGGCATCACGATATTGCGCACGTCCATCAGCTCTTCCAGCATCATCGGCATCTGCGCCAACTGCTCGGCAATCCAGCTGCTCTTCTGCAACAGTGTGAGGAGATGGTCGAGCGAGGCACTGTTCTCTACCAACATCGAGAAGTAGACCGAACGACGACCAATCGCCTCCACCAGACGGATGGCCCAGAGCAGACTCTCGTCGGCATGCTCCATCCTGGTAGCAGTCTCGATCAACAGCGGCATCAGATGGTTGAGGCGATGCTGCCCCTCACGGCTCATCGACTGTACGCTGCTTGACTCCGACAACTGCTGCAGCCGATGAGCAATCAGCGCCTCATCCTCAAACCACTGCCCCAGCCCCTCCGGAGTTTCACCATCGACAATCTGTTCCCAGATCTGCGGGAAGGAGATCTCATCACCCTGCGCTGTCCCCTCTTCTCCCTCTGCCTCAATGAGCTGCTCAAACTGCTGCTGCACGGCATCACGGTGCAGCGTCAGCTGTGCATGGAAGGCATCCCAATGGTCAAACTGCATCGACTCCGCCAGCAACTGGCGGCGCTCGTCACTATCGGGCAGGCGCTGGGTCTGTTGGTCTTCATACTCCTGAATGCGGTGCTCGGTGTTGCGCAGGAAGAGGTAGGCATCGACCAAACTCTGGTATTCCGTTTCGCTGATCTCATTACGATCACGCAGCAGCGGCAAGACCTTGAGAATCGGACGAATCTGCAACTCCTTCTCGGCCCCACCACGCACCAGCTGGAACGCCTGGCCGATAAACTCGATCTCACGGATTCCACCCGGCCCCAGCTTCACATCATCCACCATTCCCTTCTTGCGCACCTGTCGCGCAATCATCTGTTTCATCTCGCGCAGGGACTCAAAGGCGCTGTAGTCAAAATAGCGGCGGTAGATAAAGGGGTGCAGCATTGCCATCAACTCCTCACCTGCCACAACATCACCGGCGATCACCCGCCCCTTGATCCAGGCATAGCGCTCCCAGCTACGACCATGGAGTTGATAGTAGTCCTCCATCGCCTCAAATGAGGAGACCAGTGACCCGCTCTCACCAAAGGGGCGCAGCCTCATATCGACACGGAAGACAAACCCATCCGCATTCTTGGTATTGATTGCACGGATCAACCGTTGTGCAAGATGGGTAAAGAACTCCCGGTTACTGATCCAGGGTCTCCGTCCCCGGGTCTCTCCATCCTCGGGATAGGCAAAGATCAGGTCAATATCCGAGGAGAAGTTGAGCTCCTCAGCACCCAGCTTCCCCATCGCCACAACCACCATCTGCTGGGCTCGGCCGCTCTGCTCCCCCCTGGGTGTACCCTCTTCCCTGCACTGCCACTGGTAGAGCAGCTCCAGTGTTGCCGAGACCACTGCATCGGCCAGGGCCGAGAGCTCACGAACCGTTACATGGTAATCGGCCCACCCCATAAGGTCCCGGGCCGCAATGCGCGCCATCTCCTCACGGCGCATGGTGCGCAACACTCTGGAAAGCTGCTGGTCACTCTCAACCCCCTCCAGGTCGCTGGCAATACGCGCCCTGTAGTACTCCTCTGCAACCTCGGAACGGGCCCACGATGAGTCGCTGATCCTCTCCTGCAGGGATGGATCCCGCCGGCAGCTGTTCTCAATAAACGGACTGAGTTGAAATAGCCTGGTAATGGTGGAGGAGCTGCTCACTGGGCAAGTGCGAGCTGTCTCTCTTTCTGCCTCTCCAGCAGGGTTCTGCGCAGCTCTGCCGTTGCCTGATAGAAGTACCTCTTCTCTGCGGCACTGGGCTTTCTGCTGCGCGGCAGCGCCACCTTCATTGCATCCCTGTACTCCCCATCCTCTCTGAACTCATAGTGAAGATGGGGGCCCGTAGCCAGCCCGGTACTGCCTACATAGCCAATGATCTCGCCCTGGCGAATCCGTTTCCCCTTTTTCAGCCCCGAGGCAAAACGGGAGAGATGCGCATAAACCGTGGTGTACTTCCCGCCGCCATGGGAGAGAAAGATGACGTTCCCATACCCCCTCTGGAACGCACGCTTCTGGACAACACCATCCGCTGTTGCCATGACGGAGGTCCCCTTTTGTGCAGCAAAATCGGTTCCGCGATGGGGGCGGTAGACCTTCAGAACCGGGTGGAAGCGTCGCATGGTAAAGTGTGAACTTACCCGCCCGTTCTTCAGCGGGCTACGGAGAAAATCGGCCTCCAGTGGCTCTCCCGACCCACTGTAGTAGCGGGTCACCCCGCGACGACTGGTATGACGAATAACCTGTACCGGCTCGCCATTACCGCTCAGCTCCGCAGCAACAATCTCGCTCTGCTGCAGTGATGCCCCCTTCCTGCCCTGGAAGATGACGGTAAAATGGTCACCACGCTGAATATCCCGATGAAAATCGATCTGTTCGGAAAAGAGCTTCTCCAGCTTTCGGATATGGCTGGCTGGTATTCCTGAACGCCGCGCCGCCTGCGAGAAGGTCTTGTTGATTTTTCCGCTGTGAACCACCCAGCGCGGTTTGGGGATGGATACTAGCTTGCGAGCCGCGGTTGCCTGGGCGTGCTGATCTGCAACTCGCCCTTTCGTTACGACAGATACAGATGCTCTCTGCCCCACCCCTGTTGGTGCAACCACCCTGGCCTCAGCCGGGCTGCTTTTCAACTGGGCACTCTGCTGTGCGGTGCACCCGGAGATAAGGAGCAGCGACAGGAGAGGAAACAGCGTAAAAAATCGACTCAAAAGAGCACCTTAGTCTGGAAAATAGGGCATCAAACAGCAGCTGAGTATACCTTTGCCGGGAATGCCCTTCAAATCAGAGTCTTGTCCAATATGAAATGGCCCTGAAATCGGGAGACTTTCTGCTCATGATGGTTACCTGTGGTGATCTACAGGAGCGACGAGAAGTTAGAGACAATCGATGACATCCGTGCCTTTCTGGAAGGGACTGTGGAGGTCGAGTTTTTAATCACTGACAAGGGGGCTTGCTACCGATGGATGCAGCATACACTGGTCCGGTTCCACTACCTTACTTGCAGTAAAAAGGAGAAGGGGTTGATTGCCCGCTATCTGGGACAGGTCAGTGGCTACTCTCCCCGGCAGGTGAAGCGGCTGATTCAGCAGTACCGCAAGACGGGGTATATCAAGCGGCAGCAGCGTACTGTATCGGGCTTTGTGCGCCTCTACAGCCCACAGGATGTGATGCTGCTGGCAGAGACCGACGAGCTGCACGGCACGCTCTCAGGTGCTGCCACCAGGAAGATCTGTGAGCGGATGCTGCTGATCTATGGGGATGCTCGCTATGAGCATCTGGCGAAGATCTCAGTAGCCCACCTCTACAACCTGCGCCACTCCAATGGCTACCAACGCCAGCGCCGCCAGTTCGACAAGACCCGCCCCAAACGCTCCCGTATCGGTGAAAGGCGCAAGCCAAACCCGGAAGGCAGGCCAGGGTATCTGCGCATCGATACCGTCCATCAGGGCGACCTGGATGGGGTCAAGGGGGTTTATCACATCAACGCGATCGATGAGGTAACGCAATTTGAGTGCGTATTCTCGGTAGAGCGCATACAAGGCGATGATGACGCCCTACGAAAAACTCAAGTCTTTGCCTGATTCACAGCACTATCTCAAGCCGGGAACCCGCTTCAAAAAGCTGGATGAAATCGCCCTCTCGATCAGTGGTAATGAGGCCGTCAAACAGATGAATGAGGCAAAACGTAAACTTTAGAGCCATCTTTGAGCAAAAGCAGAGGGGCGCCTGACTGGCCTCTTCAGGAGCACTCCCTAACTCCCGATTCCAGGGCCATTTTTGGGTTGGAATAGACTTATTATGACTGCGCGGTGTACTTGTTGATGCACTCAAGGGAATAAGGATTGCTATACGGACCAAGAGCTTGTGCTATCGGCGATCTCTATGTGCAGATCCGGGTGCAATATCACCCTGCCCTTCATCCGGCAGATGGATTGATCCTGTGAATGGTTATCCTGCACTCTGTTCACCATCCATCAGAACTCTGACCACTCAGAGTCATCCGCAGATAGAGATTGTACCGCCATCTTTGGTGTGACAGGTGCCGGGGATGGCGCAGATTTTCCACTCTCCATGCCGCCTGATGAAACCACTACCTCAATCCTGTCAAGCAGGGCAGTCACCTGTTCGGAGAGTGGTTCAACCTCCTCGAAGCGATCCTCTGCCTTTTCATCCAGGCCACTCTTCTTGAGCTTGACGATCTCCCTGATCGTGTCGTGCATCTTCTCGT
>CAYFMF010000035.1:0-16202 GCA_964344135.1 uncultured Piscirickettsiaceae bacterium
GGTGCGGCCTTCTTCTTGGCTACTGCCTTCTTCTTGGGTGCAGCCTTTTTCTTTGGTGCGGCCTTCTTCTTGGCTACTGCCTTCTTCTTGGGTGCAGCCTTTTTCTTTGGTGCGGCCTTCTTCTTGGCGGCTGCCTTTTTCTTCGGTGCTGCCTTCTTCTTGGCTACCGCCTTTTTCTTCTTCTCTTCTTTCGCTTTTGCCATTGCCACTTCCTCTTCTTGGGTTGAACTTACCTGAATTTCCGGCGCAGCCTTCTTCAGCTTCTCGGCCGCACGGAGAATGGAACGAAACACACGCTGCTCATCAAATCCCCCCTCTACAGTCTGCAGGCGATTCTGATAAAACTGGGTCAACGGCCCCTCAATGGACTCATATTCACGAAGACGACGACTGATGGTCTCCTCACGATCATCCACTCGACGATGCAGCCGCCCCCCACAATAGTCACAGACACGCTCTACAATCGGGGGGTTGGTATAGATATTGAACAGAGATCCACACTCCCGACAGGTCAGACGACCCGTCATCGACTCCATGAACTCATCATAGTCATACCTGACCAGGACGACTCCGGCAAAACCCCGCCCCTGACGCAACAGAAAGGCATCAATTCCCTCTGCCTGGGGAGCTGTTGTTGGCCCCCCCTCCAGCACAAACCCATCCTCTGCATCCTGCTCCGAGAGACGCTGCAACAGAACCTGAAGCACAAGATCATCATGAACCGGCTTCTTGCTCTTCTGCCCCTTCTGAATGTCCTGGCCCAGCTGGGAACCACTCTCTACCTCACTCTTCAGAAGCTCGCCGATGGAGACCATCGGGACCCCATACTGTTCTGCCAGTTGGCTTGCAAACTCCTCTTTTCCTGATCCGGCTGGACCAAGCAATGCCATTCGTACCATTACGCTACACTATCCTTCATAACAACCATCCCCTCTCCCCCGAAAAATCATCCTGGAGAGCCCTGTGGGGATCTTGATTTTTTATAATTCAATTGGTCTTGTTTATTTGTTAGTTAGACCACTTTTCTGTATAAGTTCAACCGCATATGACTTTGTAACCCTTATATATTCAGTTGGCTGATAAAAGTCAACGAATTTGTTGTGTTACCGGCCAGATTTTACAGAAGCATGCCAAGAAAAATAGACATTCCTGAACACCATACAATAGGATCGGATCAACAGGGAAGAGGCCTGAGAAGCGTCTTGGGTGGCAGGCTCCAGTTGAGCCCGGAGATGCAGGGATCCAGCCATCAGATTGTCACTATTTCAATTACTAATTATTACCTATAAACAAGGAGTTAACTGAATGTCAGTAAAAAATGCATTCTATGCACAATCGGGCGGTGTCACTGCCGTGATCAACGCATCAGCCTGCGGCGTTATTGAGACTGCCCGCAAGCACTCGGACCAGATCGGTACCGTCTATGCTGGACGCAACGGCATCATTGGTGCACTGACCGAGGAGCTGATCGACACCTCCAGGGAGTCCGATGAGAACATTGCAGCACTGAAGAGCACTCCCTCCGGTGGTTTTGGCTCCTGCCGCTTCAAGCTGAAGAGTCTTGAGGAGAACAAGCGTGAGTATGAGCGTCTGATCGAGGTCTTCAAGGCACACAATATCGGCTACTTCTTCTACAATGGCGGTGGCGACTCTGCGGATACCTGCTACAAGGTCTCCCAGCTCTCCGAGAAGATGGGGTTCCCGGTACAGGCAATCCACGTACCCAAAACCGTAGATAACGACCTGCCCATTACCGATAACTGTCCCGGATTCGGCTCCGTTGCCAAATATATCGCTGTCTCCACGCTGGAGGCCTCTTTTGATGTGCGCTCCATGGCGGCCACCTCCACCAAGATCTTTGTGATCGAGGTAATGGGGCGACATGCCGGCTGGATTGCTGCTGCTGGTGCGCTGGTTGAGGACTATGGAATTCCAGTAGTCACCCTCTTCCCCGAGGTTGAGTTTAATCAGGAGAAGTTCCTCGCTACTGTGGATGCCAAGGTGAAGGAGCACGGCTACTGCACAATTGTTGTCTCTGAGGGAGCACACTGGCCGGACGGCAAGTTCCTTGCCGAGCAGGGAACCCGTGACTCCTTTGGCCACGCCCAGCTGGGTGGTGCCGCACCAGTTGTTGCCAATATCATCAAGGATGCCCTGGGATACAAGTTCCACTGGGCCGTTGCCGACTATCTGCAGCGCGCAGCGCGCCACCTCGCCTCCGAGTCTGACGTTGAACAGGCCTATGCGCTGGGTGAGAAGGCGGTTGAATATGCACTGGAGGGACATAACTCCATCATGCCTACTGTGGTCCGTGAGTCCTCCTCCCCCTACAAGTGGAGCATTGGCGAGGCGCCACTCTCCGAGGTCGCCAATGTCGAGAAGATGATGCCGATGGATTTCATCAGCGATGATGGCTTTGGCATAACCGAGCAGTGCAAGGAGTATCTCTACCCCCTTATCAAGGGGGAGGCATACCCCGAGTATGATGACAACGGAATGCCCAGATATGTGACCTTGGACAATGAATCTGTAGAAAAAAAGCTTGAGAATTTCGAGATTTGACCCCACAGGCAGAGTTTCAGGGATGGGACTCTGCCTTTTTTAACTTTTAGGAGATCGTCATGCCCAACGAACTTTTGTTTTCACTAATCGCCGGCTTTGCCGCGATTGCCTATGGCATTGTGTCCATCAAGTGGATCACAGCCAAATCAACCGGTAATGAACGGATGCAGGAGATTGCTGCCGCCGTACAGCAGGGGGCACAGGCCTACCTGAACCGCCAGTACACAGCAATCAGCTATGTAGGTGTGGCCCTGTTTGTCATTATTGGTTTCTCACTGGACTGGGCCACTGCAATCGGTTTTGCAATTGGTGCCATCTTCTCTGGTGCGGCCGGCTTCATCGGCATGAATATCTCCGTACGCTCCAACTCACGCACGGCGGAGGCGGCAAACAACGGAATCAATGCCGCATTCCAGGTTGCCTTCCGGGGTGGCGCAATCACCGGCATGCTGGTGGTTGGCCTCGGACTGCTGGGTGTTGCCGGTTACTATGCAATCCTCAATGCTGCCGGAATGAGCACAGCGGATACACTGCATGCGCTGGTTGGTCTGGCATTTGGCGGTTCCCTGATCTCCATCTTCGCCCGTCTTGGCGGCGGCATCTTCACCAAGGGTGCGGATGTGGGTGCCGATATTGTGGGCAAGGTTGAGGCTGGAATCCCTGAGGATGACCCACGTAACCCCGCAGTAATTGCGGATAACGTCGGTGACAATGTCGGTGACTGTGCCGGCATGGCAGCCGACCTCTTCGAGACCTACGCGGTAACCACGGTTGCAACCATGCTGCTCGGCATGCTGATGGTCGATGGAAACAACTCTGCAGTCCTCTACCCTCTGGTTCTGGGTGGCATCTCCATTGTTGCCTCAATCATCGGCACCTATTTTGTCAAGGTGGCCGATGGCGGCAAGATCATGGGTGCTCTCTACAAGGGGCTGGCCGTCTCCGGTGTGATTGCTGCGGTAATCTTCTACCCGGTAACCACCATGATCTTTGGTGATGCCCTGAGTATCGGTGGCGTAGAGATTGCCTCACTGAATATCTACTATGCCGCACTGATTGGGCTCGTTCTGACCGCTGCCATGGTAGTGATTACCGAGTACTACACGGCAACCGAGTACAGCCCGGTGCGTGATATCGCCGAGGCCTCCACCACGGGTGACGGTACCAATGTGATTGCCGGGTTGGGTGTCTCCATGAAGGCAACTGCCGCACCGGTTATTGCAGTATGCGCCTCCATCTGGGGTGCCTACGAGCTGGGTGGACTGTATGGCATCGCAATTGCCGCCACCTCCATGCTCTCCATGACCGGAATCATCGTTGCACTGGATGCCTATGGTCCAATCACCGATAACGCAGGTGGTATCGCCGAGATGGCCGAGCTGCCTGAGGAGATTCGCAACATTACCGATCCTCTGGATGCCGTTGGAAACACCACCAAGGCGGTCACCAAGGGTTATGCCATCGGCTCTGCCGGTCTCGCAACCCTGGTGCTGTTTGCAGACTACACCCACGCGCTGGGTGGCAATGTCAGCTTCGACCTCTCCAACCACATGATCATCATTGGTCTCTTCCTGGGTGGAATGATCCCCTATCTCTTTGGTGCAATGGCGATGGAGGCGGTCGGTCGTGCAGCGGGCGGAATCGTGAACGAGGTTCGCCGTCAGTTCCGCGAGATCCCCGGAATCATGGATCACCGTGCAAAGCCTGATTATGGAAAGGCGGTCGACATGCTGACCCGTTCCGCGATCAAGGAGATGATTGTGCCATCCATCCTCCCCATCGCAGCCCCCGTCATCGTTGGCCTGCTGCTGGGCAAGGAGGCGCTGGGTGGCATGCTGATCGGCACCATCGTTACCGGCATCTTTATTGCGATCTCCATGACCACCGGTGGTGGTGCCTGGGATAACGCCAAGAAGTACATCGAGGATGGAAACTTCGGCGGCAAGGGTTCCGATGCCCACAAGGCAGCGGTTACTGGTGATACTGTAGGCGACCCCTACAAGGATACAGCGGGTCCTGCGATCAACCCACTGATCAAGATCATCAATATTGTTGCACTGATGATGGTACCTCTGCTGTAACAATCTTCACTGTCTGAAGATTCCCTTACGGGGTACAATAGGGGGCCGGGAGACCGGCCCCCTTTTTTATGCGTCGGTTACTCTAACAACAACTACCCCAAGGAGCGTCTGCCATGAACCTGGATCGAGTATCTACCGGAAAGAATATCCCTGAAGAGATCAATGTCATCATCGAGATCCCTGCCAATGCAGATCCGGTCAAGTATGAGGTCGACAAGGAGACCGGGGCGATGTTCGTGGACCGCTTCATGAATACCGCCATGCACTACCCCTGCAACTATGGCTACGTCCCCCACACCCTCTCTGATGACGGAGATCCGGTGGATGTACTGGTGGTAACCCCCTACCCGATCATCAGTGGCTCCGTGATCCGCTGCCGTCCGGTGGGTGTCCTGCAGATGACCGATGAGGCGGGTGCGGATGCAAAGGTGCTGGCTGTTCCTGTTGCCAAACTCTGCTCCATCTACAAGAATGCACGCAGCCCGGAGGATGTCTCTCCGGTACTGCTGGACAAGATCTCCCACTTCTTCGAGCACTACAAGGATCTGGAAGAGGGCAAGTGGGTCAAGATTGATGGATGGGAGGGTGCCGAGGCGGCGCACAAGGAGATCCTCGACAGTATTGAGCGCTTCCAGAATGCCCCCGAGAAGCCAAACTTCTAACACGTCTGTAAGCACACTCACCCTGATGAGTATTCCATGAAGATTTGTGTTGTCTCAGACAGCCACGACAACATTGATCTCCTCCATGCTGCGCTTGCAGATGCAAAAGAGCGTGGTGCCGAGGCGGTGCTCCACTGCGGTGATGTGGTTGCCCCATACACCCTCAAGAAGGCGCACCAGTTTGGGCTCCCGATCCATGTCATCCACGGCAATAACAAGGGGGATCTTGCCATGATGGGGCGGTTGGCGCAGGCTCCGGGGAGCCTGGTCCACTATCATGGTCGCGATGCCTCACTGGAGCTGGGTGGTCGCAGGATATTCATGGTCCACTTCCCCAATTATGCCGAGGCACTGGCACTGACAGGGAAGTGGGATCTGATCTGCTGTGGACACAACCACCGCTGCAAGATCGACTCTGTCACGCATGCGGATGGCAAGGGGACAACCCTTCTGGTCAACCCGGGGAGCTCCTCCGGAATGGACCGGATTCAACCCACCTATGCACTGGGCGATCTTCAGACCATGGAGTTTGAGCTACTGAACATTCCAGAGCCGGATCTCCCCCCCTATCGCTCCTGCTCCTAGGAGGCTGCCCTTTATCCAGGACAGAAAAAAGGGCGCCTGTTAAGCGCCCTCTCCAGAGGTTCCCCCCCTCTTCCTGCAAACTGCTAAAACGGACTGAACCGAGAGAACATTCCCCTGGGAGAGAATCCACGGTTGATGGATCCCATCTCTCGAGTCATATGGAAGGTGCTGTTGGCCATATGCTGGGTCGACTGATCCATGCTGCTCATGCTCGCCATGATCGGCTCCAGTGTCTGCATGTGACCGGTAATCTGCTGCATGTTGGTATTGATGCTGTTCATGCTGACGGTGACCGCCTCAATATTTCCATCAATTGCATTGATGTTGCGTGACATTACCTCCACATTGCCGGACATCCCCTCAACACCATCCACCAGCTTTGCCATGTGCTGCCCCATGTAGGGGTCGATACTGGTCGACATGACCTGAATGTTACGGGCAATGTGGGACATGTCCTGGGTCAGGTGGTAGATCATGTAGAAGCCGTAGATAGAGAGTACACAGAAGGCAAACAGTGCTGGATAGACCACCATCTCCCAGCGGCGGGCACTCTTCTCAAAACAGCTGGCAAAACGCTCCAGTGGCTGCCCCTCTACAGAGACGACGCCTGCGGCCCCGGAATCTGCAGGATCGTTGAGCTGCTCATCACTTTTCTTCATCTCTTCTGACATAAAAATAGGTCCTGTCCCGTTAATTGTTGGCGCACTGTAGCACGTTTTTTACAAAAGAAAAAATAGCTGTAGTCTAAAATTAGAAACTTCTAACTTACTGTTTTTTTAACGCTTGACGCGATAGATCGGCCATGAGTTGATCCGCCAGTGCCGGGTCGATTCCACGAATCACTGTCAGAATCTTCTCTGCCTCATCCAGCCTCTCCAGATGGATCAGGGCGGCCGCAGCCCTTCCAAAGGCACGTACTGCCCGGGTCCAATCCTTCTTTGCATAGTAGATATTCCCCAGTTCACCCCATGCGTCCGGATTCATCGGCTCATCCTGCAACAGTGAACGGTAACTCTCTACAGCCAGCTCATAATCCCCCTCCCAGAAGGCCTGGCGCCCACGATTCCACAACCACTGCAGCTGTGACTCGGGTTCCAGGCTCTCCACATGCCAGACATCGGAACGCCTGCGCTCCGCATCAAACCCATAAGGGTCCTCAGGGGAGGGAGAGAGAGGATTGAACTGTTTGGCAAGATCCTCTATCGGCTTGCTGATGGTTGCAACCTGCCCCGGTGAAAGCGGGGTAAAGCCATCTGTCACCTCATAATCGAACTGTTGCTGCAGTGGAGAGGGCTGTTCTGCCCCCTGCCTGCCACCCTCCAGACCGAGCACCTGATCAAGAACAGGGCGGCGCTGAGACAGTGCTGTTGTCGACTCTGTGGTCACGCTCTCTGCCTCGACCGGAGAAGCGCGCTCTGCCACCTTCTCTGGCCTGTCACGCTCTGTCTGGGCAACAGCCTCTATTGCAGGGCTACTTTCGGCTTGTGGCTCTGGCAGCGCTGGCAGCTCCTCGACCAAACGGGCGGGATCCTCCTCTGGGGAGGGTGGCGTAGCAGGGGCAGTCATGGCAACCGGTTGTGGCTCACTCTTGTTTGGAGTCTGCTCAACCACCGTCTCACTCTCAGCCCGTTCAGGAACAAAGGAGAAGGGCTCCTCCGCAACCTCAGGTACCACGGCCTCGGATTCTGCTGTCTCATGCGGAGTCGACTCCTGTGAACCGAACAGGGCGGACCACTCCTCCTGCAGATGATCTCGCTCCAGATAGGCAATCACGCCCAGACCAACAACCACCCCTGGAAGGATGGATGCGAGCATTCTGATCAAGACTTTCATTTCAACTTCCTGTCCCAGTGAGAAAAGGCGCTTGATTATACAGGGTCACGGCCACTCTGGAAAATCTCCAGCCTGCACCATCTCTGATGGCTCAACCCGGCGGTAACGGAACGGAATCGAGAAGAGGGAAGAGGAGAGCCTTCCGGTCTCGACATTGCTCAGCTGCATGGAGGAGTCCCGGTTCAGCTCTATGCGGAGCGGATACTGGATCTCCGGGTCATACCAGGCAACGACACCAATACTCAGCTCACCCAGCCCAAATTCTGCCCCCCAGCGCTCGGTCCACTTCCCCATCAACTCCTCCTCGCTCTGAAACCCGCAGAGCAGCAGGGCCATCTCTGCGCAGAAACTGGCAGGGTCTCTGGGGATGGGGGTCGCCTCCTGCTGGTAATACTCCCCCCTCTCCGGATTGAGGACGTACATGACGCCACGAAAGAGGTCGGTGATACGAATCTCCGCCTCCGATCCATCCTGCCCTCTTCTCTCTTCTCTGACCGCATCATTGGAGACAAAGAGGCGGCCTGTATGGATCGCCCTGTTGTGGCTGTCAAGATAGGTCAGATCTGCGGAGAACTCCGTCAGCGCCTCTGCCACAGGAGCAAGGCTCCAGAAGAGGAGGAGAGAGAGTGCCTTCAGCAGCGGGCCATTACTGGAAACCAAAATATTGGACCGGGCTTCTCATCTGTGGAATCAGCGCCAAGGGGTCCATTGCATTGGCCCTCCTGACCCCCAACGCATAGTCCGGCATAAAGGCGGGGTAGTAGATTGGGGCCTCCCTCTCCCAGCGCTCTGTACGATACTCCTCGGCTCTGGAGAGGTGGTCAGCCTCTCGCCCCATCGCCTCCATATCCAGCTCGGCAGACTCAAACTCATCCAGTATCGCCTCCTGGAAGGGGCCCTCTGCTGCAGAGAGCGCACGATGGTCGGCCCCCTCGCTAACCGTGCATGGAACCATTTCCGCCTCACCAGTCAATACAGCTGCAGATGCGGGCTGTGAGCTCTCCTGGTCCAGAAGTTGTGGCAGTTTTTCAGGACTGATCTCCCCCAGTGCCCAGACATCGGTTGCAGGCTGCTGCATGCCGTTCGTGTCCAGCGGTTTCTCAAACTGCTTTCCTGGGCGGTAGGCCGACTGAATCTCCTCTTCCAGGCTCCATGCGGGATCAATACTGTTCAGCTCCTCCTCCTGAAACCGGGGGGCACTGGCGATTGGCTCTACCCCGGAACTGGCCGGATAGGACGCCTGCATAACCGGAAGCTGCTCCTGTTGGTGATACATCGCATATTCAGCCTGTGGCGCAGAGCCGGCCGCATCCCCCTCTGCATAGGATCCGGCTGGTGCAACATCGCCACCGGCTCCAGTAGCAGGAACACCAAAATCAAAATGGCCTCCGTAGGGGCCCATCGGAGCGGGTGCAATCCAGGAACCCTCTGCAACAGCAGTACCAGCAACCACCATCATTCCAAGAATCCATCCAGCTCTCTTGATATCGACTGACAATCTCTTCTGACTCATAATGCTGACCTCTCTCATCATTCCAAAAAAACCATCGCTAATGGCTAACCAACAGCCCCACTTTTACTACTGCTCACACAACTCAACTCTTTTCCACAACCGCTGACTCCAGTGCCAACTCCTCCTGTCCACCATTCTGCTCCCCATCTATGGAGTCCGGAGAGTACCCCTCCGGGTAGAGCGATTTGCCTGCGCTCAGACACCCCATCGGGATTACGATCAGGGTCAATAGTGTGGAGACCACAACACCAAACAGCAGCGCAACCGCCATCCCCTGGAAAATCGGATCCGTCAGGATCACGCTGGAACCACCCACCAGGGCCAGTGCCGTGATGATGATTGGACGCATTCTGGCCTTTCCGGAGTCGATCACCGCAGAGACCGGGTCCTTCCCGGCACGCAGTTCAAGCTGGGCAAAATCGACCAGCAGGATGGAGTTGCGGACAATAATGCCCGCCAGAGCAATAAAGCCAATCATCGAGGTTGCTGTGAACTCAGCCCCCATAATCCAGTGGCCGGGAACAATACCGACCATGGTCAGTGGAATGGGCGCCATGATGACCAGCGGGATAATGAAATTCCCGAACTGCCAGACCACCAGAATATAGATCAGCACCAGTGCAACACCGAAGGCGATCCCCATGTCCCTGAAGGTGATATAGGTGACATGCCACTCCCCATCCCACTTGAATCCGGACTTGAAGGTCTCCTCAGGAGCAGAGATCCAGCCTCCTGAGATCTTCTCCCCCTGCGGGCTGCGAAAATCCTTCTCCTCCATGATCCGCTCAAGGTCAAACATCGCATAGAGTGGAGCCGGAAGATCATTAACCGCATCACCCACCACATACTCCACGGCACGCAGATCCTTGTGGTAGATCACCGGGTCCTCCATAAAGGTCTCAAAATGGCCCAGCTCTCCCAGGGAGACGGTCCCCTGCCCATTCATCATCGGAATCGGCAGATCGGAGAGGCTGATGATCTGTGAACGAACGGCCAGTGGAACCTCCAGGGTAATCAGTGTCGGCTCCCGGGTCTTGCCCTGCTTTACATCCCCGAGAGGGACGCTTCCCATCGCCATGGAGAGGTTGCGGTTGATGGTCTCCACCGAGATGCCGCGACGGTTGGCCTTCTCCGTATCCACCACAAAGTGGAGGATCTGGTGCGGATCATTCATGTAGTTGTCCACATCCTCCATGATATGAGAGCTGGCAAAGATATCCGTCATCCCGGCTGCCACCATTCGGCGGGTGTGCGCATCCGGTCCATAGATCTCGGCAACCACGGACTGGAGTACCGGTGGGCCGGGGGGAACCTCTGCAACCGTGATTCGGGCACTGCTCTTCTCTGCGATAGGCCTCAATAGCTCCCGAACCAGCAGCGCAATCTCATGGCTGCTGCGCTCACGATCCCTCTTGTGGACCAGCTGCACCGAGATGGTTGCCATCCAGGGATACTCCTGGAGGTAGTAGTGACGTACCAGCCCATTGAAGTTGAAGGGGGCCGCCACCCCGGAGTAGGTCTGGATTGCTGTCGATTCCGGTACTGCCCTGTTAATGGTGGTGGCCATCTTGCGTGCCACATTGGCGGTGACCGGCAGCGCCGTGCCGGTCGGCATCCGGATCATCACATCAAATTCGGACTTGTTGTCATAGGGGAGCATCTTGGTCTTCACACCATGGGTGTAGAAGAGCGAGACCGCAGCAAAGAAGCTGCCGATAATGGCAAACAGCACAATCCATCCCAGCATCCGGTTCTCCACCATGGGGCGGATCACCGCCTCATAGAGGCGCCCCACCCGCTCCTGCGACTTGTGCTCCTTCTCCTCGGCAATCTTCAGCGCCTTCATCGAAGGGCGCAGCTTCATCGTCAACCAGGGGGTGAAGATAAAGGCGGCAAAGAGGGAGAAGGCCATCGCCGCGGAGCCCAGTACCGGGATCGGGGCCATATAGGGGCCCATCATGCCGGTCACGGCCCCCATCGGGAGCAGTGCCGCAATCACCGTCAGGGTGGCCAGAATGGTTGGGTTGCCCACCTCGCGGGTTGCGTCAATGGCCGTCTCCTCATCGGTATCATTTTTCATCAACCAGCGTCGATAGATATTCTCAACCACCACAATGGCATCATCCACCAGGATGCCGATGGAGAAGATCAGGGCAAAGAGGCTCACCCGGTTGATGCTGTAATCCACCATGTAGGCCGCAAAGACCGTCAACAGGATCACCACCGGAATCACGATGGTTACCACCACCGCCGGACGCCACCCCAGACTGAGGTAGATCAGTATGGTCACCGCCAGGGTTGCGATCACCAGCTTGAAGAGCAGCTCATCCACCTTGTCCTTGGCGGTTGCACCGTAGTTGCGGGTTATATCGACATGAATATTGGATGGAATAAGGGTCCCCTTGAGCTCCTCCACCTTGGCGAGAATTGCATTGGCAACGGGGACTGCATTACTCCCCTCCTTCTTCGCCACCGCGATGGTTACCGCCGGAAGCCCCCTCGCTGTGGCCTCTCCCTGATACTGATCGCCGGTATAGAACTCCACCATCCCCCTGGCCTCTTCAGGCCCCTGATAGACACTGGCGATATCCCGCACATAGACCGGCATCTCATTGTGGACACCAATGACCAGATTGGCGATCTGTTTGGCGGTATGGAGGAAGGAGCCGGTGTAGACCTTGAAGCTGAGATTCCCGGCCTCGGAGTTTCCTGCCACCTGCTCTCCATTGGCGGTGCGGATGGTGTTGGCCACCTGGTCCAGGCTGATTCCAAAACCGGAGAGCCGTTCCGGCATCACCTCGATACGGATCTGTGTCCGGCGCCCTCCAACAATGAAGGCCTCACCGGTATCGGGAATGGTCTCAAGGATGTGAAGCAGATCGGTGGAGAGGGATCGCATGGCGCTGTCATCCACCTCCTCGGACCAGAGCGTCAGGTTGACGATGGGGACATCATCAATGCCCTTTGCCTTGACCAGTGGCTGCTGCACCCCTGGGGGAATTCGGTCGCGGTTTGCGGAGAGCTTGTTATAGACCTTGACCAGCGAGGGAATCACCTGCTCGCCCACCACAAACTGGACCGTAACCACCCCCATTCCACGCTGGGTGGCAGAGTAGACATGCTTGACCCCGGGGATCTCGCTCATGATCAGCTCCAGTGGCTCAACCGCCAGACCGGAGAGCTGCTCGGCATGGATGCCTGGGGCCTGCACAAAGATATCGATCATTGGAACCGAGATCTGTGGATCCTCCTGACGAGGGGTCATCATCAGACCAAGGAAGCCCATCGCCAGCATTGCAAAAAGCAGCAGTGGGGAGAGTGGGGAGTGGATAAACGCCTTCGCCATCCCCCCCGCAAGACCAAGGGAGGCGTTCTCCTGATTCACTTCTTCCTGATTACTCATCTTATTGAAAATCCATCTATTTTTATGAGCTCACTGCCAGCGATTCGATCCTGAATGGAGCGACTGGCAATGAAAGCCCTGCATCCTTGCACACCGATCCGGCCTCTTCTGCTCCGCTCTCCCTGGCAACCCAGGTCGCTCTGAGGAGACCCGGCTGGCTTACCGGCTAAAAGCGCTCGTTACCCTCACCAGAACTCCACCCCGTTGCAGATGGCGAGACGATCAACTGCTCTCCAACCACCAGACCGGAGAGGATGGTGACATGCTTGTTGTCCACCAGTTCACCAACCCGAACCACGCGCAACTCAGGCTCCCCATTCTCATCCAGCACAAAGACTGCTGGCAGTGTTCCACGCCACAGCAGGGAAGAGGTGGGAACAACCGGATAACTGGAGACCGGTGCCTGCATGTCGGGAATCATGATCTCCGAATACATGCCCGGTGCCGCCGGACTCCCCTTGGGAAGATCAAACTTCACCTTGACGCTGTGGCGCATCATGTCGGCACTGGGGAAGATCTGGGCCACACGCACCTCAAGGCGAACACCGCCAACATCCAGCTTGGCCGGCAGCACCATCCCCTCCTTCAAACCGGTCACCAGACGTGCAGGGACCTCGACCAGCAGCTGCAATCGCTCTACATCGGCAAACTGAACCAGCGGTTGCCCCGGCTGGACGGTGTCGCCAATCTCTACCATCTTTCTCATGATGATGCCGGAGAATGGGGCAATGGATTTTGCGTTGCGGATCTGTGCATCCAGCTGCTTGATCTGCGCATCAGCCTGAATCACCGCCGCCTGGGCAGACTCCACCTGGGTCTGCTGTGAATAGATATCGGAGTAGCGCTCAAAATCGGGGTCACCCTCGCCAAAACCGGAGGAGCGCATGGGGTCCGTAAACATCCGCATCATGCTGGGCAGTCCGCCCATCATCGCATCCCCCTGATAGTTCGGAGAGACGATCGCCTTGTTGTACTGCACATCTGCATTTCTCAGGGCGGCCTCCGCAATCCGCAGCTGTGCCTCCACCTCCTGACGCTTGGCCAGCAGGGTATCATCATCAATCCTGACCAGGACCTCTCCCTCCTCAAACCGGTCCCCCTCCTTGCCGGCAATCACCTCAATACTGCCGGGCAGCTCCGCATTCAGGGTCACCATCTTGTAGGGGACAATCGTGCCTCCAAGGGTGACGCTAATCCCGGTTCGGGCCGAACCGATGGTAATCACGTTTCCGAGAATCCCCTCCCCCTGCTGAGCCTGCGAGGAGAGAGGGGATGCACCTCCTGTCCCCCTGGGCTCTCCATCGGCAGCAAAGACATAGAAGCCCACTGCCAGTGCGGCGACCATGGAAAATGCATTTTTCAATAACTTCATGCTTGGTTCCCGGATAAATTGGTATTGTCTATTTCACTTCAACCGTTACTGCCCGAGACAGCGATGGCGCACTCGGAACAGGTTCTGAAACAACTACTCCCTCCCACCCAACGGCGAGAGGGAGCAGCACACTCTGCAATTTGCAGTATCAGACACGCCCCATCACGGAGAATGTCTTGATGAAGGGGGCAGCCATCTTCGGGTTCTTGATCATTGCACTGTAGTCACCCACCGCAAACTTCAGCTTGCCGGTAGTGTAGGCTGTACCCAGCCCCATCATTCCTGGCGCCTTCTTCATCCACTTGCCCCAGTGATCCTCGGAGCAACGCAGGTCCCAGTTCAGCTCCTCACCGTTATAGCTCCCTGCTGCAACCGCTTTTCCATTCTCAACAGTGAGAACACCTCGCGGCTGATCCTCTCCCTGGACACCGTAGGCAATGGTTGAACTGAAGTTGATATCGCCCAGCGCACCGGTCAGATCAGACTCATTGTTCCACTCACCCATAAAGGTACTCATCCACTCTTCTGAAAACAGCTCTGCCATTCTTCTCTCTCCTTGTTATCTTCCTTGAAACCACCTCTTTAAAGAGGCAAGACAGTTGATTTTGGCTGGATGACCACAAAAAATTGTGGCCCTATCCTGCCGGCATCCTCCTGTGACACCCGGATGAAACTATAGTAAAAAACGCTGAAAATGGGAAGCGAAAAAGGGAGTCAAATCCGAAAAAACCGCAATATATAGTGTTATTTACCGATTAGTATCCACTATATGTAGTGTTGGAAAGCTGTGGATAAAATGTGGGAAAAGGCGATTTACTCTGCAAATTATGGACTTGCAGAAATCAATAAATCAGGTGAATGTTTGAGCGCAAACCCGACCAGAACAGGAGGGCCCTGCCACTGATCAGATATCACTTATGGTGTTGTCCCTAGACAACCGTAAGTGACTAAATGTCACTTACAGTGTTGTGCTCCACCCAGCGCTCTCCCCCCTCCAGCTGCTCCTTCTTCCAGAACGGGGCGCGTGACTTCAGCTCCTCAATCAGGTAGCGGGCGGCCGCAAAGGCCTCTCCGCGATGGGCCGACCAGGCCGCAACCAGGACAATGGGGTCATTGGGGTGTAGTGGACCAACACGATGGAGGATCAATGTATCCAGGATATCCCAGCGCTCTGCGGCCTCCTGAGAGATCTTCTCCAGATAGCTGTCGGTCATCCCCGGGTAGTGCTCCAGAAACATGCCGCTCACCCCATCCCCCTCATTGAACTCCCGCATGGTGCCGGAGAAGACCGTAGCGGCACCATATTGACCCGCATGCCGCGGATCCAGCACCTCCTGTTCGTAGCGCTGGATCTCCTCCCAGGGGAGAAAGGGCTCTTCACGAATCTCGATATGCACTGCTAACCGCCTGTTACTGGAGGGAAAAAGGCGATCTCATCACCATCCACCACAGGGGTATCTGGCTCCGAGTAGTCCATGTTCCTTGCCATCAGCAGATTGGAGGGGCGCTCTTTCCCGTTCGCAACCTTTTCCCATACCTCGCCAATCGTCGAGACCTCCGAGGCATCCAGCTGGTCACTCTCTCGCCCCATCTCCTCACGCAAACTGGCAAAAAAACGTACCTCGATCATCAATATAGCTCCCTGTCCATCACCTTCCCCGACTGCGGGGAAGCGCAATATGGTAGTCTCTCATTTTTCAAGCAATATCACCACAAGGATTCAGGAGAGCCCGATGAGTGAACTGACCCATTTCAACGCCTCCGGTGAGGCCCACATGGTGGATGTAGGCGCCAAGGATGTCACCCTGCGGGTTGCGGTGACCGAGGGAACCATTACCATGCTCCCCTCCACCCTGGACCATATCATCAAGGGGGACCACAAAAAGGGGGATGTACTGGGGATCGCCCGTGTTGCCGGCATCATGGCCGCCAAGAAGACCGCCGACCTGATTCCACTCTGCCACCCATTGGCGCTGACCCATGTGGAGATTGAGCTGACTGCACATCCAGAGAAAAATTGTATCTACTGCCAGGCCACTGTCGAGACCCGTGGCCAGACCGGAGTGGAGATGGAGGCACTAACCGCCACTCAGGTGGCCCTGCTTACCATCTATGACATGTGCAAGGCGGTAGATCGTGGCATGGAGATGGGTGGCGTGCGACTACTGGAGAAGAAGGGAGGCAAGTCGGG
>CAYFMF010000036.1:0-5188 GCA_964344135.1 uncultured Piscirickettsiaceae bacterium
CCCCGTTCAATAATGCGTCCGGACTCCATCACCAGGATCTCGTCGGCATCGGCAATGGTGGAGAGGCGGTGGGCGATCACCAGGGTGGTATGGTGGCTGCTGATCTCTCCCAGTGACGCGTTGATCACCCTTTCTGCCGCAGAATCGAGCGAGGAGGTGGCCTCGTCAAAGACCATAATGGGGGGGTTCTTGAGGATGGCACGGGCAATCGCAATGCGCTGCTTCTCCCCTCCGGAGAGCTTCAGGCCGCGCTCACCAACCGTGGAGTCATACCCCTGTGGCAGAGAGGCAATAAAGTCATGGATGTTGGCCATCCTCGCCGCATGCTCAATCTCGGACTGGGATGCCCCCGGTCGTGCATACTCGATGTTGTAGTGGATGGTGTGGTTGAAGAGGACCGTGTCCTGGGGGACGATACCCACCGCTGATCGTAAACTGCGCTGGGTGACACGCTGGATATCGGTTCCATTGATGGTGATCACCCCGTTATCCACCTCATAGAAGCGAAACAGTAGCCGCGCCAGGGTCGATTTCCCCGATCCGCTCTCTCCCACCACGGCCACCTTCCTGCCGGCGGGGACCCGGAAGCTGATCTCATGGAGTATCGGTCGATCCGGGTTGTAGCTGAAGCTGACATTTCGGAACTCAATCTCGCCCTCCCCCGGATTGAGGCGTGTTGCATCGGGGTGGTCCTCGATCTCCGGTTTTTTCTCCAGCAGCTGAAACATCATGTCGATGTCGGAGAGGGCGTGCTTGATCTGGCTGTAGACCATCCCCAGGAAGCCGAGGGGGATAAAGAGCTGGAGCAGGAAGGTGTTGACCAGTACCAGGTCCCCGAGGGTCATGGAGCCATCCACCACCCCCTGACCGGCCATCACCATGATGATGGTGACCCCGATGGCGATGATAAAGGCCTGGATAAAGTTGAGGGCAGACATCGAGGTCTGACTCTTGATGGCGGCCTCCTCCCAGCTGCGCATCTGCTGGTCATACTGGTTCAGTTCATACTGCTCGTTGCCAAAATACTTGACCGTCTCGTAGTTGATCAGGCTGTCAACGGCCTGGGTGCTCGCCTCGGAGTCCCGCCTGTTCATCGCCACCCGGAACTTCATCCGCCAGTTGGTGATTGCGAAGGTGGTGGTGATGTAGATCGCAACCGTGGCGAAGGTGATGATGGCAAACCATGGGTTGTAGTTGGCGAGGAGGATGGCTGCAATCAGGGTGACCTCGATCAGGGTCGGGATGATGTTGAAGAGCAGCATGTTGAAGAGTGAGCTGATGGAGCGGGTGCCACGCTCCATGTCGCGGGTGATGCCGCCGGTCTTGCGGTCCAGGTGGAAACGCAGTGAGAGGTTGTGGAGGTGTGCCATGAAGCGGATTGAGATCTCGCGCACGATTCCGTGGCGTACCTTGGCGAAGATGGCATCCCGCAGCTCATTGAAGAGGGCGCTCCCGGCCCGCATCAGCCCGTACCCCACCAGCAGGGCCAGCGGCAGCACCAGTGCAGTCTCATGGTTCTGGTCGAGGGTATCGACAATCTCCTTGAGCAGCAGCGGAACCGCAACATTGGCCAGTTTTGCCAGAATCAGGGAGCCGATGGCAAGCCCTGCGCGGTAGCGATACCCCCAGAGGTAGGGGATCAGTGAGCGGATGGTACGCCAGTCCTGCCGGGAGGAGGAGGGCATGCGGGTAAAGGAGCTGTGCATGGGGGGGTGGTGCGGTTGAGACTCTATCTGTTGTTTTTTCTATTCGGTATAATAGCCTGATTGAAAGTCTGTCTGTGAAGGATTTAGAGAAATGCCAATTTATGAGTATGTTTGCGGCGAGTGTGGCCATCAGCTGGAGAAGCTCCAGAAGATGAGTGATGCACCACTGACGGAGTGCCCCGCCTGCGGCAAGCCAGCACTGACAAAACAGGTCTCTGCGGCAGGTTTTCGCCTCTCTGGTGGTGGTTGGTATGAGAGTGACTTCAAGAGCGGGGCCAGGAAGAATATGGCCGACTCCGGGAAGAGTGAATCGACACCAGCACCCGCCTGTGGAGGGGGTGGCTGCTGTTGTGGTGATTAACAAGGAATAGCGAGTACACAAGTCCATCGATCTCTATTCGGAGACACGCTGTGAATACATCCATGTAAGCTCAGCGGTAGCCATCCCGGGCTACCGATGGTCTCAGAATAGAGATCGATGGACTTTTCAGGGCTCTTGGCTATTTTGAGAACTGTTGTAGTAGAGTAACTAAGGAATAATATATGCGAAGCCACTACTGTGGAGAGTTGAACGAGTCCCTGATTGGTCAGGAGATCCAGCTGGCGGGATGGGTTCACCGACGTCGGGATCATGGCGGAGTGATCTTCATTGATCTGCGTGACCGTGAGGGGCTGGCACAGGTGGTCTTTGATCCGGATCGGCCAGAGTCATTCACAACTGCCGAGCAGGTGCGCTCCGAATATGTGCTGGGTATCAAGGGGTTGGTCAGGGAGCGTCCAGAGGGGACCATCAACGAGGATCTGCCAACCGGAAGGGTAGAGGTGCTGGTATCCGGGGTTGAGGTGCTGAATCGCGCCGAGACCCCCCCATTCATGATTGATGATGACGGCATGGGTGAGGATATTCGCCTGCGCTATCGCTATATGGATCTGCGGCGCCCGGTGATGCAGCAGCGGATGCAGCTGAGGGCGGCAGTAACGCGCCACATTCGCAACTATCTGGACGGCAATGGGTTCCTCGATATTGAGACACCAATGCTGACCCGTGCGACCCCGGAGGGCGCGCGTGACTATCTGGTCCCAAGCCGTACCCATCCGGGCGAGTTCTTTGCGCTGCCGCAATCCCCCCAGCTGTTTAAACAGTTATTGATGGTCTCCGGAATGGATCGCTACTATCAGGTGGTCCGCTGTTTCCGTGATGAGGATCTGCGTGCCGACCGTCAACCCGAATTCACCCAGCTCGATGTCGAGACCGCTTTCCTCAGCGAGGAGCAGATCATGGGGCTGATGGAGCAGATGATCCGTGGCCTCTTCAGGGAGGTTCTGGACACAGAGCT
This sequence comes from uncultured Piscirickettsiaceae bacterium, assembly GCA_964344135.1. Taxonomy (GTDB): domain Bacteria; phylum Pseudomonadota; class Gammaproteobacteria; genus Thiopontia. The sequence goes on from CAYFMF010000036.1 coordinate 3,044, forward strand.
GCCGGAGCCATTCCCGCAGATGCGTTATGACGAGGCGATGCGTCGCTATGGATCGGATCGCCCCGATCTGCGCGTCCCGCTGGAGCTGGTTGATGTGGCCGACCTGATGAGCGAGGTGGACTTCAAGGTCTTCTCCGGCCCGGCCAATGATCCCCATGGCCGTGTTGCAGCCCTCTGTCTCCCGGAGGGTAACAGCCTGAGCCGCAAGGAGATCGATGAGTACACCAGGTTTGTCGCTATCTATGGTGCACGAGGGCTTGCCTATATCAAGGTGAATGATGTCGATGGCGGACGGGATGGGCTGCAGTCCCCGATTGTGAAATTCCTGCCGGATGAGACGATCAGTGGAATTCTCGAGAGAACCGGTGCCAGGAGCGGTGACCTGATCTTCTTTGGTGCCGACAAGGCCAAGGTGGTGAACGAGGCGCTCGGCGCACTGCGTGTCAGGCTGGGAGAGGATCGTGGCCTGATGAGTGGCGACTGGAAGCCGCTCTGGGTGGTCGACTTCCCGATGTTTGAGTGGGATGAGAAGTCCGATCGCTGGAGTGCGATCCACCACCCATTTACGGCCCCCAACGATGGTCAGCTGGAGCTGATGGAGCGTGAGCCGGAGAAGGTCTACTCTCGTGCCTACGACATGATCCTCAACGGTAGCGAGATCGGCGGCGGCTCGATCCGTATCCATGACCCGGAGACACAGGAGAGTGTATTGAAGGTGCTGGGGATCGATGATGGGGAGGCGCAGGACAAGTTTGGCTTCCTCCTCGATGCCCTCAAGTATGGCTGCCCCCCCCATGGCGGCATGGCCTTTGGGCTGGATCGGCTGGTGATGCTGATGGCGGGTGCAGACTCCATTCGTGATGTGATGGCCTTCCCCAAGACCCAGTCGGCCAACTGTCTGCTCACCGGGGCGCCGGACCATGTCAGCGACCGCCAGCTGCGTGAGCTCAATATCCGTCTGCGCAAGGTGCAGAAGGCTGAGTGATCCGGTTTCGAAAACCATAGTTGTCACCTTCTCCATACTGGCAGAGACCAGGAAGAACAGAATATTCAATGATTACAGAGTCGGCAGTTCGCAAGATAGAGGATCCATTCTCCATAGAGGACGATGAGGCGTGTCAGGAGCGAATCCTTGCCGCAAAGAAGGCGCTTGGTGAGCGGCTGGTTATTCTGGGACACCACTACCAGCGTGAGGAGGTGTTCCGCCATGCCGACTTCTCCGGGGATTCACTGAAGCTCTCGCGTCAGGCCGCAAACTCAAAGGCGGAGTATATCGTCTTCTGTGGGGTCCACTTTATGGCCGAGGTGGCCGACATCCTCTCACGCCCGGATCAGCTCTCCATTATTCCCGACATGAGTGCCGGCTGTTCGATGGCCGATATGGCCGATCTTCCCAGTGTGGAGCGGGCATGGCAGGAGCTCTCCACCATACTCAGTCCCGATGAAGAGATTACCCCGGTCACCTATATCAACTCGGCAGCAGACCTGAAGGGGTTTTGCGGCCGCCATGGTGGGATTGTCTGCACCTCCACCAATGCGCGTCACGTGCTGGAGTGGTCCTTTACGCAAAGGGAGAAGGTGCTCTTCTTCCCGGATCAGCATCTGGGTAGAAACACCGGGGCGACAATGGGGATTCCGCTCGATCAGATGGTGGTGTGGGACTATGAGCAGCCAATGGGGGGGTTGAGCGAGGAGGAGATCCGGAATGCGAGGATCATTCTCTGGAAGGGGTTCTGCTCGGTACACCAGATGTTCAGGCCGGAACAGATTGAGCGCTTCAAGGAGATGTATCCCGAAACCAGAATCATCTCCCACCCCGAATCCTCCTATGAGGTGTGTCAGAAGTCGGACTATGTGGGTTCAACCGAGTACATCATCAAGACCATCGCCGAGGCAGAGCCCAACACACGCTGGCTGGTGGGGACGGAGCTTAACCTGGTCAACCGTCTCCATGAGCAGTTCAAGGGGGAGGGGAAGTCAGTCCACTTCATGTCGCCGACCGTCTGTATGTGCTCCACCATGTTCCGTATCGACCCGCCCCACCTGCTCTGGACGCTGGAGAGCCTTCTGGAGGGGAATGTGGTCAACCAGATCTCCGTCCCGGAGGATGTGGCAGCGCAGGCAAGGCTGGCGCTGGAGCGGATG
>CAYFMF010000036.1:5288-15896 GCA_964344135.1 uncultured Piscirickettsiaceae bacterium
GATCTCCGTCCCGGAGGATGTGGCAGCGCAGGCAAGGCTGGCGCTGGAGCGGATGCTGGAGGTTTCTCCCTAGTGTGATTAGAATGGATTAACAAGTAGATTCAGGAAGATTCAGAGATGGCAGGACACAGTAAATGGCACAACATCCAGCACCGCAAGGGGGCGCAGGATGCGAAGCGTGGAAAGATCTTTACCAAGCTGATCCGTGAGATCACCGTGGCCGCGAAGATGGGGGGAGGGGATGTTGCCGCCAACCCGCGGCTGCGTGCGGCGGTGGACAAGGCGCTGGGGGCCAACATGACGCGCGATACCATCGAGCGTGCGGTCAAGCGCGGTAGTGGTGATGTCGATGGCGAGAACTTCGATGAGATCCGTTACGAGGGGTATGGCCCCGGTGGTGTGGCGGTGATGGTTGACTGCCTGACTGACAACCGCAACCGTACCGTATCCGAGGTGCGTCACGCCTTTACCAAGCATGGTGGCAACCTGGGCACTGATGGCTCGGTCTCCTATCTCTTTACCAAGACTGGAGTATTGCTCTATCCGGCTGGGAGTGATGAGGATGCGATCATGGATGCGGCGCTTGAGGCGGGTGCCGAGGATGTGGTTTCCGATGATGACGGTGTGGTTGAGGTGCTGACCGATGAGGTCAGCTATCTCGATGTGAAACAGGCGATGGTCGATGCGGGACATCAACCGGAATCTGCCGACCTCACCCAGCGCGCCTCAACCATGTGCGAGCTGGACCAGGATGGGGCCGAAAAGCTGATGAAGATGGTGGAGCGTCTGGAGGATCTGGATGATGTGCAGAATGTCTACAGTAATGCAGACATTTCGGATGAGGTGATGGCTGTATTGGCTTCATGATACCCTTCCGATATGGAGCAGGAGACATTACAGAAACTGACCGATACCATTGTTGATGCGGTACACCCTGAACAGGTGATTCTGTTTGGTTCCCATGCACGTGGTGATTGGAACAGGGATTCTGATGTTGATTTACTGGTAGTTGAGTCGGAACCTTTTGGTGAGCACAGGAGTCGGCATCAGGAGATTGTTGATCTCTATCGCAAGTTGCGTTGGGTCGATTTCTCTCTGGATCTTCTGGTCTATAGCCAGGATGAGTTTGAGTTCTGGAAGCAGCAGAGAAATCATGTGATTGCTGAGGCGGCCCGTGAGGGGCAAGTGCTTTATGCAGCATAATCCAGCAGAGTTGCTTCTGATCAAGGCAGAAGCGGATCTGCGTGCCTTGCATGGCATGCAAGATGCGACAGTCTTTGATGATTCCATCTTTGGTTTTCATGCGCAGCAGGCGGTTGAGAAAGCGTTAAAAGCCTGGCTTGAGCTGCTGAATGTTTCATATCCAAAAACACATGATCTGAACCGTTTGATCAAGTTGCTCTCCAAACAAGGTGTTGAGACAGAAAAACTTTATGAGCTGGATATCTTTATCCCTTATGCAGTTCAGCTTCGATACGATGTAATTGAAATTGATACTCCTGGTCTTGAACGTGCAGCAGCGATCTCAATAGTGGAATCGCTGTTGTTTCTTGTTGATGCATTGATAAGACAATGATCCATCGCATTCTCGGTATCGATCCTGGTTCCCGTACCACCGGCTACGGGGTGATCGAGATGGAGGGTGGGGAGTATCGCCACATTGAGAGTGGCGCACTGAGAATTCGCGGGGAGACGCTCCCCCAACGGCTACATGCCATCTTTGAGGGGGTTACCGAGGTTCTGGACCGCTGTCGACCCGATGCCTTTGCGATTGAAAACGTATTCATGCATCGCAATGCCGACTCGGCCCTGAAGCTGGGGCAGGCCCGTGGTGCCGCCATCTGTACGGCGGCGGACCGTGACCTGACGGTTTATGAATATACCCCGGCAGAGATCAAGCAGGCGGTGGTGGGGCGGGGGAATGCGGCCAAACCACAGGTGCAGATGATGGTGCGTGCACTGCTGAACCTGCAGGTCAATCCACAGGCGGATGAGGCGGATGCGCTGGCCTGTGCAATCTGCCATGGCAATCGATCACAGAGTCTGAATCGAATGGGGCTCTCGACTGGATGGAAAGGGGGAAGATTACGTTGATCGGGCGGCTGAGGGGGGTACTGCTGGAGCGCAAGCCGCCGGAGCTGCTGCTGGATGTTAACGGGGTCGGCTATGAGCTTGAGGCCTCGATGTCGACCTTCTATGCGCTGCCCGAAACCGGTACAGAGGTGACACTCCATACCCATCTGGTGGTGCGTGAGGATGCCCAGCTGCTCTATGGATTTGCCACGGAGGGGGAGCGCCGGATGTTTCGGGCACTGATCCGGGTACGTGGTGTGGGGGCAAAGCTGGCACTGGCGATCCTCTCCGGGATGAGCGCCGAGGATTTTGTCTGCTGCATCAATGATGAGAACACCACGGCACTGGTGCGGCTTCCCGGGGTGGGGAAGAAGACCGCCGAGCGTCTGATTGTGGAGATGCGGGATCGACTCAGCGAGTGGGAGAGCTTTACAGCTGCGGCACCTTCACGCTCAAGGGGCGGGGCAGAGGCAGCCTCCGATTCACACAGCGAGGCGGTTCAGGCGCTGATCTCATTGGGATACAGACCCCAGGAGGCATCGCGACTGGTCCAGTCGGTCCTCGCGGAGGGGCTCAGCAGTGAAGAGACCATCCGTCGTGCACTCAGAGAGAGTGTTGCATTGTGAGTGATCCGATACGCCCCATATCACCCACCACCACTCCGGAGGAGGAGCGGCTGGATCGGGCAATCCGCCCCCGACTGCTGGAGGAGTATGAGGGGCAGCCGGTGGTGCGGGAGCAGATGGAGATCTTTATCCAGGCGGCTCGCGGGCGCAGCGAATCTCTGGACCATACCCTGATCTTCGGCCCCCCCGGCCTTGGAAAGACCACGCTGGCCCATGTCATAGCCAATGAGATGGGGGTCAACATGCGACAGACCTCCGGTCCGGTGCTGGAGAGGCCGGGAGACCTGGCGGCGCTGCTCACCAATCTGGAGCCCCATGATGTCCTCTTTGTGGATGAGATTCACCGCCTCAGCCCGGTGGTAGAGGAGGTGCTCTACCCCGCCATGGAGGATTTTCAGCTCGATATCATGATCGGAGAGGGGCCTGCAGCCCGCTCCATCAAGCTGGACCTCCCCCCCTTTACCCTGGTTGGGGCAACCACCCGTGCCGGACTGCTTACCTCCCCGCTGCGTGACCGTTTCGGCATTGTCCAGCGGCTGGAGTTCTATAGTAATGATGATCTCTCCTCCATCGTGGAACGTGCGGCCGCCATCCAGGGGGTTCCGGTAGAGTCGAGCGGGGCGGCAGAGATCGCAAAACGTTCCCGCGGGACGCCAAGAATTGCCAACCGCCTGCTGCGTCGGGTGCGGGACTACTCGGAGGTCAAGGGAGATGGGGCCGTCACTGCGGAAGTCGCCCAACAGGCCCTGAATCTGCTGGATGTGGATGGCAAGGGGTTTGACCTAATGGACCGCAAGCTGCTGCTGGCAGTGATTGAGAAGTTCGACGGTGGGCCGGTCGGGATCGACAATCTTGCAGCGGCCATTGGAGAGGAGCGGGGTACCATCGAGGATGTTCTGGAGCCCTACCTGATTCAGCAGGGGTACATGATGCGTACCCCCAGAGGGCGGGTAGCGACCCGTGCCGCCTACCTCCATTTTGGACTTCCTGCACCACAAGCAAGAGAGAGTGGGGATCTCTTTGAGCCATAATTTAACCACTTCTTGAGCTACTGCTGCTCGATCAGTTGATGCACAATAGCAACTCATGACTCCCTTCTGCTTTTCTGTACGAATCTACTATGAGGATACCGACTCCGGTGGAGTGGTCTATTACGCCAACTACCTGAAATATATGGAGCGTGCACGGACAGAGTGGCTGCGGTCCCTCGGCTTTGAACAGGATCGACTGGTTGAGGAGGAGGGGGTGATTTTTGCGGTCCGTTCCGTGACGATGGACTATAACCTGCCGGCCCGATTCAATGACCTGCTTGAGGTGAAGACCACACTGGAGCGGCTGGGTCGAGCCAGTATCACACTGTTGCAGGAGATCCGTCGTCAGGGGGAGGAGGAGCTGCTCTGTGGTGGTCGGGTCAAGGTGGCCGCTCTTGATGCGGAACAGTTCCGCCCAGTAGCGATGCCAACAACCCTATTCAATGCGATTCAACAATCATGAACCATGAACTCTCGATTACGGCCCTGATCCTTGATGCCAGCTGGGTGGTGCAGCTGATTCTGCTGCTCCTTCTGGCCGCATCGATCTGGTCCTGGAACATCATTTTCCACAAACTGCAGGACTTTCAGAAGGCACGCGAGGCGGCAGACCGTTTCGAGGAGCTCTTCTGGCAGGGGAGCAATCTGACGGAACTGTTTCACAAGTTCGAGAACAGAGCTCCGAAAGGGATGGCCGGCATTTTTGTGGCAGGATTTCGGGAGTTTGTCCGCCTGCGCAAGCGTCCTGGCCTGACCCCCTCGGATGTGGTGGATGGCTCGGGTCGTGCGATGCGGGTGGCGCTGAATCGTGATCTGGATGGCCTGGAGGTGCACCTCTCCTTTCTTGCAACAGTGGGCTCCACCAGCCCCTATATCGGCCTTTTTGGTACGGTCTGGGGGATCATGAATGCCTTCAGTGCCATCGGTGCAACCAGCAATGCAACGCTCGCAATGGTGGCCCCCGGGATCTCGGAGGCACTGGTGGCAACAGCCATCGGCCTCTTTGCTGCCATTCCCGGGGTGATCTTCTACAACCGCTTCTCTACCGAGATCGAGCGGCTCAACAACCGTTATGACATCTTTCTGGAGGAGTTTTCCAGTATCCTGCGTCGCCAATCCCACCGTGAGGAGGATCCTGTCGGAGAGGAGAGCCTGCAGTGAGTCGCCAGCGTGCCCGCAAGCGGCCGATGGCCTCGATCAATGTGGTCCCCTATATCGATGTGATGCTGGTGTTGCTGATTATCTTCATGGTAACTGCACCGCTACTGACCCAGGGGGTCAAGGTGGAGCTGCCGAAGGTGGATGCCGAGCTGGTGGAGAGCAGTCAGCAGGAGCCGGTGGTGGTAACGGTGCGTAGTGACGGCACGCTCTATCTCAACATAGGGGACCACCCAGAGAATCCGCTGGACCGGCAGACGATGCAGAAGCGGGTCTCGCTGTTGATGGGGCGCAGACCCGAGACCCAGGTGATGGTGCGAGGGGATCACCAGGTGGAGTATGGTGCGGTGGTATCGGTGATGGCACTGCTTCAGCACTCCGGAGTCCCCAGTGTCGGGCTGGTTACCGATCCACCAGCTGAGCGATGATTGAACACTACCGGAGAAGGCTCATCCGGTTCTGGCGAATGGTGAACCAGAGGGTCCCCCCCCTTGGAATCTCGCTCCTGCTCCATCTACTGCTGTTTGGTTCCATCCTGTTGGCGGGAATCAGCACCCTCCAGGAGAGGCCACCAAGGCAGTCGGGGCCGGTGATACGTGCTCATGCGATTGATGGGGCGGAGCTGAAGGCACGGGAGGAGAGGAAGCGTCAGAAGAGAGAGCAGGCCGAGAGAAGAGAGCGCGAGAAGCGTGCGGCACTGAAACGAAAAAACGAGCAGGAACAGGCCAGGAAGCGGGAAAAGAGAGAGAAGGCGGAGAGGCTGAAGAAGAAAAGGGCGAAAGAGCAGGCAATAAAGGAGGAGAAGGCACGCAAGGCGGCCAAAAAAAAGAGGGCAGACGAGAAAAAGAAGAAGGCCCAGCAGGAGAAGCTGAAAAAGAAAAAAGAGCGAGAAAAGGCGAGAAAACGGGCTGAGAAAAAAAAGGCCGAGCAGCGCAGGGTCGAGAAGCACAAGGCAGCGAAGAGAGCGGCTGAGCAGAAAAAACTGCAACAGCAGCTCCTGCTGGAGGCCGAGATGGAGCTTGAGCAGCAGCTGTTGAGCGGAGAGCAACAGAGCCGTGCAGAGCGCCGGGAGCTGTCACGAATTCGCACCGCCATTCGGCAGCAGATCGAACGGGTATGGAGGAAGCCCAGGAATACCCCGGCTGGCCGGCTCTGCAGGGTCAGTGTCGTTCTGCTTCCTGATGGTGGGGTTGGAAGGGTTACAATAGTCTCCAGCAGCGGAAACCAGCCATTTGACCGCTCCGTTGAGCGGGCAGTTCATGAGGCGGCCCCATTTCCGCTCCCAGAGGCTGTAGAATTGCGTGCACAGGTTCGTGAACTGGAGATGACCTTCGTACATCAGGGATAGTGAATTGTGAAAAGGATTTTGACCCTCATGTGGGTTGCAGGAGCAGCCCTTCTTTCAACAACAGCATTGGCGCTGGAGATTGTGGTTACCCAGGGCAGTGAGTCTGCACTTCCCATTGCAGTGGCACCCTTTCCCGGTTCCACGGTGGTCTCCAACGATCTCCGCCTGAGTGGCCAGTTCTCACCACTGGCGGAGGAGCAGATGATCTCCCGTCCAGACCGGCTGAGTGAGGTCAACTTTACCGATTGGCGCCTGCTGGAGATTCCAACACTGGTGACGGGCAGGGTGGTCAGGGGTGAGAGTGGCAGGGAGCAGCTCGAGATTCAGCTGGTTGATGTCTATAGAAAACGGCTGCTTGCACACTATCGCTTCTCTCTTGGTGATGGCAGTGCAAGGAGTATCCGTCAGACAGCCCATGCGGTAAGTGACCTGATCTACAAGGCGCTGACCGGGATTCGTGGTGCCTTCAGTACCCATATCGCCTATGTCTCCGTGGAGCATGCAGAGAGTGGAAAACGGAGCTATACGCTTGAACTGGCAGATGCGGACGGAGAGAATGTGCAGGTACTGTTGACCTCCTTCGCACCACTGCTCTCTCCAGCCTGGTCCCCGGACGGGCGCCAACTGGCCTATGTCTCTTTTGAGAACGGACGCTCGGAGGTGTGGGTCCAGGGGGTCTATGATGGAAAGCGTACAAGGGTAGCGAGCTTCAGGGGAAAGAACAGCGCTCCTGCATGGTCTCCTGATGGAAAACAGCTGGCACTCTCCCTCTCCAGGGATGGGAACTCCGAGATCTACCTGTTCGAGCTGCGGAGCCAACAGCTTCAGCGCCTGACCCGCAATCGTGGGGCAGATACGGAACCTGTCTGGTCCCCGGACGGGAAGAGCATCGCCTTCCTCTCGGATCGCAGTGGGGGTCCACAGATCTATCGGCAGGATATTGCCGGTGGCAGGGCAACAAGGGTTACCTTCAGGGGGCGCTACAATACCAGCCCGGACTGGTCGCCGGATGGAGAGCGACTCGCCTTTCTCCATGGGGAGGGGGGGCGCTACCGGATTGCGGTGATGGATCCTGACAGTGGGGTGGTGCGGATCCTGACCAATAACCGACAGGATGAGTCCCCCAGTTTTGCCCCCAATGGAGAGCTAATCGTGTATGCTACCCAGCATGACGGACGTGGTGTTCTGGAGATCGCCTCTGTGGATGGAGGGAGTGTTCAGCAGCTGAGCCTGAGAGGAAAGGATGTACGGGAGCCTGCATGGTCCCCGCTAACCGATTAGCATGGAAATCTGTATCGATAGACCGATTCAATGGGAGGTAGCAGAGTGAGGCGTTTTGTAGCAGTTGTTTTGATGGGGCTCTTTTTGACCGGATGTGGAAGTCTGAATAATCCACTGGACAGCTCTATCGGGGGTATCCCGGGTGGAAGTGTGGAGGTGGTTGAGGTTGAACAGTATGATCCGGTTACAGCCGGTAGTGCGGATCAGCGCGTTACCGTTGAGGGGGAGATGATTCAGGGCGAGGCGGTTGGTTCAGCGGAGCAAGCGGCTGGTTCCATTGCCTCTGGGGCTACACCGCCCGCACAGCGCCTCTTCTTCTTCGACTATGACAGCAGTTCAGTGAGCGAGGAGGATCTCTCCGTGGTCAAGGCCCATGCAGCCTATCTGATCAACAACCCACTGATGATTGCCCGCCTGGAGGGACATGCCGATGAGCGTGGGTCCCGTGAATACAATCTGGCACTGGGAGAGCGCCGGGCACAGACCATGAGTGACCTGCTGGTTGCCGAGGGGGTGAATCCTGCACAGGTTGAGATCATCAGCTATGGCGAGGAGAACCCACTGGAGGTGGGATCCGAAGAGGCCTTCTGGGCCCAGAATCGTCGGGTTGAGATGACCTACCCTCAATAGGAGTTGTTTTCATGAAAGCGGTTTTTCTGGCCCTGCTTGCAGGGTTGGCCCCACTCTCTGTCTCTGCAGCAGCCACACTGGAGCAACGGCTGGAGAAGGTGGAGCGCCAGATGAGTCGATTGACTGTACTGATGATGGAGATGCAGGATCTGCGTGCTGATCTTCAGGAGAATTATGGTGCGGTTGAGGAGATGGTGCATCAGCTGGAGCAGCTGAAAAAGCAGCAGAGCAGTCAATACCTTGAGCTTGAGCAGCGTATCAACAGGCTGGGGAAGAAGCCGGCAGCCCCAGTGCGCTCTGCTACAGAGAAGAAGAGTAGCCAGGAGGGTGAGGCCTACAACCGCGCCTTTGGGCTGGTTCGTGCAAACCAGAGCAAGAAGGCGCTTGAGGCCTTCAACCAGTTTGTCAAGAAGTTCCCCAAGGGGGAGTATACCGGCGATGCCTGGTACTGGATCGGTCGCCTCCATAGTGTGGCTGGAGAGAAGAAGGAGGCCAGCCGGGCCTATGCACAGGCAAGAACCATTCTCGGCGATGTCATCAAGCGGCTGCCCGGAACCCCGCAGGCTGAACGTGCGGCAATCAAGCTGAAAAAAATCACAAAGTGAGTGATGGGCTGGTTATGCGTGACAGACCATTGAAGCTCGCACACGCATGAGCGAACCTCAACACGCTGTTAAGGTGACTGAGATCTTCCTCTCCCTCCAGGGTGAGGGGCGGAGTGTTGGGTGGCCCACCACCTTTGTCCGCCTCAGCGGCTGTCCACTGCGCTGCAGCTACTGTGACACAGCGTATGCATTTTCCGGTGGGGAGGTTCGCTCCATCCACTCCATTCTTGAGCAGGCAGAGGAGAACGGTGCACGTCACGTGACGGTAACCGGGGGGGAGCCGCTGGCGCAGAATGGAGTCTATCCGCTATTGAGTGGGCTCTGCGATGCGGGCTTTCAGCTCTCTCTGGAGACCGGTGGGATGATTGACATCTCCAGCGTTGATTCCCGGGTCAGCCGGGTGGTGGATCTGAAGACACCGGGGTCCGGGGAGGTGGAGAGAAACCACTGGGAGAATCTGGACCACCTGACGGAGCAGGATCAGTTGAAGGTGGTGATGGTGGATCGGGCCGATTATGAGTGGTTTCGGCCGATACTGCGTGACCAGCGGCTCGACCAGCGCTGCGAGGTGCTGCTCTCGCCGGTTGCAGGGGTGCTCAATCCAACCGAATTGGCGGAGTGGATCCTTGAGGATCGGCTCAATGTACGTTTTCAGCTCCAGCTTCACAAGATCCTCTGGGGGGATCAGCCAGGGCGATGAGTCAATGAGCCAGAAGAACGGTGGAGAAAAACGGGCTGTTGTGCTGGTCTCTGGTGGCCTCGACTCGGCCACTGTATTGGCAATGGCCAGGTCACAGGGGTACCGCTGTTATGCCCTCAGTTTCGATTATGGACAGCGCCACCGCTCCGAGCTGGATGCATCAAGACGGGTGTCGGAGCGTGCCGGTGTGGTTGAGCAGAGGATTGTTCCGATCGGTCTGGGAGAGGTGGGTGGCTCTGCCCTGACCGATCCGGCCATTCCGGTCCCGGAGGGGGAAACGGTGGGAGACGAGATCCCGGTCACCTATGTGCCGGCAAGAAACCTGCTCTTTCTCTCCTTTGCTGTTGGGTGGGCCGAGGTTCTGAAGGCATGTGACATCTTCATCGGGGTTAATGCAGTGGACTATTCCGGTTATCCGGACTGTCGTCCCGATTTCATTGACTCCTTTCAGCAGACCGCCAATCTGGCAACCCGGGCGGGCAGCGAGGGAGCCCCCTTTACCATCCATGCCCCGTTGATTGAGCTGACCAAGGCAGAGATCATCCGGCAGGGAGTCCAGTTGGGTGTCGACTACTCGTTGACCATCTCCTGCTATCAGGCGGATGAGCAGGGAAGGGCGTGTGGGGAGTGTGACTCCTGCAGATTGCGTCGCGACGGCTTTGTGGCTGCAGGTATCGAGGATCCTACTCACTACATTGGCGGGTGATTTTTCTTCTGGAACTGTGTATGATCCGCACTCTTCAAATTATGGGTCGTTAGCTCAGTCGGTAGAGCACCGGACTTTTAATCCGATGGTCGAGCGTTCGAATCGCTCACGACCCACCATACGAAACAGGGAGTTGTCGAGAGGATCGATAGCTCCCTCTTTTTTGGTCACTGCCGGTTGTTCAATTGCTGCGGCAATAAGGGGTTCCTTAAGATCAACAGCAAGAGAATCAGTCCGATAAATATCAGGGGTTCTCTCTCTTCTCCCGCTGCTCCTTCTCCTCATAGGCCAGGCGTCGTGCATCGATCGTGGAGAAGAGGATGAAATTTCTCTGGTTTCCGCGTGCTGCACGTTCTGCGTAATCGAGCTGACTGAGCGCACTCGCGGTCTCGCCTCTCAGAAAGTGGTACTCCGCCTGGGCAAGGTGAGACTCTGCCGGGTGGTTGGCCT
>CAYFMF010000037.1:0-15802 GCA_964344135.1 uncultured Piscirickettsiaceae bacterium
CGATCACCAGCAGCAACAGCAGCAGGGTCTCCATCTTCTCCACCATCGCCCCGGCAATATCCCCGGTGATGCCCCCCAGCTGACGAACCACCATCCAGCGAAACAGTAGTGCAGCTACAATAACTACGACCAGTACAATCCAGTGGACCCCCAGCAGGGCCGCAACCAGAAAAACGGCCAACTGAACCAGTGTCGCAACCCAGTGCGGCACATTGAGCAGCAACCCCTCCCCCATCCCCCGGGAGCGCAGGTAGCTGGTGGTCTGAAACAGCCCAATCAGCAGGGTTCTTGCCAGTATCGGGGGCCAGATCAGCACCATCCAGAGTCCCGCATCAAGGATTGCCACGACCGCACTCCACTTGAGCAGCAGAATCAGGACAATGGCAACCACACCCATCGGGCCTGAGCGGGGATCCTTCATGATCTCCAGTATCCGTTCCCGGTCACCCATCCCCCCAACCCAGCCATCAGCACTATCCGCCACCCCATCCAGATGGAGGCCACCGGTCAGTGCAACCCAGAGTGTCAGCACTAGCGCCCCCTGCAGCAGTGGCGGCAGCCCGGGAAGTGGCTGAGCAATGAGCAGCAGCAGGGCACCGATCATCAATCCGACAATGGGATAGAAGAGGATGGAGCGTCCCAGATTTTCCTCGCTCCGCACCACCTTGAGTGGGAGCGGAATCCGGGTCAACAGCTGGAAGGCGACAATCAGGGGCTGCACCATTGCGTTGTTACCCCTCGGAAACCCCTGCCTCGGCAAAGGTTGCCATTCGCCCATGCAGCACACAGGCCTGCTGTAGCAGTGGAACAGCAACCGCAGCACCACTCGCCTCTCCAAGACGCATCCCCAGATCCAGCAGAGGCTCTACACCCAGGGCATCCAGGACTGCGGCATGCCCCTGCTCTGCCGAACAGTGAGAGAAGAGAAGCCACTCCTGCAGATCAGGGCTCATGCGAACTGCTGCCAGGGCAGCAACCGAGGCAATGAATCCATCCACCAGCAGAGGCAACCCCTGCTGGCCGGCCCTGATGTAGGCACCAACCAGTGCAGCGATCTCAAACCCACCCACCCTGCGCACTACCTCGATGGGCGATGTCAGGGAGGAGTGGTGGAAGTCGAGTGCCTGCTGAATGACCGCTCCTTTCCTGGAGACTCCCTCCCTGTTCAGTCCAGTTCCTGCCCCGGCAACGGATTCCCCACTTTCATCCAGCAGTGCCGCCGCAACCGCAGCTGCAGCTGTGGTATTGGCAATCCCCATCTCGCCACCAATATAGAGATCTGCATGCTGCTCAACAGCCCGCTCCGCAGCATCTCTTCCCGCCGCCAGTGCCAGCTCGAACTCCTCCTCATCCATTGCGGGGGCAGAGACAAAGTTTCTGGTACCGGATGCGATACGGGCGTCAACAACCCCATTCAGGGGCTCGACAGGGTGCCGTGTTCCCACATTGACCACCTCCAGCACTGCCCCCAGGTGACTGGCCAGAACGGTGATTGCAGCCCCCCCACGGGAGAAGTTGCGTACCATCTCCACGGTGACCTCCTGTGGAAAGGCCGAGACCCCCATCTCTGCCACACCATGGTCCGCAGCAAAGACTGTAACAAAGGGTCTGTTGATCTCCGGTCTCAGCTGCCGCTGCATTGCGGCGAGTCGTATCGCCAGCTCCTCCAGACGTCCCAGCGAGCCGGGGGGTTTGGTCAACTGGGCCTGCCGCCCGGTCGCCTCCTCCATCACCCCTCGGTCTATTGGCTGAACGGGGGCCTCCCACCATCGGTTACTCATGACTACTCCTTTAATCTCTGTGGCAGACCAGCGACCACCAGCGTGACGCGCTCACACAGGATTGCCAGTCGCTGATGAAGCCATCCCGCCTCATCACAATATCTGCGACTCAGCGCATCCATTGGCACCACACCCATTCCCGTCTCATTGCCCACCAGCAGGATGTTGCCCGGGAGTGTTGGCAGCAGCTCAATCAGTGACTCCCTTTCTGCCACCAGCAGCCCCTCATCCTCCTGCAGCAACAGGTTGGTAAGCCAGAGCGTCAGACACTCTACCAGGATCGTGCGACCCTCCCGTGACTCGCGCTGCAGCACATCGGCCAGATAAAGTGGCTCCTCAATCAGACCCCATGCGGGAGAGCGGTTCTGCTGATGGTGACGAATTCTCCCCTCCATCTCACTGTCGCCTGCAGTGGCCGTTGCCAGATAGAGCAGATCCTGGCCACTCTCCTCCGCCACTCGCTCCGCATAGCTGCTCTTGCCCGAGCGAACGCCGCCCAGAATCAGTTCTCGCACCGGTAACTCTTGCAGTAGAATGGAACTTTCATCCGAGGAATCATAACCCAGTTTTGAACCGCCCGTTAATCAACAACCGACAGAGGGGAGGCACATTGGTGATCAGTCTGCTACTGTTGACACTGATGAGTCTGTTGGGGCTTGGGGCCATGCAGGCCGCCCAGCTGGAGGAGAAGATGGCCTCCAATTTCCGTTTTGGGGTGGCCACATTCCATGCTGCAGAGGCCGGAGTGGAGCAGGCGATCAGCAACCACACCAACAACCAGGCCGCTCCCTCGATTACCGGAACAGTGAACCAGAGCAGTTACACCGCAACCGTTGCCGAGTCGGGTGGACTCCATACCGTCAGCAGCGTTGGAACGCATCCGGCCTCGGGGGCACGCCAGGAGATCACTGTCCAGCTCTCCGGACCACTGGGAGCGCCCCCATCCATTCAGGGGTGGAGCCACAATGATTAACCTCCCTCCCCATAACAGCCCCTTCTCCTGCAGACTGCTGAATGGTGAAACCATCAGCGGTCAACTGCAACAGATTGATGCCGAGTCGCACGCTGTCCACTTCCAGACTGGATCCTCATCCCCTGTTGAACAGCTCGCCTTTCAACAGATCAGCCACCTCTACCACCATCATCCCCTGCCCGAACGCAGTGCTTTCCCATTTCAACTGCACTTTTCCGACAACCGAGTCCTGCACTCTACAGCCGAATACCATCAGCTGGATCGTACGGGCCACCATCTCTACAACGTCGGAGCCCAGACAGCAGGGATCCACCTCTTTCTACCCATTCAGAGCCCCCATCAACTCACCGTTGAGCAACCCTCCCCAATAGAGGAGAGTGCCCGCAAGGTGGACGGGGAGAGGGTCGTCACGCTGGTCGAGACCATGATCCATGAGGCGATCCAGCAACGTGCCTCTGACATTCATCTTCAGCCCTCGCAATCGAGGGTAGAGATCAACTACCGGATTGACGGCTTTATCCAGCTGGCACACCAAATCGACCCCAGACACTATCCGGCTGTAGTCAGCCGGATCAAGATCCTCGGCAACATGGATATCGCAGAGCACCGCCTACCCCAGGACGGGGCGCACCACCTCTCTGTCGAGGGGCGAAAGGTGGATCTCAGAATCTCCACCATCCCGGTCCTTGAGGGGGAAAATGTGGTGATCCGGATTCTTGACCCCAAGAGAGGGCTGCGCACCCTCTCCAGCATCGGCTTTCGTGAGGCCGATGAGCTGGGGTTCCGTGAGATGTTGCAACAGAAGAGTGGACTGATCCTGGTCACCGGACCGACCGGCTCCGGAAAATCGACCACACTCTATGCTGCGATGCACGCACTGCGTAACAGCGGACTCAACATTATCAGCATTGAGGATCCGGTCGAGTACCGAATTGAGAACGTGCGCCAGATCGAGATCAATGAACGGGCAGGGAATACCTTTGCAAAAAATCTGCGCCATGTCCTGCGGCATGATCCGGATGTAATCCTGATTGGGGAGATCCGGGACCGGGAGACTGCGCAGATTGCACTGCAGAGTGCCTATACCGGCCATCTTGTACTCAGCACGCTCCATACTGGTGATGCGGCCAGTGCCGTCACCCGACTGCTTGAGATGGGGATGGAGCCCTACATGCTCAAGGATACACTGCTCGGCATCATCTCCCAACGTCTGGTCCGCAAGGTCTGCAGGTGGTGCAACGGAGTCCCGATCAAAACGGGTCACTGCCACCATTGTAACCAGACCGGATTCCATGGAAGAATCCCCATCTATGAGCTGCTGCGGATTGGCACTGCAACACGTGAGTTGATCGCATCCGGGGTAACTGCCAGAGAGATCCGCACCCACGCCATCAAGAGCGGCATGATCCCGATGAGTGACCATGCGCAATCACTGATTGAACAACAGATGACCACCCCCCAGGAACTGCAGAACCATGACCCCTCCTGACGCCACCATCCACCACTCCGTTGCACTGGCCCTGCAGGAGGATATTCATTCCGGTGATATCACTGCAGAGCTGATCCCGGAAGGGGTTGTTGCATCCGCAACCATCCGTACCCGGGAGCCGATGGTGCTCTGTGGCCAGGCATGGGTGGAGGAGAGCTTTCATCAGCTGGATCCCTCGATCTCCCTGGAGTGGAGTGCTGAAGATGGAAGCGAGATCCCTGCCAACCAGATCCTGGTCACCATCAAGGGGGCTGCCCGTGCCCTGCTGACCGCAGAACGGACCGCGATGAATTTTCTGCAGACCCTCTCGGCCACTGCAACGGTAACCCGAAACCATGTGAGGCAGATTGAGGGCAGTGGAACAGAAATTCTTGATACCAGAAAAACGGTGCCGGGATTAAGAGAGGCCCAGAAGTATGCCGTCACCTGTGGTGGTGGAACCAACCACCGGATGGGGCTCTACGACGCCTTCCTGATCAAGGAGAACCATATTGCCGCCTGTGGCTCGATTGTGGCTGCCGTAGAGCGTGCAAGGGCCGTTGCGCCCGGCCGGGCGGTTGAGGTTGAGGTGGAGTCACTGGCTGAGCTGCAGCAGGCGCTGGATGCCAGCAGCGACATCATCATGCTCGACAACTTCTCAATCGAGGGGATGGTGGAGGCGGTACAGCTCACCGATGGCAGGGCAAAGCTGGAGGTCTCTGGAAATGTGATGCTGGAACAGCTGCCAGCGATTGCAGCAACCGGTGTCGATTACATCTCGGTTGGTGCACTGACCAAGCATGTTCGTGCAATCGACCTCTCGATGCGGCTGACGACCTGAATACGCTATCCTCTCTTTCTCTGGAAGAGGTCCGACCGCCGACTCACCAGGCGGTCCAGGAAGAGCAGGCCATCGAGGTGATCCACCTCATGCTGGATCGCCCGTGCCTCAAACCCCTCACTGGTATAGTCGTGATATTCTCCTGACTCATCCTGAGCGGTGAACTCGATGCGGGTGGCACGAATCACATTGCCGGTGTAGTCGGGAACCGACATGCACCCCTCTCGTCCCAGCTCATACCCATCCCACTCGGTAATCTCGGGGTTGATCAGCACCAGTCTCCCCTGGTTGGGAACCGGTTTTCTCTTCTTCCCCCGGGTCATCCCGGTCAGATCCACGATACAGAGCCGCTGGTTGCGCCCCACCTGTGGCGCCGCAATTCCGATCCCACCCGGCTGGGTGCGCATAAAGGCATCCAGCTCTGCAACAAAGCTGCGTAACTCATCATCAAACTGCTCCACCGGCTCGCACGCCTGCTTGAGCCGCTGATCGGGATAGGTCAGGATCTCCATTACAACCACCCTATGGCCATCACCCGATCAGGGTCTCGATCTCCTCTACCCGGAAATCGACAGAGTCCGAAAGTGGTTCCAGCGCCTGGTGGACACTCTCCACCCCGGCAGCGGCCACCCCCTCGATCATCAGGATATAGATCGGCTTCTCCTCATCCCCCCCCACCTGTGAATCGAGATCGGTGATATCAAAACCGGCCTCTGCCAGTGACCCGGTCACCTGGGCAACAATGCCGGGACGATCTGCCCCAAAGACCAGAACCCGCAGATCGGGGATCTGATGCTGGTGGAGGCCCGGTTCAATCCTGTCAACGTGGAGATGAAGCCCCAGTCTCGTTGTCACCGGCTTGAGCGCACTACAGAGCTGCCTCTCATCTTCACCCGACTCCACCATCATCATGATGGTGAAGTTGCTCCCCAGCCGCATCATCGTGGTCTCCCCCAGTGAGGCCCCGGCCTGGAAAAGGGCCTCGGTCACCTCTGCGACAATTCCCGGCCGGTCCTTCCCCACCAGCGCCATCATGTACCAGTTACTCATCAAGAACCCTCTCTATCCACTATTCCAACCAGATCAGTGTAGCAAAACGTCCGCTCTCTCCATCCCTCCGATAGGAGAAAAATTGTTCATCCTCCCTGAAGGTATCCCACTCTCCACCATAAATGGAGGTGACCCCCAGCCTGGAGAGCTGCTGCCGTGCCAATCCGGCCATTGATGCAAGCCAGCGCCCTCCCGGGGAGGGGAGAAACATCTCCTCCGACTCCTCGGCAAGCTGACAAAATTTCTCTCTGACCTCCTCTCCCACCTCATAGGAGGGCTGCCCAATGGATGGTCCCAGCCAGACCATCAGACTCTCGCACGGTTCCGAAAAACAGCGTAGCCCCTGCTCAATGATTCCCGCCGCAAGCCCCCGCCAGCCGGCATGGAGTGCTGCCACCGCTGTGCCTGATCGGTTGGTGATCAGAATCGGTAGACAGTCTGCGGTCAATACGGCACAGACCACCCCCGGCTGTCGGCTCCAGGAGCCATCCGCCGTTGGCATGGAACCCTCTGTCGGCAGTTCAACAACCCTGGTCTGATGCAGCTGATTCAGCCAGACTGGCTCTGTCGGCAGTCGAACCCAATCCTGAAGCAGCTGACGGTTGTGGAGCACATCCTCTACCCTGTCCCCCACATGGGTTGCCAGGTTCATTGAGTCATAGGGTGGGCGGCTGACCCCACCACTGCGGGTGGTCACCCAGCTCCGGACCCCCTCCGGGGCGGGCCACTCCGCCTCAAAACCGGACGCTGTCCTGCTCATCCGTGCGCTTCCCGGTCCTCCCGAAGTACCTCAATCAACCCCACCATGTCATCAGGCAGTGGGGATTGATGCTCAATCTGTTCACCCGTTAGCGGATGCTCCAGCCCCAGCCGGGCGGCATGAAGCGCCTGGCGCCTGAATCCACGCAGGGTCTCTGCCATTCGCTCTGAGCTTGAGGCCGGAATCTGAAGCCGGTGCCCATAGACTGGATCACCCAGCAGGGCAAAGCGGATCTGCTCCATATGGACCCGAATCTGATGCGTCCTCCCGGTCTCCAGAGAGAGGCGGATATGGGTATGTGCCCGAAACTTCTCTACCACCCGGTAGTGGGTCACTGCCGGCTTGCCCCCCTCCGTGACCGCCATCTTCTTTCGATCGACCCGGTGGCGTCCAATCGGCGCATCCACTGTTCCCCCCGCTGTCATCACCCCCTTGCAGATCGCCTGATACTCACGACTCATCGCCCGCTCCTGCAGCTGCCGCACCAGATGGGTGTGGGACTGCAGTGTCCTTGCAACCACCAGGACGCCGCTCGTATCCTTGTCGAGCCGATGGACAATCCCTGCACGGGGCACCTCTGCCAGTGCGGGATCATGGTGCAGCAGGGCGTTGACCAGAGTACCACTCCAGTTTCCTGCTGCCGGGTGGACCACCATCCCCGCTGACTTGTCGATAAAGAGCAGCGCCTCATCCTCGTAGAGAATATTCAACGGGATATCCTCTGCACCCCACTGCACCTCCTCCTCACGCTCAATCTGCAGCCGGACCTCCTCACCCTCGGCGACACTGTCCCTCGGACGTCTCTTCTCACCCTGGATCAGGGCATCCCCGGAGCGGATCCAGGATTGCAGCCGGCTTCTTGAAAAGTCGGGAAAGAGTGCCGCCAGCGCAACATCAAACCTTTTCCCTGCATGCTCTTCCGGAATCGTGGCCCGATATTGATCCTGGCCATTGGAGTTTTGTTGCGGATCCATACTCTTTTCGCTACCCTTTCCTCTTTCTCTCTTCGACTGGCACTCTAACCAATAGATGACTCGTAAACAGACCCCATTTTCCACTATCCTCCTGCTGGTTTCCATTCTTGGCTTCGGACTCTCAGGCTGTTCACTGCTGCCCGAACAGATTGACGTCACCGAGGACTGGTCAGCCAACCGCTTCTACTTTGAGGCCCATGAGGCGATGACCAGTGGTGACTATCCCAAGGCAATCGAGTATTTTGAGAAACTGCAGGCCCGTTTCCCCTATGACAAGCACGCAATGCAGGCGCAGATTGAGATCATCTACACCTACTACAAGTGGGAGGATCCAGATTCAGCCATCGCTGCTTCAGACCGTTTTATCAAACAGCACCCACGCCACCCCAACGTGGACTATGTCTACTACATGCGAGGACTGGTTCACTACAATGCAGGGCAGACTCTCGTCGACAAGTTTGCCCCTACCGATGCCTCTGCCCGGGATCCCAAGGCGATGCGGGAGGCCTTTCACTACTTCTCCAAACTGGTAGAGCGCTTCCCGGAGAGCAAATACAGCGAGGATGCAAGGAAGAGGATGGTCTTCACCCGCAACATGCTGGCAAAACATGAGCTCCATGTGGCACGCTTCTACATCAAGCGCGAGGCCTATGTTGCCGCCTCCAAGCGAGCCAACTACGTGATTGAAAATTTCCAGAGAACCCCGGCAGTCAAGGATGCTCTCCTGCTACTGATCGAGATCTACGGCAAGATGGGGCTGGATGATCTGGTTGCCGATACCGAGCGCATCTATGCGCTCAACTATGGCCAGCAGTAGTCCGGAGCCAGATCAGCGCGAGCGGAATCCCGAGGTAATGGGGTAGCGCCGGTCTCTTCCGAATGCGCGCCTGGTAATCTTTGCACCGGGCGGGGCCTGTCGCCTCTTGTACTCGTTCCCGTTCACCATCCGGATCACACGGTTAACAACCTCTGGATCAAATCCGTCAGCAACAATCTCCTCTGCACACTGCTCCTGTTCCACATAGCGCTCCAGAATGGCATCCAGCACCTCGTAGGGTGGAAGGGTATCGGAATCCTTCTGGTCCGGGGCCAGCTCCGCCGATGGGGGTCGATCAATCACCCGTTGCGGAATAATCTCCTCCTCACCCTGTGCCAGGGCCTGGCGGTTTCTCCACTCTGACAGCCGATAGACCATCAACTTTGAAATATCCTTGAGTGGTGCAAAGCCACCCGCCATATCCCCATAGAGGGTGGCATAACCGACCGACATCTCACTCTTGTTACCGGTGGTCAGCAGCATCCTGTTCTTCTTGTTGGCAATCGCCATCAGGATAATGCCACGGCAACGCGCCTGAATATTCTCCTCTGTGGCATCCGCCGGATACCCTTCAAACTCCTCAGCCAGGGTATCGAGGAATGCATCAAAACTCTCCTTGATCGGAATCACCCGAAAATCCACCCCCAGACGGTTCGCCTCCCTCTCCGCATCCTCCATACTCATCTCTGCACTGTAGCGCGAAGGCATTGCGACCCCCTCCACATGATCCCTGCCCAGGGCATCCACTGCGATGGCAAGTGTCAATGCCGAATCAATTCCACCGGAGAGCCCGATAATGACCCCGGGAAAGCCATTCTTCCCGACATAGTCCCTCACTGCCAGCACCAGTGCCTCGTAGATCTCGGCCTCTATCTCTCCTGATCTCTGCTCCGAATGGGCCGTGGTGCAGAGGGCGTGCTCCGTACTATTGTAGAAATAGAGCCCCTCGGTAAAGTACTCGCCACAAACCACCTGCTCCCCATCCGCATCCATCACAAAGGAGCCCCCATCAAAGACCAGCTCATCCTGCCCACCCACCTGGTTGACATAGACAACCGGGGCCCGACTCTCCTCAATTCTGGTACGGATAATTGCCTCGCGCTCCCCCCGTTTTCCTGCATGATAGGGGGAGGCATTCAGGTTCAGGATCAGGGTGGCACCGGCATCCACCGCCTGTCTCATTACGCTGGGGTGCCAGAGATCCTCACAGATCGTGATCGCCAGTGACTCTCCCTTGAGATCAAACAGGGCTGGACGATTACCGGGGACAAAATAGCGTTTCTCGTCAAAGACCCCATAGTTGGGCAGCTCCTGCTTGCAGTAACTCAGCTCAACCCTCTGGGCACGCAACAGGGAGGCTGCATTGCAGGTTGTTCCACCCTCTCCAACCATCGGATGTCCGACCACCAGACTGATTCCATCCGCCGCTTCGGTGAGCTGCACCAACCCCTCCTCAACCTGGCGCAAAAAACCGGGGCGCAACAGAAGATCCTCCGGTGGATACCCGGTCAGGGAGAGCTCCGGAAAGAGCACCAGATCGGCCCCCTCTGCCCTTGCATGCCTTGAGAATTCAACCATCCTGTCAATATTCTCCTGCAGCGCACCGACATGGGGGTTGGTCTGGGCCAGTGCAATGACCACACCATGGCTGTTGTTATCGGATTGGGCGCCCATTGTTCTTCTGAAATTCCTCGGTAGCAGTTCAGTGGCAAAATTGTAACAATACTCTATCAGGAGAACCTCCTGAAAACCTTGCAGCGCAGAAAATAATCAACATAGACAATGACTACTGGCGTACTAATCACCAATCTCGGAACCCCGAATGATGCAACCCCCTCAGCACTCAGGGAGTACCTGGCGGAATTCCTCTGGGACCAGCGGGTGGTGGAGATGCCACGCCTCCAGTGGTGGCTGATCCTCCATGGAATCATTCTCCGGACCCGCCCAAGGAGGGCAGCCAGTGCCTACCGGAAGGTCTGGACGGAAGAGGGCAGTCCACTGCTGGTGATCTCCAGAAAACAGCGAAAGGCTATTGAGCAGTCACTGGAGGAGAAGCTGGGACACCCGGTTCCTGTTGCCCTGGGCATGCGCTATGGCAACCCATCCATCGCCTCTGCACTGGAGGAGCTCAGGAAACAGGGGGTAGAACGAATGATCGTCCTCCCCCTTTTTCCTCAATATTCTGCGGCAACAACCGGATCAACCTTCGATGCCGTCTCCCAGGCACTTCAACAGTGGCGCCACGTTCCCGAGCTGACCTTTATTAACCACTACCATGACCATCCCGGCTATATCGATGCGCTGGCCAACTCCGTCGAGGAGCAGTGGGGCAGTGATGAGCCGGCAGATCGCCTGCTGCTCTCATTCCACGGCCTTCCGCTACGCTACCATGAGGCGGGAGACCCCTACCGGGATCAGTGCAACGAGACTGCCGTTGCCCTCTCCAGACGTCTGGGCATGGAGGATGGGGAGCTACAGGTTGTATTTCAATCCCGGTTTGGCAAGGAGGAGTGGCTTCGCCCCTACACGGAGGAGACCCTGGAGAACCTTCCCCTGGAGAATATCCGGCGGGTCGAGATGCTCTGCCCCGGATTCTCTGCCGATTGTGTTGAGACCCTGGAGGAGATTGCGATGCAGAATCGGGAACGCTTTCTCCAGTCCGGTGGCGAGGGGTATCGATACATTCCCGCCCTCAACAGCCGCAGTGACCATATTGAGGCCCTCTCCCAGATTCTGCTTGAACAGTGGAAATTGTAGTCTCCAATGAAGCCACTTGTTGCTGTCAGCCGCTGTCTTCTTGGGGAGAGGGTGCGTTACGATGGCCGTGACAAGATGGAACCGGATCTGATCAGGAGACTCGCCCGTTTTCTCTCTCTGGTTGCGGTCTGCCCCGAGGTCGAGGCGGGGCTGACAATACCCCGTCCACCGGTCGAGCTGGTCCAGGATGCGAATGGAAAAGTCTCAGCACTGGGCAGAGAAGATCCGACACTGGATGTCACCCCACAACTCATCCAGTTCTCGGATCACTTCTGCAGACTCTATCCAATACTGTCAGGGGCTGTTCTCCAGAGTCGATCCCCGAGCTGTGGCGTTGGGGATGCCCCACTCCTGCTGCAATCCGGAGAGGATGGTGGCTACAGAGATGGGCTCTTTACAGAGCGCCTGAGAGGAGCATTCCCTGCAATTCCCATTGTCAGCCCCAGACAGCTGGAGAGCCCCGAGGCGATTGAGCGGTTCGTTGCAGCGGCCCGTGGTGTGGTGGAACCATAAACCCGGCAGACCCCTGGATCAGTAGAGTTCGGTAACCCTCCAGACCAGCCCCTCACGCCTCATCATGAAAAAGAGGTGGTCACCACTCAGCTCGCCCAGTCTCACCAGAAAGCGGTTGGGAGACTCAAAGAAGGCGTGGTCGAGGGACTCAAAGAGGGAGAGAGCCTCCTGCTCCCCCCCTGCCCCAGAGAGCTGCTGCCGAACCCAGTCCAGGGTAGCGACCCGGTCCACCGTAAAAGCGCTCATTGAGTTTGCCGTCCCCCGGAATATTCTTGAGGCCATCCCCTCCTGCTGTCCACTCCCCTCAATCCTGAGTCCACGCTTGAGACCTGAACGCACCTGATCCAGATCAATGTAACGATTCAGTTGAAGCGTATCATTGGCGGCCAGTGCATGATCCAGCCGATAGAGGCTGTAGTAGGGCAGGGCAAGATAGCCAATCATGGCAAGAACCAGTAGCCGCGTAATCCAGCGCATATTGATTCACTCCTCGGTAATAGTATGATTTCAGTTTATTTTTTCTTTTTCACCTTATCACACTCGCCTCTGGCAGGATATACTCGCGCGCGATGAGAGAGATTACCGGAATCATCCTGGCTGGCGGCAGGGCACAGCGCATGGGGGGCGAGGACAAGGGGCTGACCCAGCTTCAGGGCAGACCGATGATCCAGCACGTTATCAAACGGCTGAGACCACAGGTCAGCTCCATCATAGTCAGCGCCAATCGCAACCAGCAACAGTATGAGAGACTTGGTTACCCCGTGGTATCCGATGGTGATGAGCTGTTCAATGGGCCACTGGCTGGAGTTGCCAGCGCAATCCACCATGCCCGGACAGAGTGGGTTCTGGTTACACCGTGTGACACTCCACTGCTGCCACTGGATCTGGCCTCCCGACTCATGGAGTCACTGCAACAATCCGGCACCCCCATTGCGGTCGCACATGATGGAGAGCGCATGCAGCAACTCTGCTTTCTTGCTTCCACCACCATCCTCGACTCCATCCAGCAGCAGCTGGCGCAGGGAGAGCGCAGGGTTCGCCGCTGGATCCGCTCACTCGAACCGGCACTCTGCCAGTTCGACAGCCCGCTCTCCTTTGCCAACATCAATACACCGGAAGAGCAACTGTGGATCGAGACCGAACTGGAGAAGAGCGTGTGACAATTGATTCCCCCACCCCACTGCTCGGCTTTGCCGCCTGGAGTGGAACCGGCAAGACCACCCTCCTCAGGCAACTGATTCCGCTGTTGAGAGAGGATGGGATCCGGGTTGCCGCCATCAAGCATACCCACCACAGTGTGGACTTTGACGAGCCGGGCAAGGATAGTTATGAGCTGAGGAAATCGGGGGCCAGCCAGGTGCTGGTGGCATCCGCGAAACGGTCGATGCTGATCACCGAGAATCCCACCCCGCAACAGGAGCCCCAGCTGCAACAGCTGCTGCGCCAGCTCGACCATGAGCAGATTGACCTGATTCTGGTTGAGGGGTTCAAGCATGAGCCGATCCCGCGCATTGAGCTCCACCGCAGTGCCGTTGGAAAGCCGCTGCTCTATCCGGATGATCCACAGATCATTGCCATTGCCCTCTCTGAGGGTGAAACGCTCATACCGAACAGAACCCCTGCAATCCCGCGGCTGGATCTGGATAATAGCCCACAGATTGTGAAATTTATTCGATCCAGATTCTGCAAATGATCATGCATTTATAGCGTCTGGATTTAACAACAGATAGTCAGGAAACAAGCGATGGAAACGCCCAAAGGACTCCTCCCCTTCAATCAGGCACAGGAAAAGATTTTTCAGCAGATCACCCCGACCAGCGCGGTCGAGACGCTCTCCGTCAAGGAGGCATTGGGACGCACACTGGGAGAGGAGATCATCTCCCCGATCAATGTCCCCGCCTATGACAACTCGGCGATGGATGGCTATGCGATCCAGGGCAGTGACCTCCCGCAGAGTGGAAGTGTCACCCTGGAGGTGGTCGGCTCCTCCTTTGCCGGAACCCCGTTTGATGGGGTCATGGGGGCAGGGCAGGCGATCCGCATCATGACCGGGGCCAAGATTCCCGATGGGGCCGACACCGTCATCATGCAGGAGAAGGCGACCCGTGAGGGAGAGCAGGTCACCTTCTCCAGCGAGGACAACCACAGGGCGGGGGAGAATGTCCGCATGGCCGGCGAGGACATGCGCGAGGGCGAGGCGGTGCTGCAGTCCGGCAAGGCACTGGGGGCCGCCGAGCTGGGGATGATCGCCTCCCTCGGTTATGGCGAGATCCGGGTCAAGCGCCGGATCAGGGTCGCCTTCTTCTCCACCGGGGATGAGCTCTGCTCCGCCGGTGAGCCATTGGGGGATGGCCAGATCTACGACAGCAACCGCTACACCGTCTTCAGCATGCTGAGCAATCTCGGCGTCGAGCTGATCGACCTCGGCATTATCCGCGACAAGAGAGAGCTGATTGAGCAGGCCTTCCAGGATGCCGCAAAACAGGCCGATGTGGTGATCACATCGGGGGGGGTCTCGGTTGGTGAGGCCGACTTCGTCAAGGAGACCCTCGACAAGCTGGGTGAGGTCAACTTCTGGCGCATTGCGATGAAGCCGGGCAAGCCACTCGCCTTTGGCAGGATCGATGATGCCTGGTTCTTCGGCCTGCCCGGCAATCCGGTCTCCGCGATGGTCACCTTCCTGCAGTTCGTCCGCCCGGCGATCAACCATCTGGCGGGCAAGGAGCGTGTCACCCCATTCCGGATCCCGCTGCGCTGCACCAACAGACTGAAGAAACGCCCTGGCCGGCTGGAGTTCCAGCGCGGCATTCTGACCCAGGACGAGAATGGCGAGACGGTGGTTCAGGGGGCGGGCCACCAGGGCTCCCACATCCTCCGCTCAATGAGCGTTGCCGACTGCTTTATCGTCCTCCCGGCCGAGAATGGCGGGGTTGAGGCCGGTGAATGGGTCGAGGTAGAGCCCTTTCTGAGCTGAGACCACAAACCGGAGAGGCTCATCCATGGAGAGCAGTGATCGAAGTTTTGACGGCATCGGCGCACACTTCCAGAACAAGATCTACAACTCCCCCAAGGGGAAGATTCGCCTCCATCTGCTGGAGGCCGACTTTGCCGAGACCCTGCCGGAACTGAGCCACACCCCCTGCAGGGTTCTTGATGCCGGCTCTGGTCAGGGTCAGTTTTCCCTGAGGCTGGCCCAACAGGGGCATCAGATGGTGCTGAGTGACCTCTCCCGGGAGATGATCGAACAGGCCCGAAAGCAGTTCACCGAAGAGAGGCTCGGCGCCACCTTTCTCCACGCTCCAATCCAGTCCCTGCCACAACAGCTCGACACCCCGTTTGATCTGATTCTCAACCATGCGGTACTGGAGTGGTGCGAGGATCCACGCACCATCCTCAATACCCTGATCTCTCTGCTCAGACCAGGCGGAACCCTCTCGCTGATGTTCTACAACATCCACGGCATTCGGCTGCGTAATCTGGTCCGTGGCAACCTGAAGAAGGTCAAGAGCAACCAGTTCAGGGGCGACCCCGGCAGCCTCACCCCCATCAATCCTCTCGACCCTGCCGAGGTGATCCAGTGGGTCGAGGATGCAGGGCTGACCATCCTCACCCAGAGCGGGGTCCGCATCTTCCATGATCTGATGGATGCAGCACCCCGCAACAAGATCCCGCTGGAGGATATCCTGGAGCAGGAGCTGGCACTGCGCCACCAGACCCCCTATCGGGAGATGGGACGCTATATCCACCTGATCTGTCGCAAGCCAGCCGCATGAGCGAGGGCCGACACCACTCAAAGAGCTCAAGGGCAGTCCGTGGTATCAGGCGCTGTATGCAAAACTAACCCCGAAAACGATGCAACGCGACATGC
>CAYFMF010000038.1:0-15515 GCA_964344135.1 uncultured Piscirickettsiaceae bacterium
TTGATCATATATGATAGTAGAACTACCGACTCTTGCGGAGAATATGGTTGTCGATGATTGAATCACCACACGCCAGGTCTGCAGAAGAGGTCATCGCAATACTTGAGACCTCGCAGCATGGTCTGAGCCAGGATGAGGCAGAGCAGCGCCGTCTGAGGGTTGGACTGAATCTGCTGCCTCAGGAACCCAGGCCGGGGTTGGGGATGATCTTTCTGCGCCAGTTCCTCAGTCCACTGATCTATGTGCTCCTCTTTGCCGCCGTGGTCTCGTTTGCACTGGACCACCTCCTTGATGCCCTCTTTATTGCAGGGGTGCTGCTGATCAATGCCGTCATCGGCACGATTCAGGAGCTGTCGGCAGAGAAGAGCGCAACGTCCCTCCGGGCGATGGTCAGGACAGTAGCCAATGTGCTCCATGATGGAGAGCCACTTGAGGTGGATTCCAGGGAGCTGGTGCCGGGAGATATCGTATTTCTCGGCTCCGGGAGCAGGGTGCCTGCCGATATTCGGTTGATCAGTGCGAGGGGGCTGGAGGTCGACGAATCCCAGTTGACCGGGGAGTCTCTCGCCGTCTCCAAGAGTGCCAGCGAGCTTCAACCGGCAGAGACTGTGGTGGGGGATCGGCTGAATATGCTCTTTAGCGGGTCGATGGTGACGAGTGGTCGTGGTCACGGGGTGGTTGTGGCGACGGGGGCAGAGACGGAGATTGGCAGAATTGCGGGCTCCCTCCGCAGTGTGGAGAGTGCAAAACCGCCCCTGCTGTTGAGGATGGAGAGGTTTACCCGTGCCATTGCGCTGGTCGTTGGGGTGATCGCCCTGCTGCTGGTTGCAAGTGAACTCATCATCGGCAAGCCACTGGAGGAGATCTTTCTGCTGGCGGTGGCCTTTGCCGTCTCGACGATCCCGGAGGGGCTGCCGGTTGCCATTACCGTTGCGCTGGCGATCGGTTCAACCAGGATGTCGAAACGGAATGTTGTTGCGCGTCGGCTCTATGCGGTGGAGGCGCTGGGCTCATGCACCTTTATCGCCTCCGACAAGACCGGCACACTGACCATGAATCAGATGGCGGCAACCATGGTCATGGTTCCCGGGTCAGCGCCATGGAGCGTTGTTGATGGTGACCTCTCACCCGGCGGTCTGGTGGTTGAGGGGGGAGGTGATCTGCCCCCCTCGGAAAGAGCGCTGTTTGTGACACTCTCTACCAGTATTGCCCTCAACAATGAGGCCTATCTCGGGATGCGTGATGGCAAGTGGGTCCAGCATGGCGATGCAGTGGATATCGCACTGCAGGTTCTGGCCCACAAGGCGGGGGTGGTACGTCAGGATATTATGGGGGATTATCCGCTGATCGAGGATATTCCCTTTGAGCCGGAGAACCGTTTTTCTGCCTCTCTCCACCACCATGATGGGGAGCAGGTCATCTATGTCAAAGGGGCGCTGGAGGCGCTGTTGCCGATGTGTGATCGCATGGCATCAGCCGGTGGTGAAGAGGTTCTGGATCCGGAATCGGTGCAGGCGCAGGCAGACAGTCTGGCCAGAAAGGGGTACCGGATTCTGGCCACTGCCTGTGGTATTCGCCCCTCCGGGGTGGATGGCCCCTTTACGGTAATGGATCTGAGTGGCCTGACCTTCCTCGGGATGGTCGGGATGATGGACCCACTGCGCAGGGAGGCGAAGGGCTCCATCAACTCCTGCCGTCGCGCAGGGATTGAGGTCTCGATGGTAACCGGTGACCATCCGGTAACGGCTCTGGCGATTGCCAGAGAGCTTGGAATGGCAGAGTCAGAGGATCAGGTCGTTTCCGGTTTTCAGCTGAGGCGTGCAGAGGAGGAGGGGGAGGCAGCGGTTGACCGATTGACCAGGGATACACGGGTTTTTGCCCGGGTGGATCCGGCACAGAAGGTTGTCATTACCCGCTCCCTTATTCGCAATGGCCACTTTGTTGCAGTTACCGGGGATGGTGCAAATGATGCACCGGCACTGAATGCGGCCAATGTGGGGGTATCCATGGGCAGGCAGGGGACCGATGTCGCTCGTGAAAGCTCGGACATGATCCTGGTGGATGATAACTTCACCTCGATCGTCTCCGGGGTTGAGGAGGGGCGGGTGGCCTATGCCAATGTGCGCAAGGTGATCTATCTGTTGATCTCAACCGGTGCGGCAGAGGTGGTGCTCTTCTTTCTGGCACTGTTCACGGGTGTTCCGCTGCCACTGCTGCCGGCACAGCTCCTGTGGCTCAATCTGATTACCAACGGGATCCAGGATGTCGCCCTCGCCTTTGAGCCGGCCGAGGGTGATGAGATGGAGCGTCCGCCACGCAGTCCACAGGAGCCGATTTTCAATCGGGCGATGGTCGAACAGGTACTGGTCTCCGGGTTGACGATGGGCATCACAGCATTCCTGCTCTACTGGCATCTGACGCACGCACTGGGAATGGAGACCGACTCCGCACGAAACAGCACGTTGCTACTGATGGTGTTGTTTGAGAATGTCCATGTGTTCAACTGCCGCTCGGAAAGCCGCTCCATCCTTGGCCACTCTCCGCTGCGCAATCCACTGCTCCTTTTTGGTACCGTACTGGCGCAGCTGATCCATATCGGCGCGATGTATCTCCCCTGGCTGCAGAAGGTGCTGGGTGTCCACCCCATCAGTTTTGCCCACTGGTTGCAGCTGCTGGGGATTGCGTTGCTGCTGGTGCTGGTGATGGAGGTCCAGAAGAGGATCAGGGTGCAGCGCCCGGGAGGTGGCGGGTTGGCAACTACCTGACCTCTTCCCGCTTCTCCCCCACAAGACGGACCCACTCCTCCCGGGAGCTGGGTGGCTGCAGATCAAACCAGGGTGCATAGGCGGCAGCCACCGCTTCGGCCTGCTGCTGCAGGATGCCGGAGAGCACAATGGTACCGCCAATCTCCAGGTGATCCGCCAGCGTGGGTGCAAGATCAATCAGTGGCCCCGCCAGAATGTTGGCAAGCAGCAGTTGGGCCTGCTGTGCAGGCGCAAAGTCATTGGGCAGCCAGGTTTTGATTGCCGGCGTGACTCCATTCTTTTCGGCGTTATCAAGGGTGGCGGTCAGTGCCTGGGGGTCGTTGTCGACAGCGTGAATGGATGAGGCGCCCAGTTTGGCGACTGCGATGGCGAGGATGCCGGAGCCGCAACCGTAGTCGATGACCGTGCTGTTGATGGGGGGGTGTCCATCCAGCCACTCCATGCAGAGTGCAGTGGTGGGGTGGGTTCCGGTGCCAAAGGCGAGCCCCGGATCGATCAGTACATTGACCCCGTTGGGGTCAACCGGATCACTCCAGGAGGGGATAATCCAGAGCCGCTCTCCAAACTGCATCGGGTGAAAGTCATCCATCCAGGCCCGGACCCAATCCTGCTCCTCGAGATCGGAGATCTGCAGTGTAGGAAGCTGTTCGGCAGAGAGCTGTTGTGAGAGGGCAATCCTGATCAGCTCCCGGTCCAGGCCGGCATCAAACAGCCCGACAACCTCGATGCTCTCCCAGAGGGGAGTCTCCCCGGGGGCAGGCTCCAGCAGGGGCTGGTCCTCGGCATCCTCATAGGTGACAGAGGCTGCACCCAGCTCGGTCAGCAGGTCCGAGAGAGGATCTGCCTCCTGTTTCCGGGCGGTCAGCCGGATCTGGAACCAGGGCACTGCCGCTGCTCCTAGAGGTCCAGCTTCTTCTCCAGGTAGTGGATATTGGCGCCGCCGGCAATAAAGTTCGCATCCCGAATGATGTCGCGATGGAGATCAATATTATTGCGAATCCCCTCGATCACCATCTCATCCAGTGCGGTGTGCATTCGGGCGATTGCGGTATCACGATCCTCCCCATAGGTGATCAGCTTGCCGATCATGGAGTCATAGTGTGGCGGTACGCTGTAGCCATTGTAGATATGGGAGTCGACACGCACCCCGATCCCCCCCGGTGCATGGTAGGCGGTGATCTTTCCTGGTGAGGGGATAAAGGTCCGTGCATCCTCGGCATTGATTCGGCACTCGATCGAATGCCCCTGCACCCGAATATCATCCTGCTGGTAGGAGAGTGGCTCGCCGGAGGCGATGCGCAGCTGTTCACGCACAATATCAACCCCGGTGATCATCTCGGTAACCGGATGCTCAACCTGGACGCGGGTGTTCATCTCGATAAAGTAGAACTCACCGTTCTCGTAGAGGAATTCGAATGTGCCGGCCCCAACGTAGCCAATCTCCTGACATGCCCTGGCACAGCGCTCCCCAATCTCGGAGCGCAACGCCTCACTGATGCCGGGAGCCGGCGCCTCCTCCACCACCTTCTGGTGGCGGCGCTGCATGGAGCAGTCACGCTCCCCAAGGTGGATGGCGTTGCCGTGCTGATCTGCCAGTACCTGGATCTCTACGTGGCGTGGATTTTCCAGGAACTTCTCCATGTAGACCACATCATTGTTGAAGGCGGTTGCCGCCTCGGTACGGGTCATGGTGATTGCCTGCAGCAGGGTCGCCTCACTGTGAACGACACGCATGCCACGGCCACCGCCACCCCCAGCAGCCTTGATGATGACCGGGTATCCGATCTCACGCCCCAGACGGAGGTTGGTCTCGTCATCATCTCCCAGCGGGCCATCCGATCCGGGCACGGTTGGGACACCGGAGGCCTTCATCGCCTTGATCGCCTCCACCTTGTCTCCCATCATGCGGATGGTATCGGCCCTGGGTCCAATAAATTGAAATCCGCTGCGCTCAACCCGCTCTGCAAAATCGGCATTCTCGGAGAGGAAACCATAGCCCGGGTGGATCCCCATGGCATCGGTTACCTCGGCAGCACTGATGATGGCAGGGATGTTGAGGTAGCTCTCGGTGGAGGGGGGCGGTCCAATACAGACGGACTCGTCGGCCAGGCGCACATGCTTCAGGGTGTGGTCAGCTGTGGAGTGGACGGCAACCGTCTTGATTCCCAGCTCCTTGCAGGCCCGCAGGATCCGCAGGGCAATCTCCCCCCGGTTTGCGATAACAATTTTATCCAGCATAGTTCTTGTAATCCTTTATAGCCCCTGTCGCGGGGGCTGGAGATGAATCGATGGTCCGGTGGTCGTTAATCAATGACAAAAAGCGGCTGCTCAAACTCAACCGCCTCGGCATTGTCGACCAGTATCGCCTTGATGGTTCCAGACTTGTCGGCCTCGATCTGATTCAGAATCTTCATCGCCTCAATAATGCAGATGGTGTCTCCCTCGGCGACCGTATCGCCAATCTCGACAAAGGGCTTTGCGCCCGGGGAGGCCGAGCGGTAGAAGGTTCCTACCATTGGGGACTTCACCTCATGGCCAGAGAATGTGGGGGTCGGCGCAGCTTCAGGAGCCGGGCTCTCGGCAGCTGCCGGTGCCGGCGCGGCTACCGCTGTTGCTGCTGGGGCAACAGTCGCTACAGGTGTTGCACTCGCCTGTCCATAACGGCTGATGCGAACAGAGTCATCGCCCTCCTGGATCTCTATCTCTGCAATACCGGACTCCTCCAGTAGCTCAATCAGCTTTTTGATTTTTCGAATATCCATGGCATTGGTCCTTGGTGATGTTGGTTGTCAGGTTTTCAGCTGCTGGATGGCAGCCTGTAGTGCAAGTGAATACCCTTGTGCTCCAAGCCCGATAATGATGCCCTGGGCAACATCCGAGAAGTAGGAGTTATGGCGGAAGGACTCTCTTGCGTGCGTGTTGGAGAGGTGAATCTCAATAAACGGTATCGCAACCCCGAGCAGGGCATCACGCAGTGCAACACTGGTGTGGGTAAAGGCGGCGGGGTTGATCAGAATGTAGTTGACCCCCTCCGTGTTGGCCTGGTGAACACGCTCGATCAGCGTCTGCTCCGAGTTGCTCTGGAAGCTCAACAGGGTGTGACCGGCCTCCGCAGCCTCGACCTCCAGGTCACGGATAATGGATTCCAGTGTCTCGTCCCCATAGTGTCCCGGCTCACGTGTACCAAGAAGGTTGAGGTTGGGTCCATTGAGAACCAGTATTGTTGCCATATCGGGTCCGTGCTGTAACTGTGGTAGCGTGGCTACGATCTTTTCTGCGGGTTTCGATATTGTGGCGCAGATTATCGTCGATGTCTAGATTCTCTTGATGATCGCTGCAAAGTTTGGTCAGATCGCACCATTAACGGCGCCAATTACTACAATAGAGGTTTGATTTCGCTAAGTAGCTGCTCCCGGGTCATCTCCCCGGCATGTTGCCTGACGACCTCTCCACTGCGGTCGAAGAGTACGGTATAGGGGAGGATGTTTCGGTCGTTGCCGAGTGAGGCCGAGAGCTCCAGCCCACTGGACTCCCCCTGAAGGGTGGGGTAGTTGATCCCGTTTTCCTCTGCATAGGGAGCAACCCTGCTGACAGCGTCTACTGCAACCCCGACAAACTGTACCCCACGCTCACCCAGCTCATCCTGTAGTTCAATGAAGGTCGGGATCTCCCTTCTGCAGGGGGGGCACCATGTGGCCCAGAAGTTGAGGACCAGAACCTGGCCTCTCCACTCATCGATACGGTGGGGAACCCCATCAAGATCAGCCATCACGATACTATCTGCACTCCCCTCCTGATCAATTGCAGGGGGCGTGGTTTGCGGCTGCACCTCTGCGCTGCTCTCCGGGCCAAGGGCATCCAGTGAATAGAATGCAAAAGCGCCGGAGAGCAGGGCAACCAGTGCCAGAGTGGTGATCAGTCTTCTATTCATTGGAGTGCGTTGCGTACGTGTGGGGCAAATAATTCGGCTTCCATGAATTGTACCAGACGGGCGGAGGGGATCTCCCTGCCTGAGCGATCAAAGAAGAGCAGTGCCGGAGGACCGAAGATACCCAGTTTTTTCATCAGGGCCTGATCCTCGGCATCATTTGCTGTTACATCCGCCTGCAGTAGCAGTGCAGGGGAGAGTGCCTGCTGGACGGCCGGATCAGAGAAGGTGAGGGACTCAAACTCCTTGCAGGAGATGCACCAGTCGGCGTAGAAGTCGAGAAAGACCGGCTGGTTGTTGCGTGTTGCGGTAGCCAGGGCGCTCTCCAGCCCCTTGATCCCCTTGATCTGCCGGAAGGCGAGATGCTCCTGCTGGGTTGCGATTGCCCCCCCTGTAGAGCCAGTGCGCAGCCCCTTGAGGGGCTGGAACAGGTCCTTGCCGCCAGAGGCCACTCCGATGATCAGCAGAGTGCCGTATACCAGCATTAGCAGCCCGACCCCTTTCCAGAGTTTTCTCCATCCACTGCCGGGTGAGGGGAGCGGCTCCAGTGCCCCCATGTAGATGGCAGGCAGGATCAGCAGGGCGGCCCAGAGCATCATGGTGATGGCGGCGGGGAGGATCCGCTCCAGCATCCAGATGGCAACGGCAAGCAGCAGTACCCCGAAGATCGATTTGACGGTATCCATCCAGGCACCGGCGTGCGGCAGCAGTTTTCCTGCGGAGGTCCCGATGGCAAGCAGTGGGGCCCCCATGCCGAGGCTGAGTGCGAACAGGGCCATTCCCCCAAGCAGTGCATCACCGGTCTGGCCGATATAGATCAGGGCACCAGCCAGTGGGGCGGCAACACAGGGGCCAACGATCAGGGCGGAGAGCAGTCCCATGATCGCCACGCCGACCAGGGATCCACCTTTCTGTCGGTTGCTGGCCTCGGCCAGCCTGCTCTGCAGGCTGGCCGGCATCTGCAGGTCGTAGAATCCAAACATCGAGAGTGCGAGAAGCACGAAGATGAAGCTGAAGATGCCGAGGATCCAGGGGTTCTGGAAGGCGGCCTGCAGGTTCTCTCCAAACAGCCCGGCCATCACCCCCGCAAAGGTGTAGGTGAGGGCCATCGCCAGCACATAGACCAGTGACATGGTAAAGGCCCTGCGGGTGGTGATCCCCTCTCCCTCTCCAACGATGATTCCAGAGAGAATCGGGATCATTGGAAAGATACAGGGGGTAAAGGCGAGCAGTAGTCCAAACCCGAAGAAGCTGATCAGGGTGAGGAGTCGGCTTCCATTGCTGAGAGAG
The DNA here is from genome assembly GCA_964344135.1 of uncultured Piscirickettsiaceae bacterium. Classification (GTDB taxonomy): domain Bacteria; phylum Pseudomonadota; class Gammaproteobacteria; genus Thiopontia. Next base: position 7,984 of record CAYFMF010000038.1, read on the forward strand.
GCGGCAATCCGGTCCTGTTCCGCCAGCACCGCAGTACCACTCGGATCGGTGGCTGATGCAGCCGATGGTGGTGGGGCACTGCCCTCTGCGTCACGCTCCTCTGTGGCTGCGGCCTCTGGAGTGATCGCAGGGAGAGTGAGTGGAATCTTTTTGGTGATGGGGGGATAGCAGATGCCCCGTTCCGCACACCCCTGATACATCACCTTCAGGGTGCCACTGGAGGCCCTGGTCCTGTCTCGATTGAGAGGGAGGTTGATGGTCTGGTCGCCATGATAGACCTCCAGGGTTCCGAAAAACTGGTCCTCCTTGATGTCGCCGGCGGGCAACTCAGGGGTGCCGATGGTGAGGTTGTTCTCCTCACTCAGATTGAACCTGAATTTGTTGCGATAGAGATAGTGCTCGTCTGCAATCTGCCACTGCAGCTGGATGGCACCATCCTCTGGCTCCCCATGGGAGAAGACAAAGGCCTCATCCGGGTGGAGCGGGTCATCATTTCCGGCCTCAAGCCCGAGGGAGCTCATTAGCCCACCCAGTTGCTGGATCGGGGACTGCTCTGCATGGGCAGGGTTGCCAATCCCCAGCGAGAGGATGGATGTAAAAAGAAGTGTGGCCCACAGCTGTTTTCGGTTCATGCTAGTACTACGCTTTTGTTGTTGATTGGCTGATCCACTGCAGATAGCTCTCTTCCCCCTGCTCGATATCGAGTGCAATGATCTCCGGCACCTCATAGGGGTGCATCTCCCTGATGGTCTCCTCAATCTCCCGGTATCGGTGCTTTACCGTCTTGATAATGAGTAGAGTCTCCTGCTCGCTCTCTATTCCATCCTTCCAGCGATAGATGGAGTGGATGTTGTCGATCAGATTGATGCAGGCGGCACTACCCTCTGTGACAAGCAAACGGGCAATTGATTCCCCCGTTGTCCGGTCGGGACAGGTGGTCAGGATAACCGTTGACTTCTCACTCTGTGTCACAATAAGAGCAGAGAATACAGTACAATAGGTACGATATGAATCCCTTTCGGCTGCTCTTTCTGCTCTTTATCCTGGTCCCGCTGGTCGAGATCTACCTGTTGATCCAGGTGGGTTCGGCAATTGGGGCCGTCCCAACCATTCTGTTGATTGTGATTACCGCACTGGCGGGGGTGACGCTGCTGCGGGCGCAGGGGCTCTCCACCTGGCTGGAGGCCCAGCGCACACTGGCAGGCGGCGAGATCCCGGCGCTGCAGCTGATGGAGGGCGCGGCCCTTCTGGTGAGTGGCGCCCTCCTGCTAACACCCGGATTTGTAACCGATTTTATCGGTTTTCTTGGCCTCATCCCCGCGACCAGAAAGATGCTGGTTCGCTGGTTCCTCTCCCGTACAACAGTGGTTGGCTTCCAGAACCACTCCGGCTTTCACCAGAGAGAGCGGGATGGGGGGGTTATCGATGGGGAGTTCCGGGAAAAGGAGTGAAACGGCCGCCCTCCTGATGGGGGTATCAGTTTTACTGTTCACTGCCTCCCCTTGACTTCACCCAAACTGCCCATATGATTAGCACTCCCGGGGCGAGAGTGCTAACTGTAAGTGATTGACTTTTCCCGGGGCCAGATTTCAAAACTCATAATATTAAGGAGAGAGCATTATGAAATTGCGTCCCCTGCACGATCGTGTAGTTGTTCGCCGCATGGAAGAGGAGCGGATGTCCGCCGGCGGTATCGTTATTCCTGATTCAGCAACTGAAAAACCAAGCCGTGGCGAGATCGTTGCCGCAGGCAATGGCAAGGTTGCCGAGAATGGCAGCCGTCAGGAGATGGATGTCAAGGTTGGCGATACGGTTCTGTTTGGCAAGTTTGCCGGTACCGAGGTCAAGGTTGACGGAGAAGAGCTGATCGTGATGCGCGAAGACGACATCATGGCGGTAATCGAGGGTTAATACTGCAGGCAACCAACGATTGCTTACAGTCATCAAAGGATTAAGAGAAAGAACATGAGTGCAAAAGAAGTAAAGTTTAGCGATGACGCACGTCATCTGATGCTGGCCGGTGTCAATACGCTGGCCAATGCGGTCAAGGTAACCCTCGGCCCCAAGGGTCGTAATGTGGTTCTCGACAAGGCGTTTGGTGCCCCAACCATCACCAAGGATGGTGTCTCGGTTGCCAAGGAGATCGAGCTCGAGAACAAGTACGAGAATATGGGTGCGCAGATGGTGAAAGAGGTCGCCTCCCAGACCTCCGATGTTGCTGGTGACGGAACCACTACCGCAACGGTTCTGGCCCAGGCGATCATGCGTGAGGGGATGAAGGCGGTTGCTGCCGGCATGAACCCGATGGACCTGAAGCGTGGTATCGACAAGGCGGTTACTGCTGCGGTGGAGCAGATTCGCGGGATTGCCACTCCATGTACCGACACCAGTGCGATTGCACAGGTTGGCAGCATCTCTGCAAACTCCGATACCTCCATCGGTAACACCATTGCCGAGGCGATGGAGAAGGTTGGAAAAGAGGGTGTGATTACCGTTGAAGAGGGCAAGTCCTTCGAGAACGAGCTCGATGTGGTAGAGGGGATGCAGTTTGATCGCGGCTACCTCTCCCCATACTTTGTCAACAACCAGGACAACATGACTGCCGAGCTGGAGGATCCATTCATCCTGCTGTTCGACAAGAAGATCTCCAATATTCGTGATCTGCTGCAGGTTCTGGAGGGTGTTGCCAAGGCGAGCCGTCCACTGCTGATCATTGCCGAGGACGTTGAGGGTGAGGCGCTGGCTACACTGGTCGTCAACTCCATGCGTGGTATTGTCAAGGTTGCTGCGGTCAAGGCCCCCGGCTTTGGCGATCGCCGCAAGGCGATGCTGCAGGATATCGCGATCCTGACCGGTGGTCAGGTGATCTCCGAGGAGGTCGGCCTCTCCCTCGAGAAGACCACTCTGGAGGATCTCGGTACCGCCAAGCGCATTGTGGTCGAGAAGGAGAACACCACGATTATTGATGGTGCCGGCAACAGTGAAGAGATCGAGGCCCGTGTGACACAGGTTCGTCAGCAGATCGAGAACACAACCTCTGACTACGACAAGGAGAAGCTGCAGGAGCGTGTTGCCAAGCTGGCGGGCGGTGTTGCGGTGATCAAGGTTGGAGCTGCAACCGAGGTTGAGATGAAGGAGAAGAAGGCGCGTGTTGAGGATGCACTCCATGCAACCCGTGCAGCGGTGGAAGAGGGTGTGGTCCCCGGTGGTGGTACCGCGCTGGTCCGTGCCCGTGCAGGCATTGCCGGTCTCAAGGGTGACAACCACGACCAGGATGTCGGTATCAATCTGATGCGTCGTGCGATGGAGGAGCCTCTGCGCCAGATCACCGCCAATGCCGGAAATGAGGCATCGGTTGTGGTCAACAATGTTGAGCAGGGTGATGGAAATTATGGCTACAACGCGGCCAGTGGCGAGTATGGTGACATGATTGAGATGGGAATTCTCGATCCTGCCAAGGTGACCCGTTCTGCGCTGCAGTATGCGGCCTCCGTCACCGGCCTGATGATCACCACCGAGGCGATGGTTGCCGAGATTCCGAAGGAAGAGGCGGCACCCATGCCAGACATGAGTGGTGGCATGGGGGGTATGGGAGGAATGGGCGGCATGATGTAAATCGCTCTCCATCTCACCTCCAGACGGCTGAATTACTGCGTTAACAAATGGTCGTTTGCATTGGTAACACTGCGAGCAGTACTCGCGGTCATCCAAAGGCAAACTCTCATTTCTTGCCTTGTACTGCAGCCGTCTGAGGATGATCTGAAACGTAGTAACGCCTTTAGGCGGTCATAGCGATTTAACTTCGCTGTTTCACGAAAGCCCCGATCAGCAATGGTTGGGGCTTTTTTGTTAGAATGAATTTTTGTAACTAGCGGATTGAAAGAGAAGATGATCAAGGCAGGAATTGTTGGAGGCACCGGCTATACCGGTGTGGAGTTGTTGCGGCTGCTGGCGGCTCATCCGCAGGTGGAGCTGACGGTGATCACCTCCCGTTCGGAGGCGGGAAAGCCGGTCTCTGATCTCTTTCCCAATCTGCGTGGCCATCTCGATCTCACCTTTTCCGAGCCCGATACCGAGGCGTTGAAGCGGTGTGACGTGGTCTTCTCGGCAACCCCCAACGGGGTGGCGATGAGCTCTGCGCGGGAGCTGGTGGATGCCGGGGTGCGGATCATCGATCTGGCGGCCGATTTCCGTCTGGCCGACCCCGCCGTCTGGGAGAGGTGGTACGGGATGCCGCATGCCTGTGAGGATCTGCTGGCCGAGGCGGTCTATGGGCTGCCGGAGATGAATCGTCAACAGATCAGGGGTGCGCGTGTACTGGCCAACCCCGGCTGTTATCCAACAGCGGTTCAGCTTGGTTTTTTGCCACTGGTTGAAAAAGGGTTGGTGCAGCTGGATAGCCTGATCGCAGACTGCAAGTCGGGAGTCAGTGGTGCCGGGCGTGGTGCCAATGTGGGGACCCTGCAGGCGGAGTCAGCCGAGAGCTTCAAGGCCTATGCGGTACCCGGCCATCGCCACTGGCCGGAGATCCGCCAGGGGGTGGCCCGGATGTCGGATCAGGATGAGGTGGGCCTTACCTTTGTCCCCCATCTGGTGCCGATGATTCGCGGGATTCACGCCACCCTCTATATGCGTCCACAGGGTGAGTTGGGGGATCTGCAGGCGCTGTATGAGCAGAAGTATCGTGATGAGCCCTTTGTGGATATTCTTCCTGCCGGCTCCCATCCCGAGACCCGTACCGTGCGGGGCAGTAATGTCTGCCGGATTGCGGTTCATCAGCCAGAGGATTCCAGCCATATTGTTGTCCTCTCAGTGATCGATAATCTGGTCAAGGGGGCCTCGGGGCAGGCGGTTCAGAATATGAATATCATGTTCGGTTTTCCGGAGAGGGCCGGCCTGGATGGGATCGCATTGATGCCGTAATGTTGTCTCACCGAGAGTGAAAAGTTGACAGATTTAGTGGGAAATCGCATAATCTGTTGAATAATGATATTGGAGAAGAGCCATGAGTGATATAGAGGGAGAGATTGAGGTCACCAGTGACCCGGTCATCTTTACCGATGCCGCCGCATCCAAGGTCCAGTCCCTGATTGAGGAGGAGGGAAATGATAATCTCAAGCTCCGTGTCTACATCACGGGTGGTGGCTGCTCCGGTTTCCAGTATGGATTCAGCTTTGCCGAGGAGGTCGAGGAGGGGGATGTTGCCATTGAGAGGGATGGCGTCACCATGCTGATTGATCCGATGAGCATGCAGTACCTGACCGGTGCCGAGGTGGATTACTACGAGGGGCTGGATGGTGCGCGCTTTGTGATCAAGAACCCAAATGCCACCACAACCTGTGGCTGTGGATCCTCGTTCTCGGCCTGATCCGTCACGAATCCGAGAGAAGAGAGCGGCGCTTCGGCGCCGTTTTTTTTGGGGGAGGGTTGAGGAGTTGCTGAATTCATTGATTACACTTGACTCATTCAATAGAATATGTGATTATTTAAGAACTTATGCCAGTAAAAGACTACAAAAAATCGATTTTCGAGCAGTTTGCCAGAACCGGCAAGGCCTTCAGTAACGCACATCGTATTGAACTGCTTGAGATTCTTGCCCAGGGAGAGCGCACCGTTGAGCAGTTGTCGCAGGCTGCCGGTCTGACCGTTGCCAATACCTCCCAGCATCTCCAGCTGCTACGCAATGCGGGGCTGGTAACCGCAAGAAAAGTGGGGCAATACGTCCACTACAAGCTCTCCGATGAGCTGGTCATTGACCTGCTGGTTGCACTGCGCAAGCTCTCGGAACGTCATCTGGCTGAGGTCGAGCGTCTGGTAAACACCTATCTGAACGTCAAGGATGATCTGGAGCCAATCCCGGTGGATGAGCTGATCGAGCGTGCAGGGGATGGTGTCATCACCGTTCTCGATGTTCGTCCCGAGGTGGAGTATGAGGCGGGCCATATCGAGGGGGCGTTGAGCATCCCTCTGGACCAGCTTGAGGATCGGCTCGGTGAGCTGAAGCCGGGGCAGGAGGTGGTCGCCTACTGTCGTGGTCCCTACTGCATGCTGGCCTATGATGCGGTCGCCATGCTGCGCGAGAAGGGGTTCGAGGCACGTCGTCTGGATGAGGGGTTCCCCGAGTGGCGCAAGGCCGGGATGCCGGTTGAGCTGAAGGACGAGTAACCCCCCCTCTGTACCACCCTGATCCGGTAGAATATCCGGATGAAGATGATCTCCCCCGAACTACTCTCCCCTGCCGGGACCCTGCAGCATATGCGTGCGGCCTTCGCCTACGGGGCCGATGCGGTCTATGCCGGTCTGCCCCGTTACGGCTTGCGGGTGCGGGAGAATGATTTTGATCTGGGGGGGCTGGGGCAGGCCATTGGTGAGGCACACCAGCAGCAGAAGCGCCTCTATGTCACCGCCAACATCCTCGCCCACAACAGCAAGGTCCACACCTTCGAGCACGATATTGAACCGGTGATCGAGCTCGGTCCGGATGCCCTGATCATGGCGGATCCGGGGTTGATCCATAGGGTGCGCGAGCGCTGGCCGGAACAGACGGTACACCTCTCGGTACAGGCCAATACCGTCAACTTTGCCGCGGTCAATTTCTGGAAAAGTCTGGGGATCGAGCGGGTGATCCTCTCGCGCGAGCTCTCGCTGGAGGAGGTGGAGGAGATTCGCCAGCAGTGCCCGGATATCGAGCTGGAGGTCTTCGTCCATGGTGCCCTCTGCATGGCCTATTCGGGGCGCTGCCTCCTCTCCGGCTATATCAACCACCGTGATGCCAACCAGGGGAGCTGTACCAACGCCTGCCGCTGGGGGTATCGGGAGGTGGCCTCAACGGTGGATGAGAGCGGGGATCTACGGGTAGCCGAGCCGGCTGCGGAACCACAACCGCAATCCCGGAGAATCCTGATTGAGGAGATGGGGCGCCCCGGTCAGCCGATCCCGATGGAGGAGGATGAGCACGGTACCTACATCATGAACTCACGAGACCTGCGCGCGGTGGAGCATATCCAGCGACTGGTGGAGATTGGGGTGGATTCACTGAAGATCGAGGGACGGACCAAGTCGGTCTACTATGTGAGCCGGGTCAGCCAGGCCTACCGCAGGGCGATTGATGATGCGGTTGCCGGACGCGGATTTGATCCGTCACTGCTGGCGGAGCTGGAGAATCTGGCCAGTCGCGGCTATACCGATGGTTTCTTCAAGCGCCACCATAGCGAGGAGTACCAGAATTATATCCAGGGGAACTCTCAGGGCCACCGGCAACTCTATGTGGCGGAGATCACCGCCTACGATCCCGAGCAGAAGTTGGCCACGCTGGTGGCCAAGAACAAGTTTGGGGTCGGGGATCGGCTGGAGCTGATCCTCCCCAGTGGAAACCGTGAAATCACCCTGCAGAAAATTATCAGCAAGAGGGGTGAGCCGATGGAGGTGGTGCCGGGTGGGGGGTATACAGTGAGCGCAGAGCTGGATCTCTCGCCAGAAGAGGGGCAATACCGGTTTGGAATGGTGGCCAGATTTCTGTAAGTATGGGGTCA
>CAYFMF010000039.1:0-15257 GCA_964344135.1 uncultured Piscirickettsiaceae bacterium
TGGCTTATTTTTAAGCTAAACGGTAATACCATGAAAAATACCATGCTCAGAAATTTCTTCAAAAATTCTGGATTCCTTGCCACCTTACAACTTCAATGCTGCCCGCAGATCCTCGTGTTCGAATGCAGTGGCCATGCGTGTGATCTCGGCACGTCTTGCCCCCACCTCTGTCGCCACTGCCTGCCACGTGCGTGTTACCTCTGCCACTTCGCGGATAATCGGACGTGCCTGCCCGGCAACCAGACCAAAATACTCAGCCGCTTCTTGTAGTAACTCCACTGAGCAGGTGCCCTCGTCAAGGTCAATATTCGTGGTCAGGATCCGCGCCTTCACATCCACTGGTGTCGGATTTAGATCATAGGCAGGCGAAAGCACCCAACCACCCTGCCCTGACCACAGAAATCCGTGGTTGCGCAAGTGATCGTCAACGTTGGACACCAGCACATTGAAAACCACTCGGCGATAAAGCTGCCGCGCATCTTCCTTGGCCTGTGCACCATGCGCAGTCAAAGCATCTACCAGTTCGGGGTAACTTCCTCGTTCACCGTCCCGAGATCCTGTCATCGACATCGCAGACAGAAAGGGAATACGCCAGCCGTGGTCACGATCGAAACGGCGCGATAGCAGCACCGGTTTACCGGCAACCTGTAGTAGTTCATGAACCGGAGTTTTGATCCCCGCCCGCTCTGCCAGTCTGAGCGCGATTTCTTCCCAGGTTTCGATACTGTAGTCGTCGGACTCCTTAGGGAATTTCGCGATCGACAGATGACCATGTTGATTGATTACGGATGCCTTGGGACGAGCGCCACCCAGTGACGAACCCGGTGCGAATATCAACTGGAGATCTTCATCGGTCTCTTCGTCACGTTCTATCCGTTCAGTGATCTGAAGCAGACGCCCCAGTTCAATCAGAGTGGGAACGCCGTCATGTACAGGCGCCTGAAACACCTCCTCACCACGCCAACGAAACCTGAGCGCACCCAAGCGGGTCTCATCTGCCACACCAAGCAGATAATGCAGTTCCCCCAGCGTGCGTACCTGCCGCCCCTCACGTTCCGCGAGACGTCGTTCAGCACGCTGCATCAAGCGCCTGCCCCAGGTATCCGGCGCCGAGTCTCCAATCGAACCGAAAATGGGCTGGCCCGCCTGTGGCGGGAATGTCCCTGCAGTTAGAGTCAGTGCCGGCTCAATCGAAAACCGGTTTACATCGCCGAGCCAGGCATCATCATATTCGAAGGTAACGGTCTCTCCCCGGCGTGATGCTTGCCGATGAAGTATTCCCAAAGGGAGTACCTGCCCTTCCAGATCAATATGGACCTCAACGTCAGTCATCCGATTGCTTCCTGCGCTTCGTCGACATCCGCACACGCTGAGGCAGTTCGCCAGAAGCCAGCGAACGACCGATTTCATCATGGGCCGGGTCAGCGAGCTGATCGAGCCTGTCCAACAAGCCCAGTGCTTGCAACACAGACGCATAAATCCCCATGCTCACGCCCGGATCACCCGCCTCAACCCGCTGCAAGGTGGACCGGCTGGTAAAGGCTCGCTCTGCCACCACAGCCATGGTCAAACGACGCCGCTGCCGGGCTTCGCGGAGATCGGCACCCAGTTTTCGCAAGACACGCTTTACAGCGGAGGACGGAATATGTGGCTTTGGCATAATGCATCATTCATAAGATATTAATTGTCATTAATGTAGCATGAATATCACATTATTCAAGCAGAATAACCGCTACCATGAACAGTTCAGCAGGCAAGGCATGGTACTGTCGCACCGCGAGAAAACCGGGGGCAGCTATACCATGATCTATACCATTAGAAAATGGCACTAACTGCTTGCTGATGCCTGCCAGTGCCAGATGTTGCCAGACGGAAATGAGGATAAGTTACTGGATTTGCTAGAATACTGCGTCTTGATGCCTGTCAGTGCCAGCCAATGCCAGATCTGGCCTACTCCCACTCAATGGTGGCTGGAGGCTTCCCAGAAATATCATAAGAAACTCTTGATATTCCGTTGATTTCATTGATTATTCTTGTGGATACATTTCCCAGGAACTCATAGGGAAGATGGGCCCAGCGTGCAGTCATGAAATCGACCGTCTCCACGGCACGGAGCGCAACCACATAGTCATACTGTCGGTTATCCCCCATCACCCCGACGGAACGAACCGGCAGAAAGACCACAAAGGCCTGACTCACCGAGTCGTAGAGATCCGCTTTGCGCAGTTCGGAGATGAAGATCTCATCGGCCTGACGCAGCAGGTCTGCATACTCCTTCTTCACCTCACCCAGGATGCGAACCCCCAGGCCAGGCCCCGGGAACGGGTGACGATAGACCATATCGGAGGGGAGGCCCAACTCGACACCAATCTTGCGCACCTCATCCTTGAACAGCTCACGAAGTGGCTCCAGCAGCTCCAGCTTCATATCCTCCGGCAGTCCACCCACATTGTGGTGTGACTTGATCACCTTGGCCTTGCCCGACTTTGCACCAGCCGATTCGATCACATCGGGGTAGATGGTCCCCTGTGCCAACCACCTCACATTACTGAGTTTGCCCGACTCTTCATCGAACACCTCAATAAAGGTGTGGCCAATGATCTTGCGCTTCTTCTCGGGATCGGTCTCGCCTGTCAGCGCAGAGAGGAAGCGTTCCTCGGCATCGGCACGAACCACGCGGATGCCCATATGCTCGGCAAACATTGCCATCACCTGATCGCCCTCATTGAGACGCAGCAGCCCATTATCCACAAAGACACAGGTGAGCTGATCCCCAATCGCACGATGCAGCAGTGCAGCAACAACTGACGAATCCACTCCGCCAGAGAGCCCCAGCAACACCTCATCTCCCCCCACCTGCCGGCGGATCTGCTGGATGCTGTCCTCAATGATATTGGCCGGATTCCAGAGCGCGGCACAGCCGCAGATATCGATCACAAAACGGCTGAGGATACGATCCCCCTGCCTGGTGTGGGTCACCTCCGGGTGAAACTGCACTCCATAGAAGTGGCGACTCTCATCGGCCATTCCGGCTAGTGGCGCGTTGTCGGTCGACGCCATCACGGCAAACCCCTCGGGTAGCTCAGCGACCCGATCACCATGACTCATCCAGACATCAAGCAGCCCATGTCCCTCTGGAGAGGTGTGGTCCTCAATATCCCTGAGCAGGGCAGTATGGCCACGGGCACGCACCTGCGCATACCCATACTCGTGGTGGTCGGCATTTTCGGTGCTGCCGCCAAGCTGTGCCGCCATGGTCTGCATGCCGTAACAGATCCCCAGTACCGGCACCCCGAGTTCAAAGACAATCCCGGGCGCCTCGGGCGCCTCCTCCATGGTGGTCGACTCGGGCCCACCGGAGAGGATAACTCCCTTTGGACTGAAGTCACGAATCGCCTCCTCTCCCATATCGTAGGGGTAGAGCTCGCAATAGACACCAGCCTCACGAACCCGGCGTGCAATCAGCTGCGTATACTGGGATCCAAAATCGAGGATCAGAATACGGTCGTTATGAATGTTTTCCATTATCCTGGAATCCTCAGACCCGGTAGTTTGGAGCCTCTTTGGTAATGCTGACATCATGGACATGGCTCTCTGCCATCCCTGCCCCGGTCACCTGCACAAACTCTGGCCGGGTACGCATCTCGTCAATATTGACACAGCCGGTATACCCCATGCTGGAACGCAGACCACCCATCATCTGGTGGATGATGCCACCCATTGGCCCCTTGTAGGGGACACGCCCCTCAATCCCCTCAGGGACCAGCTTCTCTACATTGCTGCTGTTGTCCTGGAAGTAACGGTCACTGGAACCCTGCTGCATCGCACCCAGAGAGCCCATTCCACGGTAGGACTTGTAGGAGCGCCCCTGATAGAGTTCAACCTCACCCGGCGCCTCCTCGGTTCCTGCCAGCAGCCCACCCACCATGATGGAGTGGGCGCCAGCCACAATGGCCTTCGCCATATCCCCGGAGTAGCGGATACCACCGTCGGCAATGGCCGGAACACCGGTACCCTCCAGTGCCTTGACCACATTGGAGACCGCAGTCACCTGGGGTACACCGACCCCAGCCACAATCCGTGTTGTACAGATGGAACCGGGGCCGATCCCCACCTTGACCGCATCCGCACCAGCTGCAACCAGGTCCCTTGCCGCATCACCGGTGGCAATATTTCCTCCAATCACCTGAATGTCCGGGAAATTCTGCTTTACCCAGCGAACCCGATCCAGCACACCCTGCGAGTGGCCATGTGCCGTATCAACCACGACCACATCCACCCCGGCGGCTGCCAGTGCAGTGACGCGCTCCTCGGTATCGGCACCAGTCCCCACAGCAGCACCAACCCGGAGACGCTCCTGCTCATCCTTGCACGCATTCGGCTTGTCGGTGGCGCGCTGGATATCCTTGACGGTAATCATTCCGCGCAGCTCAAAGGCATCATTGACCACCAGCACTTTCTCAATGCGATGGGCATGGAGCAGCTCAATCACCTCACTCTTCTCGGCCCCCTCCTTGACCGTTACCAGACGATCCTTCGGGGTCATGACCGTTGCCACCTTCTCATCAAGGCGCTTCTCAAAACGGAGGTCACGGCTGGTGACAATGCCCACCAGGTCATTTCCATCAACTACCGGCAGACCGGAGATTCCGTAACGGCGAGTCAGCTCCACCACCTCGCGAACCGTTGACTCGGGGGAGATGGTGACTGGATCGGTGACCACACCACTCTCAAAACGTTTTACCTTCTGAACCTCACGCCCCTGCTCCTCGGCAGACATGTTCTTGTGGATAATGCCGACACCGCCCTCCTGAGCCAGTGCAATCGCCAGTCTGGACTCGGTAACCGTATCCATGGCGGCGGAGACCATCGGGATATTGAGATCAATCTCACGAGTCAGGCGGGTACGGAGTGAGACCTCGCGGGGAATCACCATGGAGTGGGCAGGCAGAAGCAGGACATCATCAAAAGTAAGGGCTTGTTCAACAAGGCGCATGGCGTACTCCGTAAACTGAGGATGAAAGGCGCGAATTATAAATGGATCTCGCCCCCAAGTCATTAAGGAGTCATCGAATCACTCTGATCCAGCAGTGCAAAATCCAAATTCTGCGAAAAAAGTGAAATTGACCACCAGCCTGGAACCTGTGGGCTATAATCAGGTCATCTGTAAGACAATATTACCTTTTGAAAACCAAGGAGAAAGGATCCAACCATGAGCAGTCCAATGACAAAAATCACCTTAACCACTGCCCTCTCCTCCCTCATGCTCCTCTCCGGGAGCGCCGTTGCAACCGAATCCTTCGGGGTGAATTCCTCCATCGGAGATGGGGGAAGAGATGGTGCCCGGTACAATGACTGGGCAACGGTAACCAACGTCGAGGCGGTTGAGAGAACCTACACCATCAGAAAACCGGTTGAAAAGTGCTGGACCGAGACGGTCCGGATTCAGGAGCGAGCCCCCTCCGATGGCAGCATGACCAATGAGCTGATCGGCGGCCTGCTCGGTGGTGCCATCGGCAACCAGTTCGGCAAGGGGCGCGGCAAGGATGCAATGACCATTGCCGGTGCGGCACTGGGTGCCTCCATTGCCCATGACCAGGAGCGCCTGCAACCAGCGCAACCACGTGCAGGTGGGCGCTACCAGGAGGTCGAGCGTTGCGAGACCGTCTATGAGACCGAGGAGAAAAAGGAGCACTCCCACTATCGGGTTACCTACCGCTATGGCGGGCAGGAGTTTTCCGCCAACATGAGGAGCGCGCCCGGAGAGCAGATTCGGGTTCGCGTCCAGGTCACTCCCCGATAGGCTGGAATATCAAAGCGATCCTGTTGCCTTCAGATTGGGTCTGAAGGCAACTTCTCCCGTCTCCAGCCATTGAATCCGGAACGAAAAATCATCTCCGTCTCCCAGCTCAATCGGGAGGCCCGTTTTCTGCTGGAGCAGAACTTCACAACTCTCTGGGTTGAGGGTGAGATCTCCAACCTCTCACGCCCCGCCTCGGGCCACATCTACTTTACCCTCAAGGATGAGCAGGCACAGATCCGCTGTGCCATGTTCCGCAACCGACTCACCCACATCCGTTTCCGCCCCAAGAGCGGTGACCATGTACAGATTCGTGGCAGTGTCAGCCTCTACGAGTCACGGGGTGACTACCAGCTGATTGCGGAACATATGGAGCCCGCTGGCGAGGGGATGCTACAGCGTGCCTTTGAGGCCCTGAAGAAAAAGCTCTCGCAGGAGGGGCTGTTCGACGAAAAATGGAGCAAGAGCCTCCCTCTCCTGGCAGAGAGGATCGGGGTGATCAGCTCTCCATCCGGGGCGGCTATCCATGACATTCTTACCGTTCTCAGGCGTCGCTTCCCTGCCCTTCCCATTACGCTCTATCCCGTATCAGTCCAGGGCAGCACTGCCAGCGAGGAGATTGTTGCAGCACTTGAGATTGCCCAGCAACGGGCGGAGTGTGATCTGCTGATTCTCGCGCGCGGCGGTGGGTCACTGGAGGACCTGCAGCCATTCAATGAGGAGGAGGTAGCGAGGGCAATCCACAACTGCTCGATTCCACTCATCTCGGCAGTTGGACATGAGACCGATTTCACCATAGCCGATTTTGTGGCCGATCTTCGTGCCCCAACCCCCTCTGCTGCGGCAGAGAGTGTCTCACCCGACCGTCAGGAGTGGCAACAGCGTCTGCGGCTGACAGAACAGCGGTTGACCAAGGGGATCCAATCCGCTCTGGAGAGACTCTCTCTCCGTCTGGATGGCGCCCAGGGGCGGCTGCGCCACCCCAGCGAGAGGCTTCGACAGCTGAACCAGCGTCTGGATGAGAGTGAACAGCGGCTCCATCGTGCAGAACAGCTTCTACTGGAGAAGCGCACCAACCGCCTGCGCGAGATCAGCCTGCGTCTTCAGAGGCAGGCCCCGGAACAGAAGATATTGATGTTAAGAGAGCGTCTTGAGAGTGGAACCCGGCAGTTGAGGCAGTCACTCCACCACCGGCTTCAGCAGCAGGTTGACCATCTATCCGCTCTTGCCCACACCCTGAATGCCGTCAGCCCACTTGCGACTCTCTCGCGTGGTTACAGTATCACCAGCACCGCAGAGGGCGAGGTTCTCCAAACCACAACGGGGTTGCAGAAGGGGGAGAAGATCAGAACCCGTCTCGGGCGAGGGGAGATCACCAGCCAGGTAACCGGCATCAGTTCCGGCGAGTAACCGCCTCGACCAACATCTCTGGATCGACCGGGTGGGGAATGGTCTGATCCACAGGAAAACGGGCCATCAACTGCTGCAGAAAAGGCTCATCTGCGGGATCATAAATGATCACCACCCGACTCTGGGGGAGCTTTCTCTGGAGATGGGCCAGCATCGACTCCAGATTGCTGACCCGATCCCGGAAGGCGGGGTCATGGTAAAACTCGGCCACCACAATGGAGGGCGCTCTCTTCTTCAGGAAGGAGATCGCCTTGCGCATCAGATGCTCAACCTTGACCTCATAAGCGGTACCCTGCAGCGCCCGAATCAGCTCCGGATAGACCCCATACTCAAAAACAAAGAGCAGATCCCCCTCACCCTTCATCTGCTGATCAACCCTCTTCCCGCAGTGCGTAGATTCCGGGCATGTTTCTGAGGTACCCCTTGTAGTCCATTCCAAAGCCGAAGACATAACGGTCCGGAACCGTCAACGCATTGAAATCGGAGGGGGGGGCCATCTTGCGATCATGCAGTTTGGTGGCCAGCGTCACCGTAAACACCTCTTCCGCCCCCTGCTCCATGGCCCACAGCTTGAGCGCCTCCATTGTCCCCCCCTCGTCATGAATATCATCAACAATGACAACGGTTCGCCCCTCCAGGGCAATCCGTGGACGGGCAATCCACTCCAGTGCCCCACCCACCAGCTCTGTGCCGTAGCGGGTAGCATGGATATAGTCGACCTGGAGCGGGAACTCAAGCCGGGTCAGCAGATACCCCATCGGGATCACGGCACCGTTCATCACCGTCAGCAGCAATGGGTTGCGGTCCCCGATCTGCTCGCCCAGTTCAGTAGCCATCTTGTCCAGCGCCGCCTCCACCTCACTGCCACTCCAGAGGCAATCCGCCTCCCGGCGTACTCTTCCTACCTCTTCCAGTGATACGCTCACAACTCCATCTCCTGTGTGTGGGCCTCTTCCAGCCCGTGAATTCGCTCAACTGCACGCTGCCAGTGGCTACTATTGAGCAGTGCCTCGCGGTCGATCTTCCTCCTTCCATGAAGTCTGGCCAGACGGGCCGTACCCAGCGGGTTGCCCTGTGGCTCCAGAGAGTCCAGTACCTCAACCGCGTGAACACGATGGTTGCAGACCAGCACCATGTCACAGCCCGCCTCCAGTGCAGCAGCGGCCCGCTCCGGATAACCACCCACCACTCCGGCCCCCTCCATGGTGAGGTCGTCACTGAAGATGGCACCATTGAACCCGAGACGACCACGCAGCACCTCCTGTAGCCAGAAACGGGAGAAACCGGCCGGGTGGTCCGGATCGATTGCACTGTAGTATACATGCGCTGGCATTACCCCCTCCATTCCATAGTGAGTCATGCGCTCAAAGGGGACCAGGTCATCCACCAGCAGGTCTGCAAAGAGCCGATCATCCACCGGCACCTCTACATGAGAGTCCGCCTTGACCCCGCCATGGCCCGGGAAGTGTTTGCCCACTGCCCCCATACCCGCCTTGTGCATCCCCTGCATCCAGCTATGGGCCAGCTCGGAGACCACCACCGGTTTTCGATGAAAGGCGCGATCTCCAATGACCCCACTGACACCATGCGAGAGATCCAGTATCGGGGCAAAGCTGAAATCAACCCCGCAGGCGAGCAGCTCGATCGCCATCAGCCAGCCTGCTGATTCAGCATTGGAGTAGGCGAGTTTGGGGTCACGGTCGTGGAGTTTTCCGAAACGGGCCATCGGAGGGATCTCGGTAAACGCCTCACGGAAACGCTGAACCCGCCCCCCCTCATGGTCTACACCAATCAGTAGTGGTGGGGTACGAACTGCATGAACCTCGCTGCAGAGTTGAGTCAACTGCTCGGGGGAGTGGTAGTTGCGGCTAAAGAGAATGATCCCGCCCACACGTGGGTCCGCCAGTAGCTCGCGCTCCTCGGCAGAGAGCTCAACCCCCTCCAGATCCACCATTAACGGCCCCAGACTCATCCCCTTCTACTCCTCAATCACAACCCGGGTACCTGTAGAGAGCAGGTCAAACAGCGGGATCAGATCATGATTGTGCATCCGAATGCAGCCATGGGAGCGGGCAACCCCCATTGGTTCACTCTCCGGTGTGCCGTGAATATAGATCATCCGTCTCAATGTATCGACCTCTCCTCCCCGGTTGAGCCCCGCCTCCTCACCGGTCAGCCAGAGGATACGGGTCAGAATCCAGTCACGCTCCGGCTGTTGCTGCTGCAGCTGCGGGGTGTGGATCTCTCCAGTGGGTCGGCGCCCGACAAAGACCGTATTCTCGGCACACCCTTCACCAATCTTGATTCGGATATGGTGCCTTCCCCTGGGGGTGCAGCCACTGCCCAACCGCTCACCCGCACCGTTGAGGGCAGTGGAGACCGGGTAGCACCTCACCTCGCTCCCCCCCTCCTCCAGGCAGAGCTGTTGCCGAGAGAGGGAGATACGAACCAGCATACCGGTTGAGATCACTCCCTGAAATTATTGAACTGCAGAGGAACGGAGAAGTTCTCCTCCCGCAGCATTGACATGACCGACTGCAGATCATCACGCTTCTTTCCGGTAACACGCACCTTCTCCCCCTGGATGGCGGCCTGTACCTTGATCCTGGACTGCTTGATCTGCTTCACGATCTGCTTGGCAGTGGCCTGGTCAATCCCCTGAACAATGGCCACACTCTGGCGTGCCTCACTGACATTGGTCTCGATCTCGCCAGGATTGAGGGCGCCCACATCAACCCCACGCTTTGCCATCTTTGCATTCAGGATATCCATCACCTGATGCAGCTGGAACTCCTGATCCGCCTTGACCAGCAGATCATCACCGTTGAACTCAACACTCGCACCGGTCCCCTTCAGGTCAAAACGGTTACTGATCTCCCGACTGGTCTGATCCACTGCATTGGTTACCTCATGCAGATCGACCTCTGAAACGGTATCAAATGAGGGCATCCCTTCTCTCCTTGTTGCTTCTTAATTCCTGCGTGTCGATAAAAAGGTATTTAACTACGCGAGCTTGTCGTCCGCAACGTGATAAACGGGATCCTCAAGCATATTGACCTCCACCAGATCTCCTGCCTTGTGGAGCAGGATTCGACACTCCGGACTGAGGTGTCGCAGATGGAGCTGCTTGCCTGCACGGATATATTTCTCCGCCAGGGTATCGATCGCCTCAATCGCCGAGTGGTCGGCAACACGGGAGTTCCTGAACTCCAGAATCACCTCATCCGGATCACTGGCTGGCTCAAACAGATCAAGAAAGTTCTTCACCGAGCCAAAGAAGAGCGGGCCATTCAACTCATAGATACGGGTCCCATCCTCCTCATCACGCTGATCGACGTTGATGTGGCTGGCATGCTCCCAGGCAAAGATCAGCGCAGAGACAATCACACCCACAATCACCGCAATCGCCAGATCGGTGGCCACCGTGACGGCAGAGACCAGCACCAGCACAAAGGCATCCTTGGCGGGGATCTTTCTCATGATGCGGAAGCTCGACCACTCAAAGGTACCGAGCACCACAATAAACATCACCCCGACCAGTGCCGCCATCGGGATCATCTCAATCAGCTCGGATGCAAACAGGATAAAGCTGAGCAGAAAGAGTGCCGCAGCAATTCCGGAGAGGCGTTGATGGCCGCCGGAGTTCACATTAATCATGCTCTGCCCGATCATTGCACACCCCCCCATGCCACCAAACAGCCCCGTTGTGGTGTTGGCAATTCCCTGCCCGATACACTCCCGGTTGCCCTGGCCACGGGTGTCGGTCACCTCATCGATCAGAGTCAGTGTCAGCAGCGACTCAATCAGCCCCACTGCAGCCAGTATCACCGCATACGGCAGGATGATATAGAGGGTCTCCCAGCTCAGCGAAACCATTGGGATATGAAAAGTTGGGAATCCGCCCTCAATGGAGGCGAGATCAGAGACCCGCTTGGTATCCAGATCCAGCCCGATCACCAGCAGCGAGACCACGAGGATGGCCGCCAGCGAGGCCGGGAATGCGCCCGTCAGCCTGGGCAGAAAGTGAATAATGGACATGGTGAGCAGAATCAGCCCACCAAACAGCATCAGGTCGCCACCCCCCATCCAGGCGCTTCCACCATCAGAGGTGGCAAACTGGAAATGTTGCAGCTGCGCAAGGAAGATCACAATCGCCAGTCCGTTGACAAAACCGAGCATCACCGGGTGAGGAACGATACGAATATACTTGCCCAGCTTCATCAGCCCGACACTGATCTGAATAAGTCCCGTCAGGACTACTGCGGCAAAGAGATACTCCACACCGTGCTGGGCAACCAGCGAGACCATCACCACTGCCATTGCACCGGTTGCACCAGAGATCATCCCGGGACGACCGCCAAAGATCGAGGCCAGCAGCCCCACCATGAATGCAGCATAGAGCCCGACCAGTGGCTCCACACCGGCCACAAAGGCAAAGGCAACCGCCTCCGGCACCAGCGCCAGGGCAACGGTTAGACCTGAGAGAATTTCATTGCGAAAACAGACACGACTGACACAACCTAACTGAAACATGGGAATTCCTTGCAAATGACCCGAATGGGCGCGAATTGTACAGGAATCGATTTCCGATAAATATCAGTTTTGCAATGCGTTTTCAGGGCCCCAGCCAGCCCAAAAAGAGACCAGCAGACGGCTTCGAACTCGCATGCTGGCCTGTTTCGACACCACGGTTAGGAGGTATGTCGAAAAGCGTTATCTGGTTATGCAATCACTAGATCAGCAGCCCTGCAAAAACAACAGGATGCATAGCCAGAACAAAAAACAGTAAAAACATAAGATATCCGGCAACCACGCTCGATCCATCAGCAACAAGATCAATGTGCTTGCCTATGGTCTTTTTCAGCTCTCTCTTGTTCACCTTCACTCTCCTTAAACAATATGGTTTCCCTGTAGCCTGGTTATACAACAGACATCACGCCTCAACCATACGTATATATACGTATCCTTATATAATTATATTTATAGCCTGTATTGATATATAGATATATATAATAGGGCGCATCATGATGGTGAGTACAGATACCTGCCCGTGGTTAGGGTTAACGGCTTTTACTCCCTCAGAAAAACTGGCACCCTGTGAGGATGATATGAGATTGAGCAGTAGCGCCTAACACGCCCCCTGCTGTTGAACCTCTGACAGCATACCCCTCAGATTGTCCATTGCCGCACGGCCGATATAGTCAAACTCATCACTCTTGCCCACCTCTTCCAGCGCCTTCAGGTAGGCCCGACCAATCATGGACCCAAGTGGTGGTGGATTGTAGAGCAGTTTCTTGATGGTAAAGGGGTTGAGGGTGAGTGGATTGTACCCTCTGTTCAGGTACCCCTGGCTGATCAATAGCTCTTCAACAGGGGTATTGGGCTGTACCCCGACGAAGAAGATGAATGGGAGCACAAAGTCACGTCCAAACATCTTATAAAGCTCATCAATCCGATCCAGGGTCTGGCACAGCGTCTCAACGCTCTCCCCTGGCGCATTCAGCGGCATATAGAGTTTGATTGGTTCCTTGATGTGCCCGCCATCCCGCAACATCCGAAAACCTTCCATCTGTTGCTCCAGCTTGTAACCCAGGCTCATCTGATCAATCACATGTTGTGATCCGGTAAAGGTGAGATCAACACTACTCAGACCGGACTCAAACATCTTCTCTGCCAGTCCCGGGGTCACGTAGTTGAAGCGCAGATAACCGGCCCATGAAATCTTCACCTTGCGGGCCAGCAGCTCATCCAGAATGGCCTCTGCCTGATGGGCACTACGTCTGGTCGATATAAACTGTGCATCGGTGAACCAGATCTTCTCCACTCCGAAATCCCGACTCAGTGACTCTATCTCCCTGGCCACCTCCACGGGATTGCGATAGCGTTGACGATGCCCCTCAATCTCGTTGTAGATGCAGAAATTGCAGTGATAAGGACACCCCCGCTTGGTCTGCACCCCAATGAAATCACCTTCCAGATACTGCTCAAATCCAGGGAAGATGGATTGAATATAGTGAAAGTCGACTGCCGTCAGCTTCTCTAGTGCAAATTCCAGACTCTCGACCCGGTGCTCAACCTTTCCATGGTGATCCTTGTGAAAATACTCTCCCAGTGGATGATGCCCTCCATCCGCAATCGAGACCAGAGCATCCTCTCCCTCACCCACGACCACATAACTGTTACTCGGACAGCGCTTGATCACATGCTCGGCAAAGATCGAGACAGCCGTGCCTCCCACCAGAATGGTTGCATCAGGTGCAATCCGACGAGCCAGTTTCATGAAACCAAAGTTGTTGAGTCGGCTCTCCAGGTACTCCCAGATAATAAAGATTGCATCCCATGCAGCCTTGAGCCGTTTCCAGAGCGACCGCGAATGGTCAAAATTCATCACCACATCCAGCGCATCGTTTTCAGGATGGGGGCCAAAGGTCTGCATGTTTCGCCAGGAGAAAGCGATCAGATCAGGCTGGAACTTCCGGACTCTCTCCGCAACCACCCTTCTACGCTCTCTTTTCTCAACCAGAGCCAGATCCAGCAACTCCTGTTCAATCCGGGGGCGCTGTTGATGCAGGTAGTGAGCCAGATAGACCATCCCTCCCGGATAGATTTTCCAGACTGGAAGGCGAATATAGAGAACCCTTTTGGCTACTGATCCGTTGTTCATGTTACTCATCCATGTGTACAATCTATATTAGAGTTATATTATATTGCAAGCAGGATTCAATACACCTGACCAATAAAATTACTCTGAAGAGGCGTTCTCAATTCTCACAAGTGAAAAAATAGCGATAACGCAATAGTTATAAAAAAAGTTACCCCTGTAACCCATTCGAAACCCATTTGAAATGAGTTGGAAATATTCATGGTCTACGCTATCAGTGAGAGCTAATGATAAAGGTCACAGGACCATGAAACAGATCACCGTTGAGAATTTTGTCAGTGCAATCCAGTCTGGTGTCGATATCCAGGTGATCGACGTTCGCACTCCAGATGAGACGAAACTGATGGGATTTACCCTGCCAGGAACCCTACAGATCCCCAAGGATCAGTTTTTCCGCAACAAGGATCTTGCTCGTATCCCACGAAACCGCAAGGTGGTGATCTCCTGCAAGATGGGTGATCGAGGCGAGGCAGTCACCACGGCACTCAACTACCTGGGCTTTCATAACGTCTACAACCTGAAAGGGGGGCTGCTGGCGCTCATGGAATATCTGGACCCTGATACCGCTGCCCGCACGTTGACTGAAAATAACAGGCGACCGACGGGAGTGATTCATCAGAGCCCCTCTCTCACCCTAGAGGCAGCCTGAAGCAGTTGAAAAATTGCCCTGTTCTATTTCACCAGAAATGGATTAAGTATGTGTAGATCACTCGTTTTGACCCGCCAGAGATAACAGGCAAAACGACATTTCTTGGCACCCGGGTGAATTGCACTTGTTATGTGAATCTGCTCAATTACATCTCATTAACAATTTCCCCAAACTCTGTGACTTTGTCCCAATCTGTGAATTCGATCGTTGCCTGAGGATCTGTCGGCCCTTTTGTTACCCACATGATAAGACGTATCATGATGCGATCATAAGCACTGTATTTTGGATAATCTATTTTCCCTGCAAAAACGGCCGACCTTCTTGGCTCCCATGACACCTGTTTGAGGAATTTTTTGAGGTAGGGGTTGGTCTCTGGACTGTTTTTTTGAGGCTTTCTCGCCACAACGTTGACGCTAAAAAACGCATTCGGTTTTTTCTCTATGACCCTCTTGTGCCTGTTAACGAAATCATAGAGATGTTTACTGTGCCTGCCATAGCGAATACTTGCTCCGATAACAATCTTATCGGCTGCCGCTACCTTTTCCTCATCTGCATGGTTGACCGCCAGTAGATCAACATGATTACGGTTTTCTTCCAGAATCTCTGTTAACCGTGAGCATATCTTCCTTGTATGCCCATCTGTAGTTGAATACACGATCAATATGGTGCTCTTCATGGTGATCCACCTCTACGCAACAATACCATAGCACCAAACTGAGGGTCTCATCCTGGATGGA
>CAYFMF010000040.1:0-15205 GCA_964344135.1 uncultured Piscirickettsiaceae bacterium
TGCATAGCAGGCATGGTTATTAAACTCCTCGTGCGAGTAATCAGAAAATACTTAGTTTTCTTCAAAAATTGGATTGCTTATAGTCTGCGCCTACCAACAGCAGATCCCGAAAAGGGGGCAATTGCCTTTCGGCAGCTCGGTTTGCAGGAGGGTTGATCAACGCTGTCTGGTACGTCAATACGGATATAGGGAGGAGTTTATGTCATCAGAGGTCAGCCTGCCTGAGGGCAAGGAGGAGCTGGACCGGATTGCAGCGGTACTGCATGCAATCAGCCACCCCACACGGTTGAAGATTCTCTGCTTTCTTGGGGAGCAGGAGCGGATTGTGAACGAGATTCTGGAGCATGTGGGCACCACACAGTCCAACATCTCCCAGCATATCGATATTCTCAGAAAGGTGGGTGTGGTTCAGTCGAGGAGGGCCCACAACAGGGTCTACTGTTCGCTGAAAACGGAGGAGATGCTGCCACTGGTTTCCCAGATCAGGCGAATCTTCTGTAGTGAGGGGGAGATCAGTCAGCGGACAGTGCTGAGCTGGGAGGTAATCTGATCACCAGGAGCCTGTCCTGAGGTCGCCGCAACCCACAGGTTTGTAGTGTGGGGGTACGGCGCTATTGATCCGACAGGCTATCTAGCCGATAGCGCGGAAACGCTCCCCGTCGGGAATCCAGCGCCGGATCAGCTCTGGAATCCTCTCCGGATGGTGCTCAACCATCCTCTCAGCAATCTGCTCGACCAGCGGGATCAGGTGCTGATGCGCTGCAAGGTCGGCAATTCTGAGTTGAGGGGCGCCGGTCTGACGTCGCCCCAGAAGCTCTCCCGGGCCGCGCATCTCCAGGTCCCGGCGCGCAATCTCGAATCCATCGCCAGACTCCCGGATCACCCGAAGGCGACTCTTCGCAATCCTGGAGAGTGGGTTTCGGTAGATCAGTACACAGCTGCTGGAGAGGCTCCCGCGACCCACCCGCCCCCTGAGCTGGTGCAGCTGAGAAAGCCCAAGCCGCTCCGCATTCTCGATAATCATCAGGCTGGCGTTGGGGACATCGACCCCCACCTCGATGACCGTGGTGGCGACCAGGATCTGGATCTCCCCCTGGTGAAACCGGCTCATTACCTCCTCTCTCTCCGCCGCAGCCATGCGTCCATGCACCAGTCCGACCGAGAGTTCCGGAAAGCGCTGCTGGATCTCCTCGGCACTCTCTGATGCCGCCTGGCACTGCAGTGCCTCGGACTCCTCGATCAGCGGACAGACCCAGTAGGCCTGCCGTCCCTGAAGGCAGCTGGCGCGAACCCGCTCAAGCACCTCGTCACGGCGCGACTCCGGCAGGGTGACGGTCTGGATCGGGGTGCGCCCCGGAGGGAGCTCATCAATCACGGTGCTGTCAAGATCGGCATAGAAGGTCATCGCCAGGGTGCGCGGGATCGGGGTTGCTGTCATGATCAGCTGGTGCGGCTCAACCCCCTTCTGCTTCAGGGCAGAGCGCTGCTCCACCCCAAAACGGTGCTGCTCATCGATGATCACCAGCGCAAGGTTGTGAAACTGGACCTCGCGCTGGAACAGGGCATGGGTTCCGATCAGGATGGAGAGTGTGCCGGCGGCAAGTGGCTCGACTACCGCCCTGCGCTCGCGCGCACCCATGCTTCCGGAGAGGAAGCCGATGGAGACACCGGTGGGCTCCAGCAGTTGCTGTATGTTTTTGTAGTGCTGTCTGGCCAGCAGTTCGGTAGGGGCCATGATGGCACTCTGCAGGCCGGAGGCCGCTGCATGGAGCGCCGCTGCCACTGCCACAATGGTCTTGCCGGACCCGACGTCTCCCTGAAGCAGCTGCTGCATCGGGTGAGGCTGTTCCAGGTCGTGAAGGATTCTCTTCAGTGCCTTCTGCTGGGCACGGGTCAGGGAGAAGGGGAGCCCCTGCAGAAACCGCTCCACACGGGTTCGGTCCCCCTGTAGCGGGGTGGCACTCTCTCTCCGCATCTGATAACGGATCTGTCGCAGACTGAGATGGTGTGCCAACAGCTCCTCAAGGGCAATCCGCTCCCTGCTCGCCTCGAGCTGGTCTGGAGTGATCCCTGCCCCGGGGTGGTGCAGCACCTCCAGTGCCTGTTGCAGCGGGGGGCTGGTGGCGGGCAGGACCCCCTCTGGCAGCAGCTCCTCCACTCTGGAGAGGGTCCGTTCCAGTGCCTGATGGGTCAGGGAGGAGAGGGTGCGCTGTCGTAGTCCCTCGGTGGAGGGGTAGATGGGGGTGAGCCGCTTCTCCAGTGCGGGAGGGGTCTGGTTGGGGTGAAACAGCTGATACTCGGGATGGACCATCTCCAGCCCGGAGGGGCCCCAGCGGATCTCTCCAAAGCAGCGAATGGTTCTCCCCTGCCGCAGGGAGCTCTGCTGCTGCCGGTTGAAGTGGAAGAGGCGGACAGCGAGGGTTCCGCTCGAGTCCTCGATGGTGCAGAGCAGGGAGCGGCGCCGGCCAAAACGGATGGCACAGTGCTGGATCTCCCCCTGAATCAGCTTTTCGTCTCCCGCCCGCAGCGTGGAGATGGGAGAGAGGGTGGTTCGGTCCTGATACCGCAGCGGGAGGTGGAACAGCAGGTCCTCCACCTGCCGGATCTGGAGCCGCGCCAGCTTTTTGGCGAGTTGGGGGCCAACCCCCTTCAGTGTGGTGACTGCGGCCACGTTACAGTGGAGATGTTACCCCTCGAGCTCCATCACCCCATCCATCTCGACCCCGGCATCCTTCGGCAGTGCCGCAACACCGACTGCGGCACGGGCCGGGTAGGGAGCCTCAAAGTAGCGTGCCATCACCTCATTGACCAGGGGGAAGTGGCTCAGGTCGGTAAGAAAAATGTTCAGCTTGATGATGTCGGACAGCGATCCGCCGGCAGCCTCTGCAACAGCCGAGAGATTCTCAAAGACCTGTACAATCTCCGCCTCCATGCCACCGGAGACCATCTCCATGCTCTCCGGAATCAGCGGAATCTGTCCGGAGAGGTAGACCGTACTGCCGCTGCGAACGGCCTGCGAGTAGGTTCCAATGGCCTGTGGGGCCCGCTCCGTCTGTATGATCTCTCTGCTCATTCAATGACTCCTTTCTATTGTTCTATCCCTTGATGCGCTGGATGCCGTTCACCGGCTTCAGCTTTCTGATCTTGCGGATGATCCTGGCCAGATGGTCTCTGTCTGTCACCCGGATGGTAAAGGTGATGGCATTGGTGTGTCCATCCTGATCATCAACTGTGACATTACTGATATTGGAGCCCATCTCCGAGATGGCTGACGCAACGGTAGCCAGTACACCCGGCCTGTTTGCAACATCAACCCGAATGTCGGTGGAGAGGTCCTGCTCCCCCTTTGCAGACCACTCTACGGTGACCCACTGTTCCGGGCGATTCTGCAGGTGGGAGACATTCTTGCAGTCACTGTGGTGGATCACCAGCCCCTTGCCGGAGCTGATGTGTCCGATGATGGGGTCCCCGGGGATGGGGCGACAGCACTTTGCAAAATGGACCACCATCCCCTCGGTCCCCCGAATCATCAGGGGGCGCTGGTCATGGTTCTTCTCCTTGCGTCTGAGCAGTGGCGAGAGAACGGTCAACGGGTTCCAGCGCCGCCCTCTTGCGGATGGCTGCTCCTCTTCCGCAGTGGCAGCACTCTTGCTGGAGTACTGGACCAGGTTCACGGCAACCAGCTCCGCCATTCGCAGCCCCATGCCAATCTCGTTATAGAGTGCCTCGACGCTCTCCAGCTTGAGCTTCTTCAGCAGTGGGTCGAGATCCATCTTCTTGAACCGTTTTCTGGAGATATTATGGCTGCCCAGCGCCTTGAGCAGAAGTTTCCTGCCCAGATGGACCGCCTCCTCCTGCTGCAGATTCTTGAGATAGTGTCGAATGTTGCTGCGTGCCTTGCCGGTAGTGACAAAGTTGAGCCACCCGGGCTGTGGACGGCTGTCCGGCGAGGTGGTGATCTCGATTGTCTGTCCATTGAAGAGGTGGGAGCTGAGCGGCGCCGCCTTGCGGTTGATGCGCGCCGCAGCTGCATGGTTTCCAACCTCCGTATGGATACGGTAGGCAAAATCCAGGACGGTGGCACCACGCGGGAACTCCATGATCCTCCCCTTGGGGGTAAATACGTAGACCTCATCCGGGAAGAGGTCGATCTTTACGCTCTCCAGGAACTCCAGAGAGTTGCCGGTATTTTTCTGCAGATCAAGCAGATCCTGTAGCCACTGGCGTGCCCGTTGCTCGGTACCGCTGACAGTGGCCGACCGGCTGCTGTCGGGATTTTCGTTCTTGTAGTCCCAATGGGCGGCGATTCCCTCCTCGGAGATGGTGTGCATCTCCCGGGTACGGATCTGGATCTCGACCGGAACCCCATGGGGGCCAAACAGAACGGTGTGGAGTGACTGGTAGCCATTGGCCTTGGGGATGGCAATGTAGTCCTTGAACTTTCCGGGAACCGGCTTGTAGATGCTGTGGACGATACCCAGCGCCTGGTAACAGGCCTCTACCGTGGGGACGATAATCCGGAACGCATAGACATCATAGATCTCGCTGAAGGGGAGGCGCTGATCCCTCATCTTCTGGTAGAGGCTGTAGAGGTGTTTCTCGCGTCCACTCACCTCGGCCTCCAGATCGGTCTCCAGCAGGTGGTTGCGTAGCGCCGCTTCAATGGTCTCCAGGATCTCCTTGCGGTTTCCCCGTGCCTGACGCACCGCCTCGGCCAGAACCCGCGCCCGCATCGGGTAGAGGTTGGAGAAGCCAAGCTCCCGCAGCTCGATGGCCACCTTGTTCATCCCCAGACGGTGGGCAATGGGCACATAGATCTCAAGGGTCTCGCGGGCAATGCGGCGACGCTTGTCGGGACGCATTCCATCCAGTGTGCGCATGTTGTGGAGGCGGTCGGCCAGCTTGATCAGTATTACCCGGATGTCACGAGTCATCGCCAGCATCATCTTGCGGAAGTTCTCCGCCTGCGCATGCTGTGGGCTCTCCATCTGCATCCGGGTCAGCTTGCTGACACCGTCCACCAGCTCGGTCACCCCTTTTCCGAAGCGGTCGATCAGCTCTTTCTTGGAGTGGTTGGTATCCTCCAGCACATCATGCAGCAGGGCCGCCATGATCGTGGTGTGGTCGATCCGCATCTCGCCAAGAATGCGGGCAACCTCGATGGGGTGGTAGATATAGGGCTCACCCGAGATGCGGTGCTGGCCATCGTGGGCCTCCGCCGAGAAGAGATAGGCGGCATAGATCTCGCTGACCTGCTTCTGATCAAGATAGCGCTCCAGTAGAGCGACGAGGTCGCTGATCAGAAACATCGCATCTCGGGAATGGTTACTCTGTTGCCTCTTCTTCGGTGGTTGATTCGGCAGCAGTGGCAGTGATCTCTGGCTTGGCTGTGGAGCTCTCCTCATCAGAGGATTCCGCAGAGATCTCCTCTTCACCATCCTCACTCTCTGCCTCCCCGATGGCGGTGGCAGCGGCGTTGATCTGGTCGAGAATCTCGCGATTCATCAACCCCTCGGAGATCTCGCGCAGCGCAATTACTGTGGGCTTGTCGTTATCCAGTGGAATCAGAGGGTCCGCACCCATGGCGATCTGTCTTGCACGTTCGGCGGCAATCAGCGTCATGTCAAAACGGTTGTCAATCTTGTCCAGGCAATCTTCTACAGTAATGCGTGCCATCAGTAATCACTCCAAATCATAATCGTGCCGAAAAGGGCGGTAATTCTATATAAATCAAGCGGATTCTTCCAGCAGACTTTTCAGCAGATCTCCATTTCTCTCCGATTGTGCATCGAGACGGAGGCGCTGTGCAAGAAAAATGGTCTTCAGCTCCTCTCTGGCCTGGTCAAAGTCATCATTGATCACCAGAAAATCGTATTCGTCGTAGTGTGACATCTCACTGATGGCGTCCCGCATGCGGCGCTCGATGATCTCGTCACTGTCCTGCCCGCGCCCATGGAGACGTTCACGCAGTGCCTCCCGTGACGGGGGGAGGATGAAGAGCCCCACTGCCTCGGGGATCTTGTTCCGAACCTGGCGTGCCCCCTGCCAGTCGATCTCCAGAATCACATCCTGACCACTCTGCAGCGTGCTGCGTACCCAGGGCTCGGAGGTGCCGTAGAAGTTGTCAAAGACCTGGGCATGCTCCAGGAACTGGTCCGCCCTGATCCCCTCCCGGAAGGCCTCGATGGTTGTGAAGTTGTAGTGGAGGCCATCCTCCTCTCCGGGGCGTGGGTCACGGGTGGTGTGGGATACCGAGAGGAGGATTCCGTCCAGATCGGCCAGGAGCGCCTTCAGCAGACTCGATTTGCCCGCGCCGGAGGGGGCGGAGACGATATAGAGAGTCCCGCTACTCAATGTTCTGAACCTGTTTTCGTATTATTTGATAAAACCACTATTAAATCAGTCCTGGATTCAAGTAATATTTTCTGCTGTTTTCTGCCCATTTTCTGTAATCGCAATCTTTCTGTCACCACATCTGTCACCAAAAATCAGCTTCTTTTTTGTTTTTATGATAAAACAATGGGTTACGATATTTTCAATGGATTACTGTTCAATGAGCAACCGTAGCGGTAATTTTGACCCCCAGAGCGTTACAGACACGTTGGATTGTTTCAAACCTTGGATGTGCAGTTGGTCGAAGTGCTTTGTAAAGTGCTTCTCGTTTGATACCACTTGCTTTTGCTATCTCAGACATCCCTCTCGCTTTTGCAATATGGCCGAGAGCGGCTGCCAGCTCACCAGCATCTCCATCTTCCAGAACTTGTCGAATATATTCAGCAATATCTTCTTCGGAAGTGAGGTATTCCGCCATATCAAACTCAGATAGTTTTTCGATAGTATTGGGTTGATCCATGACTATTGCTCCAGTAATGATGATGCCAGTTGCCTGGCCATTTTGATGTCCTCTTTTTGAGAACTCTTATTGCCTCCACCAAGCATAACGATGATGGTACTCCCGGTTTGTATGTAATACATACGCCAACCAGGACCAAAAAATTCACGCATTTCAAATACACCTTCTCCAACTGGGCTTGTATCTCCGAGTAGACCTCGCTCAGCCTTTTCAAGACGACGCAGTAATCTGAATTTTGTAGAGCGATCTTTCAGGTTGTCTATCCATTCCTCAAATTCGGAACTCTTTTTGATGGTGTACATGGTATGATTGTAATCGAACGATTACATAATGTAAATTTTCATCGTAGTTCAATGAGTCAAGACTCTTGTTGGCAACCGGTAGGTTGATTGGCGAGGGTTTTGACCATCCTCCACTTGATACATTAGTGTTGGCTATGCCGGTCTCCTGGAAAAGGACGCTGCAACAGTATGCTGGGCGACTCCATCGTGATCATGCGACCAAGTGTGATGTAGTGATCCATGACTACCTGGATGTTCGCTCGCCTCAGCTGATGAAGATGTGGGAGCGTAGGCAGAAAGGGTATCGATTAATGAAATATCAGATTCTGAATGAACAAGATATTCTTGCAATGCGTTGATATATAAGTATATTTACAGGATGTTCTGAACCTGCTCGCGCATCTGTTCAATCAGCACCTTCATCTCGACCGAGATCCGGGTGGTCTCGATATGGGCCGATTTGGATCCCAGGGTGTTGGCCTCGCGGTGCAGCTCCTGCATCAGGAAGTCGAGACGGCGCCCCACGGCGCCACCCTTGTTCAGAATGCGCTCCACCTCATCCAGGTGGGTGGTGAGCCGATCGAGCTCCTCATCTACATCCAGCTTCTGCGCCTGCAGCGCCATCTCCTGCTCCAGCCGCCCCTCATCCAGCTGCTCAAGAAACTCCTGCAGCCGCTCCCCCAGCTTCTGTCGAACCAGCTCCATCACCTTCGGAATCTCGGTTTTTGCCTGCTCCACCAGTGGGCGCATCGCATCACAGCGCTGCTGAATCATCTCCCTCAGGCGCTCCCCCTCCCGCTGGCGGGTGGTCACAAGCTCATCCAGGGTCTCCGAGAGGAGCTCAAGGGCCTGCTGCTGGATCACTGCGGTATCGATCGACTCCGACTCGATCACCCCGGGCCAGGAGAGAATCTCCATCGGATCGATACGGGCCGCATTGTCCATATGGTGAGAGACCACCTTTGCGGCACTGGCAATCTGCTGTGCAAGCTGCTCATTGATCTGGATCTTGCTGTTGCCCTGAAGCGCCGGGGTAAAGCGCAGGCCGCACTCTACCTTGCCGCGCGCGAGCTTGTTGCGCCCCAGCTCTCGGGCCTTGTTTTCGATTGGGCGCAGCTCCTCGGGAAGGCGGAGAAAGAGCTCAAGGTAGCGATGGTTGACGGCCCGTATCTCCCAGGCCAGGCTGCCCCACTCGGCCTGAAGATCTCTGCGTGCAAAGGCGGTCATGCTGTGGATCATCTTTTGAACCTCTCCGTGGATTACTGGATAATGTGCTGCTTCCCGAAACGAAAAGTATACAAGGATTTGAGCCATGCGACCCAGTAAAAGAGAGCCGAACCAGATGCGTGAGATCAGAATTACACGCAATTACACCAAGCATGCGGAGGGTTCCGTGCTGGTGGAGTTTGGAGGGACCAAGGTGATCTGTACCGCCTCGGTAGAGGAGCGGATACCACGCTGGCTCAAGGGTCAGGGCAGGGGCTGGGTTACCGCGGAGTATGGGATGTTGCCGCGCTCGACCGGTAGCCGCATGGGACGAGAGGCGGCCCGTGGAAAGCAGGGCGGCCGCACCATGGAGATTCAGCGCCTGATCGGGCGCTCACTGCGTGCCGCAGTGGATCTGAAGGCGTTGGGTGAGCAGATGATTACTGTCGACTGTGACGTGATCCAGGCCGATGGAGGGACCCGTACCGCCTCCATTACCGGAGGGTTTGTTGCGCTCTCTGATGCGGTTGGCCATCTGCTGGAGCGGGGGGCGCTGAAGAGCAGCCCGATTGTGACCCCGATCGCCTCGGTCTCGGTCGGGATCTATCAGGGAACTCCAGTGCTGGATCTGGACTACGATGAGGACTCCAGCGCCGAGACCGACATGAATGTGGTGATGAATGGCGAGGGGGCGTTCATTGAGGTGCAGGGTACCGCCGAGGAGGCTCCCTTCAGCATGGAGGAGATGCAGCAGATGCTCTCCCTGGCGCAGCAGGGGATCACCGATCTGATTGCACATCAGCGCGACTCTCTGGCATGAAGAGGGAGGTGACTGCGGACCATTCACGGTCTGCCTCCGATGGGCACGGCTCGCAGGGCAAGACTCGTTCCAGGCGAGTCGTTCTGGCCACCGGCAACCAGGGCAAGGTTCGGGAGCTGGGGGCACTGCTGGCAGACTTCGAGATGGAGGTGGTGCCACAGACCGAGTTCAATGTGGAGGAGGCCGAGGAGAGCGGCCTCACCTTTGTCGAGAATGCAATTCTGAAAGCACGTAGCGCGTCGGCCCAGACCGGGCTGCCGGCGATTGCGGATGACTCCGGCCTTGAGGTGGACTACCTCAGAGGTGCTCCCGGCATCTACTCGGCCCGCTATGCAGGAGAGGGGGGCAATGATGGGCGCAATAATGTGAAGTTGCTGAAGGCGCTGGAGGGGGTACCCGAGTCGGAGCGCTCCGCCCGCTTTCAGTGTGTCATGGTCTATATGGAGCATGCAGAGGATCCCACCCCGTTGATTGCACAGGGAAGCTGGGAGGGGCGAATACTGACCGCCCCGCAGGGGGAGAACGGGTTTGGTTATGACCCAGTCTTCTACGTGCCGGAGCAGGGGTGCAGCTCCGCAGAGCTTCCCGCCGAGGTGAAGAATCGTCTCAGCCACCGCGGCCAGGCCCTGCAGAGGCTGGTGGAGCTACTGCGCTGAGTGAGCTAAACTTCACAGCGGCAATCCCGCTCTCTCTCTATATTCACCTCCCATGGTGCCTGCAGAAGTGCCCCTACTGTGACTTCAACTCCCATGCAGTCTCCGGAGACCCTCCCTACGCGGAGTATGTGGACGGGCTGATCCGGGACCTGCAACAGGAGCTGCCCAGTGTCTGGGGCAGGCCGATCCGCTCCATCTTTATCGGTGGTGGCACACCCAGCCTCTTCCCCGCCGAGCAGATCGAGCGCCTGCTCTCTGCAGTGCGTGCCCTCATTCCACTGGGGCCGGATCCGGAGATAACCCTGGAGGCCAACCCGGGGGCTGCCGAGCAGGAGCGCTTTACCGGATATCGGGAGGCGGGAGTCAACCGTCTCTCCATCGGGGTGCAGAGCTTCAACAGCAGTCAGCTGCAACGCATTGGTCGTATCCACGATGGTGAGGAGGCGTTGCATGCGGTGACCATGGCACGGCAGGCGGGGTTTGAACGCATCAACCTCGACCTGATGTTTGCTCTTCCCGGTCAAACCGAAGCAGAGGCGATGGCAGACCTGCAGCAGGCGATCGATCTGGAGGTGGACCACCTCTCCTGGTATCAGCTGACGATGGAGCCCAACACCCCGTTTGGCCATAGCCCGCCGATTGTGCCTGATGGTAATCTGATCTGGGAGCTGCAACAGGCCGGGCAGTCACTACTCCAGCAGGCCGGGCTGGAGCAGTATGAGATCTCCGCCTATGCAAAACGTGGGGAGGAGTGCCAGCACAACCTCAACTACTGGCGCTTTGGAGACTACCTCGGGATTGGGGCGGGGGCGCATGCCAAGGTCACCAACGTGGCAGAGGGGAGAGTTACCCGCACGGCCCGGCTGCGCAGCCCCAGGCAGTATCTGAAAAGCGCAGGCTCTGAAGCGGCCATTAACAGTCGCACCATGGTTGCAGCGGAAGAGCTACCGCTGGAGTTTATGATGAACCGGTTGCGGCTGGTTGAGCCGTTTACTGCTCGTCAATTTGAGGAGCGTACAGGCTGCAGTTGGGAGCGGGTTGAGGCAACTGTCAATGAGGTGGTAGAGCAAGCGCTGTTACGGCAGACTGGTGATCAGTTCTCTGCCACTGAGCGTGGGCGTAACTTTCTCAACGATCTGCTGGGGTGGTTTCAGTAGTGCCCATCCAGGCAGGAATATCACGATGACTATGGAGTAATCGCCATACATCGATAGAGTGCTTCTGTCCAACATAGAAGATGAGATATGGAAAATGGTTCAAGGGCCAGCATCGTAGGCCGGGCAGATTCAGCTCATGAGCATAGCGTGGTGAACCGGAAGCTGGGTAGAGACCAAGGTGATGGTACGCCTGTTCGAGCTCATCAATAAAACCGGAAGCAGCCTCAATTGTGCCATTATTGAGATAGTGCTGAAGTGCATCATCGATATCCTCTGCCGCAAGTGCGCGGGGGACAACCGGCTTGCTGTTCACGATGCTGCTTTAGTGATTTGGTCGCGTAACGTTGAAAAGTAGTGGCTGTCAGATGGGCTGGTTGGTTCAGATTTTGCGCCTTTCAACAGAAGCCCCCGAAGGTGTTGACGCTCCTTCTCCTTGCGGATTAGTTCACGCACATACTCACTGCTGGTTCCATAATCATGCGATTGAACCTGATGATCGACAAAATGCTTCAACGACTCGGGCAGAGAGATATTCATGGTGCTCATGAATAACACTATAGTTGGTTTGGCAAAATTTGGCAAACAGAGGGGGTTGTGGCTGAAAGCAACGTCAGCTTGTGGTTTGCGTCGTGGGTAGTGGAGGAATACACTTCACACCTCGTATTAAGGTGTCGTATTCAGTCAGCAGGGAGAGTGCAATGAAATCAATGGGAGAATTTCGTCTGGATCAGCGGATGATGCGTTACAGCAAGTTTGTGCCCCGGCTCTACAACTTCTGTCTCTCACTTGGCTTTGAACCGGGGAAGATCATGCCCTCACGGGCCTTCTGTTCGGATGAGAACCAGGGGTTCCCGATCATCCTCATCGCCAAGCACTTTGGCACATTCCCCTTCAACCATGGCCGTGTTGGTGGAATTGTGGCAACGGATCGTCATGGTCCGCATGCCCACCATGGCCAGGATATGGTAATCATCCAGGCAAGTCATGTAGGGTATGACCCGGATACAAAACAGTTCGGAAGCTATCGCCGACTCCAGACCAGCCACTGTGATTCAAGCTCTGACTGTGGAAAGGTCGCCGGGGTCTCAAGCTGGTACCTTGATGAGTACCACTATGCACGCGAGAACATCATCATCGAGCGGCGAGACGGGAAGATCCTGGTCACAATCGATAACCAGCTGATCGACAGCAGTCGCCAGGAGGGGTTGATGCTGCAGCTGGAACAGATGCTGCTCTGTGATCAGCCGGGTTGTGGGCGGGACCAGTACAAGCCTGTTGAGATCCTCAGCACCTCCAAGAGCTTTGTTGCCTGCGATGCGTTTGCGGCCCGCTTTGATCACCTGGATGAGGAGGAGACCCAGGTGATCGGCTCCGCACTGAGCGGCGATTATTTCTACTTTGAACGAGATATTGTTGATCAGGAGGAGGGGCAGAACCATCTGGAACGCAACCTGCTGCCCCACATGCCGAGAATTGTGACGGCACAGACCCCCTCGCTGGTTGCAGCAATGATCAACTCCCAGGTGGAGTTTGATCGCACCTTCCGTACCATTGCCCGTGAGCCAGCCTACAGGGGCAAGCGCATGCTCTTTGTCTCGGGGCTCCATATCGATATCTCCCCCGAGATGGGCCAGATTTTCCCATTGACCAAGTTTGTGCCGTGGGCCGCCTACTTCCAGGACCAGGATGGCTCCAGTGTCACCTATGAGCAGCAGGAGCTGTGGGATCTGCTGGAGCAGCAGTCAACGGAGAACCCGGACCAGATCGATCTGGATCAGGCCATTCAGCAGATGAAGAGTCTGCGGGAGGTGGTTATTGAGGAGGTTCCCTAAGGGGTTGGCCAATAGGTCCAGCTGTTACCCAACAGTCAGAGAGAAGTAGTGCTCATTGACCAGCATGTGGACCCAGATACTGGCTCCATAGCCGAGTGCAATGACCGGGGCCCACTTCAGGTGGCCAACAAAGGTGTACTTTCCGCGTGCCTGCCCCATCAGTGCCACCCCGGCTGCCGAACCAATGGAGAGCATACTTCCCCCAACGCCAGCGGTCAGGGTAACCAGAAGCCACTGCCCCATCGACATGTCGGGCATCATGGTCAGTACCGCAAACATCACCGGAATGTTATCGACAATCGCTGAGAGGATGCCAACCATGATATTGGCCTCGGTAGTGCCCCACTGAACATACATCACCTCTGATGCAAGCGAGAGGTAGCCAATGAATCCGAGCCCGCCCACGGCAAGGATTACACCGTAGAAGAAGAGCAGGGTATCCCACTCGGCGCGAGCCACCTTGTTGAAGATGTCAAAGGGGGCCGGCAGTGCCGGATCCATGCGGTCACCATGCTCGCCACTGTCTGGAATATCCTTGTGGTAGGTTTTCTTCAGGTAGTAGCCGAAGAACTGCAGATAGGCGAGCCCGGTCATCATCCCGATCACTGGCGGGAGGTGGACAAAGTTGTGGAAGCTGACCGCCGTGGCGATGGTCATCAGGAAGAGCAGCATGATCCGCCTGGCACCACGCTTCATGGTGATGACCTCATTGCTGGTCTCCGGGCGCACATCCGGTACCGCAAAGTGCATGATTGCAGCGGGCACCAGGAAGTTGACCGCGGAGGGGATAAAGAGGGCGAAGAAGGTGCCGAAGTCGACAATCCCCTTCTGCCAGACCATCAGGGTGGTGATGTCCCCAAATGGGCTGAAGGCACCGCCGGCGTTGGCGGCCACCACAATATTGATGCAGGCAAGCAGGACAAACTTGCTGTTGTCCCCGCCCACCGCCAGCACCACGGCACACATCAAGAGGGCCGTGGTCAGGTTGTCGGCTATCGGTGAGATAAAGAAGGCGAGGATGCCGGTCATCCAGAAGAGCTGGCGGAAGCCAAACCCCTTGCGAACCAGCCAGGAGCGCAGGGTGTCAAATACGCGCCGCTCCTCCATTGCATTGATATAGGTCATCGCAACCAGCAGGAAGAGCATCAGCTCGGAAAACTCCAGGAGGTTGTGACGCACTGCCACCTCTGCTGCATGGGGCATGCCGTGTGAGGCGTAGACCAGCGCAATCATCACCCAGATGATGCCGGCTGCAAGTAGCACCGGTTTGGATTTGCGCAGATGGGTGAACTCCTCCACCATCACCAGCAGATAGGCCAGAGAGAAGATGATCAGAGAGAGCATGCCAACAGTCTCCCCGGTGAGGTCGAGGCGTTCCCCCTCACCGCCGGAGGCGATAGAGAGTGCAGGGAGCAGGAGTGCAGAGAGTGCAGGGAGCAGGGCTTTCATTTTGTTCATGATCTGGCTCGGTCAGATTGTTGCAGGATCTAGTGAAGGCAGAGTATATCCTGAATTCAAGTGAATAACCCACCAACAATCGAAGGAATGCATGATTCCATGCAGGGTTGCACTCCGGATCCGGTTTGTCACCACTGCTGTGATATTGGATCCACACCGGATGGCCGCAATGCATGCCATCATATTGATGATGGTACGTTATTTGCGTACACACCACATCCAGCTGACGGTTTCTGACAGATACTCTGCCCCGGGCAACTCGGGGTCCATACCAAAAAAATTCACTCTTTCCGCTCCGGTTGTATCCGGGGCGGCAGGTTCTGCTGTTTCTGTGTGCAGAGTTTTTTTATTGTCTGGTCAGTATATCTGCCAGATGGCCTTGTCTGTTTTTTTAGAGGGGGGTTTCGGGAATGTTGAATAATGCAGGAGTAAAAAAGCGTCTCTGGATTGCTTTTGGTCTGCTTCTTCTGGTCATGGCGAGTGCTGATAAACTGAATCCATCCGCGGATAGAATTATATTATGGCTATGACGGAATTTTCAACTCTGTCCATAAATTTCCAGGAAACTCCAGCTTATAAGTGATGGGGACAGAGGCAAGCGTATTCCATCAGGGTACAGGGAGAACAGATTCCCTATTGAGATACCGGATATATGGCTGCAACTTTTCCTTCATGAGTTACTGAGAACTTTCTCTTGCAAAACGGGGCGGACCATATATGAATTCACAAAGCAGCCACGACCCCACAGAATTCATCACTGCCAACTGCCAACCAATTAAGTGCATTTGGTAAACTGTCACCGAAATTGAAACACCGAAATTGAAATTGGACCCCGATCAGGCAGCCAAGGTTTCGATCACCTCTCCACGGCGTTGCAGAATCGTTACCCCCTGCTGCAGTGCAAGATCTCTCACCTCATCATCAACGGCAAAGGTGGCCAGT
>CAYFMF010000041.1:0-5357 GCA_964344135.1 uncultured Piscirickettsiaceae bacterium
TAATCGTACGCATAGGCGTACGCTCTTGCCTTGGAGGGGGGATATCCGCAGTTGCTGGTTCTCTGGCTACCAGAGCGTTGGATCAGGCGCCAAAAACAGCCTGGGCATCAAAGACCGGGCCATCGACACAGACCCGTTTCATTGCGGGCCCTTCCGGGGTCTCAACCTGTACCACGCAGCCGGCACAGCCCCCAACACCGCAGGCCATGAACTCCTCCAGCGAGACCTGGCAGGGGAGGTTGTACTCCCTGGCGAGAGTGGAGACGGCCTCCAGCATTGGGTGGGGGCCACAGCTGAAGATCTCTACCTGATCACGCTCCTCTTCGGAGAGGGCATCGATCCAGTGGCGTGCCAGATCGGTTACGTACCCCTCATGGGTTCCGGGATAGCCCTGCAGGCTGGCAAGGCGGGCGGGGATTCCCCAATCCTCCAGCAGGGGCATGGTGGCGATCACCCCCTCCGGGATGCCGGGGATCATCATCTGCGATGGGGTTGCCTGGAAGGGGAAGGGGACCTCCGAGCCGAGGATGACGAAGGGGCGGTAGTCCGGGTTGCTGTGCAGGGAGTCTGCGATAAAGAGCATTGGAGGCATGCCGACACCGCCTCCAATCAGCAGCGGACGGCTCCGCTCTGGATGGGGCTGGAAGGGGGTTCCAATGGGGCCCAGCAGGTTGAGTGGCTCTCCCTTCTCCATCCCGGAGAGCGCCGAGGTCCCGTTGCCGAGTCTTTTGTAGAGCAGCTCAATGGTCCCGCTGTTCGGGTTGGCTCGCATGATGGAGATCGGGCGGCGCAGGGTGAATTGTGGTCCACACTCAACGTGGACGAAGCTGCCAGGCTCTGCCCGGGAGGCAATCTGAGGGGCGGCCAGTCTGAGGATATGCTGGTCCCCCTCCAGGTGGAGGTGGTCCAGGATGGTTGTCTCCTCCTTGAAGATGGAATCTCGCTCAGGACTCATAGACCAGTTCTCCAGCGGTCAGTGTATGGGTCACTCTTCCCTGGAGCTCCCAGTTGAGGAATGGACTGTTCTTGCCGGCACTCTGCAGGCTCTTCGGGGTTACCGTCCACCACTCGTCGGGGTCGAAGATGGTGATATCTGCTGCCCTGCCTGCCCCCAATGTTCCGGCATCGATACCCAGGATCTCGGCCGGGAGGTGGGTTACCCTGGCGATGGCATCGGTCAGGCTGAATGCATGGTCTCTGGTGAGGCGCAGTGTCAGTGGCAGCAGGGTCTCGATACTGCTGATGCCGGGCTCTGTCTCCTCAAAGGGGGCGGCCTTTGCATCCTCGTCATGTGGCTGGTGGTCGGAACAGATCGCCTGGATGGTGGAGGAGAGTACCCCCTCAACCAGCCCCGCACGATCCCGCTCTGTTCGCAGTGGCGGCAGTACATGGCAGAGGCTGTTGAACTCCCCCAGATCCATCTCGGTGAGGTAGAGCTGGTGGGCGGCAACATCGACGCTGACCGGCAGACCGCTCTTCTGTGCCAGCTCAACCATCTGTAGCGCACGCAGGCTGGAGATGCCGCAGAAGTGGGCGCGTACACCGGTCTCGCGGATCAGTACCAGATCTCTCGCAACCCCGGCGGCTTCTGCTGCTTCAGGAATACCGGGCAGCCCCAGACGGGTGCTGACGGTTCCCTCATGGACAGAGCCGCCATTACTGAGCCAGGGATCCTGGGAGTGGAGAAAGACGGTGATTCCATGGCTGGCCGCATACTCCATCGCGCGTCGCATCACCAGTGAGTTGGTGACAGGAGATTGCGCATTGGAGGCCCCTGCACAGCCTGCATTCTGGAGCGCCCCCATGTTGCTGAGGTGCTCCCCATCCAGCCCCTGGGTGAGTGCGCCCAGTGGAATGACATGGGCATATCCCGCCTCGTTTGCCTTGTGGCGGATCAGCTCCACCACCGCTGGGGTGTCGATAACCGGAGAGGTGTCGGGTGGGGCAGAGAGTGTTGTGACTCCACCTGCTGCTGCTGCGTATGTCTCGCTTGCAATGGTTCCCTTGTGCTTTTGCCCAGGCTCGCGCAGGCGGGCACGCAGGTCAACCAGGCCGGGACAGACCACCTTTCCGGAGGCATCAATCTCCAGGTCGGCCTGGAAATCCCCGGCAGCTGGAAGGATGGTGCCATCGGCAATCTGTAGATTGCCAATCTGGTCGATGCCGTTGGCTGGGTCAATAATACGTCCGTTGTGGACCAGGATCTTCATCCGTTGCTCTCCTGACTGCTGCTCTGCATTGCCATGGAGAGCACCGCCATGCGTACGGCGATGCCGTTGGTGACCTGTTGCAGGATGACGGAATGTCCGCTGTCGGCGATGGAGCTGTCGATCTCAACGCCGCGATTCATCGGGCCTGGGTGCATGATGATGGCATCATCATCAGCCAGGCTCAGGCGCTCCTCGGTCAGGCCGTAGTACTGGAAGTACTCCTTCTTGCTCGGCAGATGGGCACCACTCATGCGTTCATTCTGCAGGCGCAGCATGATGATCACATCCACCCCGTCCAGCCCCTCTTCCATGCTGGTTGTGACATGAACCCCGAGATCCTCGACATGCGCGGGGAGCAGGGTACGGGGTGCAACCACACGGACCTCCGGGCACCCGAGAACGTTGAGCGCATGAATCTGCGAGCGTGCAACGCGGGAGTGCATGATGTCCCCGACAATGGCTACCCGCAGACGGGTGAAGTCCTCCTTGTGTCTGCGGATGGTGAACA
Organism: uncultured Piscirickettsiaceae bacterium; assembly: GCA_964344135.1. Taxonomy (GTDB): domain Bacteria; phylum Pseudomonadota; class Gammaproteobacteria; genus Thiopontia. Next base: position 2,719 of record CAYFMF010000041.1, read on the forward strand.
TGTCGAGCATCGCCTGTGTGGGGTGTGCATGCCGTCCATCGCCTGCATTGATCACGCTGATGTGGTTCGGGACATTCTGGGCGATGAAGTGGGCCGCTCCGCTGGCCGCATGGCGTACCACAAACATGTCGATCTGCATCGCGATCAGGTTCTGCAGGGTGTCGAGCAGGGTCTCTCCCTTGGTGGTTGCCGAGGTGTTGATGTTGATATTGAGGACATCGGCCGAGAGCCTCTTCTCGGCCAGATCAAAGGTGGTACGGGTACGGGTACTGGGCTCGAAGAAGAGGTTGGCTATGGTTTTGCCGCGCAGCAGGGGAACTTTCTTTGCTGCCTGGTTGCCGACACTGGTGAAGTTTTCGGCGGTGTCTAGAATTTCGGTAAGAAGATTACGGTTGAGTCCCTCAATAGAGAGGAAGTGGCGGAGTTTTCCGTTTGAGTCGAGCTGAATATTTCTCGACATTAATCTCGTTCTCCCTACTTCTGGAGCCTCAGTTCCAGCGGAACAGGCCCGTTGAGTTTGATCTGCTGTGCGGATTGTACATGAATATTCATCCCAGTGACATCTGCCTGTATCGGAAGTTCCCGCCCATCGCGATCCACCAGCACGGCCAGCATGACCCCCGCCGGGCGCCCGTAGTCAAAAATCTCATTGAGCGCCGCCCGGATGGTGCGCCCGGTGAAGAGCACATCATCCACCAGGATGATCAGCTGCCCATCAATCTCGAAGGGGAGGTTGGATGGGGTGACCTGCGGATGGAGTCCGATCTGTGTAAAGTCATCCCGGTAGAAGGAGATGTTGAGCTCCCCCAGTGGGTGCGGGTTATCGAGAGCCTTGTGCAGTTGCTCTGCAACCCAGGCACCACCGGTATGGATGCCGATCAGCCGGGCCTGATCAAGCTCGTCACCCAGCTGTTCACGCAGCTCCGTGGCCATCTCCGAGATCAGCTCCTCTACAGAGAGATTTTCGATATCGATTGTATTCATGTTGGATCAGTTGTCCTGTTGTTTAGCCAGCTTTGCAGTATCCGGGTTGCGGCCACCGCATCGACATCACGCTCTGCTGCAGGGCGCCGGTCTCCACTGTTGGAGCGAATTATAGACTCTGCCTCGATTGAGGTCAGCCTCTCATCGATCTCATAGACGGTCAGGTTGAAGCGCCCCCGAAGCTGGTTTCCAAATTTTCTGGCGAGGCGGCTCATCTCCTGCTCCTCCCCATCCGTCTGTAGCGGGATACCAACCACAGCCGCCTCGGCCCCCCACTCCTGCAGCAGTGCCTCGATCTGCTGCCAGTCTGACTGGCGGTTCTTGCGTATGATGGTGGTCAGTGGCCTGGCCGATCCAGTCAGCTCCTGGCCAATGGAGACTCCGATCCGGTGGGTACCCAGATCAAAGCCGAGCAGTGTGCGATCTGTTGGCATGGTCAGGCATGGCCTGCTTCCGTGGTAAGCATCGAGATATCAATGCCGATCTGGCTGGCCGATTTTTTCCAGAGCTGGGCGTCATCGGTGTCAAAGACCAGCCGCAGGTCGGCAGGCACACTCAGCCAGCTGTTCTCGGCAATCTCCTGCTCCAGCTGGCCACCAGACCACCCGGCATAGCCGAGGGTGATGATCTGCTTGTCCGGCCCTTTTCCGGAGGCAATGGCATCCAGGATGTCGCGAGATGCGGTAATGCCGATCTCGGGTGTCACCTCCAGGGTGGACTCCCAGTTGCCAATTGGGGTGTGGATGACAAAGCCGCGATCCGGCTGTACCGGACCACCGGTGTGGAGCAGATGATTCTTTTTCAGTGGTGCGGTGACCTCAATATCCATGTGCTCGAACAGTTCACTGACATGGAGTTGTGTGGGGCGGTTGAGGACAAATCCCATGGCCCCCTCCTCATTGTGTTCACAGATCAGGGAGACGGTATGGTCAAAGTTGGAATCCTGAAGTGAGGGCATTGCGATCAGCAGGTGGTTGCCCAGATAGTTCTCTGTTGTCTCCGGCTTGTGACTCATGGGAACCCTCTACGGCTCGATGGTTGATTCATTGCTGATAAAGCGCCATACCTTGCTAACCGTCATACTATCATTCTCTCTTCGAATTGCATCCGGAAATGGGGCAAAAGGGGCGGCCATCTCCACAATCCGCCGTGTTGCCTGGTCCAGTTGCTGGTTTCCGGAGCTTCTGCTGATACTCATTGAGAGAATCTCTCCGGTATGGTGCAGGGTGACATCAAGCCAGAGAACCCCGGATAGATTGGCGGGGTAGTTCATCTCTCCCACACGCGTCACCTTCCTGATCCAGCTCTCAAAGTAGCTGGCGTACAGGGGATCTCGGGTGGTGCGTGAGAGATAACGGTGTCGAGGGCGCTCACCGAGTTGTCTGCGTGGGGTGGGCTGTTGCGAGAGCTCATGCGCAATGGATGCACGATCACTGTAGAGGGCATCGAGGTTGAGGCGTGGGGGTGCCAACGGAGGAGGTGGTGTGGGAGCTGGGGCAGGTTGTCTCTCTGGAGTGGAAACAGCGGAGGGCGCTGCAACCTCTTCTGGATGGTCCAGCGGTTTCTTCTTGGCCGCTGGTGCTGGATCATCCGTGGGCTCAGGCTCAGGCTCAGGCTCAGGCTCAGGCTCAGGCTCAGGCTCAGGCTCAGGCTCA
>CAYFMF010000041.1:5457-15005 GCA_964344135.1 uncultured Piscirickettsiaceae bacterium
AGGCTCAGGCTCAGGCTCAGGCTCAGGCTCAGGCTCAGGCTCAGGCTCAGGCTCAGGCTCATGAGGTGCTACCGGCAGCTCACTCGGACTCTCCTCGCTGGTGCTCTCCGGTCGAGGCTGTGGAGAGGGGAGTTGCAGTTCAACTACAGTGGGCCGTCTCTCCTCCTCCTGTTCAGGAGAGAGTAGATAGAGGATAAAGAGCGCATGTACCGCTGCCGCCAGGAGAATCATGACCGCCAGGCGGAACATGGAGCGATCCCTGAATCCGAGGCGTGGCCTCATGAGCGGGGCTCCAGGATCCTGATCTGTAGCCCCTCTTCCTGTTGAAGCGAGAGGCGTCTCTCCATCGCCTGCGTCATATGGTAGACCCCTTCCTCATCGATGATCAGAACATGCTGGATCCCCATCTGTGCAGCAATTCTGGCCCGCTGTTCGGGCGATGCAATCAGGAGTGCAGTTGCAGCGGCATCTGCGGTCACTGCATCGGAGTGGATTACCGTGGCCGATCGGGTGCCGCTGGCGGGCCACCCGGTGGCGGGGTTGATGATGTGGTGGTAACGCCTCCCCTGGTGGAGAAACATCCGCTCATAGTCACCAGAGGTGAAGATCGACTCGTCCCCTTGAGGCTGAAGTGCGGCAACAGGATCCCCGCCATCGGGGCTCCGGATTCCGATGTTCCAGGATCGCTCGCCATGACTGCCGATGGCACGCAGATCCCCACCGGTGTTTACGATCGCATTGTTGATGCCGAGCCTGTTGAGTTGGGTAATGGCGCGATCAATGGCATAGCCCTTGGCAATCCCTCCCAGATCAATCTTCAGCTCCCGGTTGCTGCTCCGGAGAGTGCCATCCTGTAGTTGAAGAGTGTCCAGAGAGGGGGCAGCCGAGAGCAGACGGCTAATATCTGCCTCCGGGGGAGGGGGGCCGCTCCACTCCTCTCCATGAAACCCCCAGAGGGCAACCAGCTTCCCGATTCCGGGGTTGAAGAGGTATTCACTCTCTCTGGAGAGTTTGCGGCTCCTCTCCAGCAGTGCGGTTGCCTCATCGGGGATGGTGATCGGTTTCCCTTCCGCGATGGCCTGGTTGATTTCACCCAGCAGCCCCCCCTCTTTCCATCCATGCCAGGTGTTGTGCATCGCCTCAAAGTCCTGCCTGATCTGGCGGCTTGCCTCGGCAGCCTGCTCCTCGCTTGCACCCCAGATGGAGATGGAGACAACGGTTCCAAAGGCGAGAAACTGATCCTGATAGAGTTTTGGTGACGAGTCACAGCCTGTTAGCAGGGCAAGTAATAGCAGGGTCGTGAAAAGGTGCAATCCCCCCACACTGCAATCCTTCGGGTTGCGATGATCCAGGGGGTGGTGCCCTCTGTTGTGCAACCACAATCCATCTTGAGGTGGAGAGGAAAATGTGGTCCTGCTATTGAAAAAAGTACAGGCTTCCTGGTTGTGCCTGGATAGATGGTTGATAGAGGACACTTTCAGATTCAAGAATCTTTGCGGATCAAGGTGAATTGCCGTCAGCCAAGAGAGGGTACCCTGGGGTGCTGCGCCTCTGTGTGAGAGAGCTTGTCTTCAATCACATCCATCAGCTGTCCGGAGATGTTGAGCTCAAACTGTCGGTCCAGTTCACGGATACAGGTGGGGCTGGTGATGTTGATCTCGGTCAGCCACTCCCCGATGACATCAAGCCCGACAAAGAGGAGACCGTTCTCCCTGAGCAGGGGGGCAACCTGCTCGGCAATCTCCCGGTCCCGGGCAGTCAGGGGAACCCCCTCACCACGCCCGCCTGCTGCCAGGTTGCCCCGGTTTTCCCCCTCTGCTGGAATTCTGGCCAGTGCATAGGGGACGGCCTCTCCATCCACCATCAGGATCCGTTTGTCACCCTCGGTGATCTCCGGAACAAAGCGCTGAGCCATGATGTAGTGTCTGCCATCTCCGGTCATGGTTTCGATCACAACGCCGGTATTGGGGTCACCGGCACGGAGACGGAAGATGGATGTGCCACCCATGGCATCCAGCGGTTTGAGGATAATATCCTCCTGCTCCATAAGAAATTGCCGGATGCGTTCACCGTTGCTGGTGACCAGGGTGGGTGGCGTCAGCTGGGGAAAGCGGGAGATGGCCAGCTTTTCATTGAAGTCACGGAGTGCTCGTGGACGGTTGACCACCAGGGCTCCATCATGCTCTGCCAGCTCCAGCAGATGGGTTGCATAGAGGTACTCGCGGTCAAACGGGGGGTCCTTGCGCATCAGGATGACATCCAGCTCTCCGAGTGGCAGGGTCTGCTGTTCACCCAACACATACCACTGGCTGAGGTCGTCCATCACCTGTAGTCGGTGCGTTCTGGCCTGGACAGTGCCGCCCTGCAGAAAGAGATCATCCATCTCCATGTAGTAGAGTTCCCATCCCCGTCTCTGCCCCTCCAGCAACATGGCAAGCGAACTGTCCTTGTGTGGGTGGATGGAGCGGATCGGATCCATGACAATGCCCAGTCTCATTCTCTGTTCTCCCCGATTACCTGATGAATCTCTCGTGCTGCAGCCAGCATCGCAAGGCGGGCAATGACCCCGTAGGCGTAGAAGCGGTTGGGCTCTGCATCCGGCTCACGGCTGCGATCCGGCAGATTGAGCGGGTTGGCAAAGGCGAGTGGCTCAAAGTGCATGCCCGGGGCGTTCAGGTTCTCATTGGGGCCGCGTGAGGTGTGTACACGATAGAAGCCACCAATGACGTGGTGATCGACCATGTAGACCACAGGTTCGGCAACGGCCTGATCATCCCCGATGGTCTCGAAGGTATAGACCCCCTCCTGAATGATGACATCGGATACGCTCTGCCCCCCCTTCCCTTTTGCCATCTTGTTGCGCTGCTTGCGGTTGAGCTCATGGATCTCACTGGCGTGGTGAATGGTCATGATCCCCATGCCATAGGTACCGGCATCGGCCTTGACCAGCACAAAGGGGGGCTGTTCCACGCCATACTGGTCATACTTTTTCTGGATCTCATTGAGCAGGTGGTTCACATGAGCGGCGAGACACTCCTCCCCCTCGCGATTCTTGAAATCAATTTCCCCGCACTTCTCAAACAGTGGGTCGATGAGCCAGGGGTCAATCTCCAGCAGCTCGGAGAATTCGGAGGCAACCTGGCTGTAGTGCTGGAAGTGGTCCGACTTTCTGCGGTGTCCCCAGCCCAGTTTCAGGGGGGGGATGACGGACTGTTCGAGATTGTTCAGTATCTCCGGTGTCCCGCCTGAGAGGTCATTGTTCATCAGGATGACACAGGGGACGAACCCTCCGATTTTGAGTGTCCCTTCCACCCTTTCGACCGGCTCCAGAACGACCTCCCTGCCGGAGGGGAGGGGGATGGTCATCGGACTCTCCAGCTCCTCAATCAGTGAGCCGATACGGACCGCAAAACCGGCATGCTGGAGAATCTGTCTCAGCGTTGTGAGGCTCTCCAGATAGAAGAGGTTGCGGGTATGGCTCTCCGGGATGATCAGGATGTTGCATGCAGTCGGACAGACCCGTTCAACTGCACTCTGGATCGCCTGTACCGAGAGGGGGAAGAAGGCGGGGTTGATATTGTTGAACCCGGCAGGAAAGAGGTTGGTATCCACCGGGGCGAGTTTGAAGCCGGCGTTTCTCAGGTCTACAGAGGTATAGAATGGGGCACCACTCTTTTTCCATTCGCTGCGAAACCAGGTCTCAATCTGGGGCTGACGGTCGAGAAGGTGGCTCTCAATCTCCCGCAGTGGGCCCGTTAGGGCGGTCGTAAGGTTTGGAACTGGAGAGTTGGTATCGATCATTTCGGTTACAGGTCGCCCCATAGGGTTTGCATGATGGTTATGGCTACGACAGAGGCGGTCTCCGTACGCAGGATTCTCGGCCCCACCTGTACCCCATGGTATCCACTCTCCACTGCAGAGTTGATCTCCTGTCGGGTCAGTCCTCCCTCCGGCCCGGTAATGATACCAATTCTCCCCCCGTTTGGTTTCGACAACTCAAGCTCGGACACTCTTCTCTCTGATGCTGCATCCAGCACAACGCCACTCTCGACCTGCTCCGAGGAGAGAAATGTGCTGTAGGAGAGTGGCGGGTGGATCGGCGGAACCCGGTTGCGCCCACACTGCTCACAGGCGGAGATGGCCACCTTCCGCCAGTGGTCCAGCTTTCTCTCCATTCGTCTGGAGTCCAGCCGAACAACGGTCCGCTCACAGAGCAGGGGGGTGATCTCCGAGACCCCGCATTCGGTCGCCTTCTGTATCACGTAGTCCATGCGCTCCCCCTTTGAGACCCCCTGAAAGAGGTGGATCGCCAGGGGGCTTTCACGCTCTCTCTCCACCCGCTTCCCAGTCTGGACGGTGAGTGACCGTTTTTCGATCGCGTGGATGGTCGCCGGGAATTCACCTCCGGTTCCATCGAACAGGGTCAGGGGGGCAGAGACCCGCATTCGCAGCACCTGAGCAACATGACGGCGGGCAGACTCATCCAGTTCGAGCAGGCTCTCCGGGGTGATTGGGGTGGCGGTATGGATTCGAGGGATTTGCATCAGGAGTGGAGAGTATAGGGAACACCTGAACAAGTCCAGACGGTATGGGGCGCTGGCAGAGACTCAAATATATTTGAGAAAAAGCAGAAAACAGCTTGTATTTGTCTATATTACTGAACTATAATATATCGCTTGAGCTGGTGTCGGAATCACCCTCCTCCTCGAATTCCGGTACCGATTAAAGGCTCAAGCCGACGCGCTTTTTCCCCCAATTGAAAAAGCCGTCACCGCCGGATCGGGCTCTGCCCGATCCGGCATTTTTTTGCGCGGGCTCTCGACACACGGGATTCAGTTCACTGCGCTTTCAACAGTGGTGGGGTGGTCAGCGGGTGGCTTTTCCATCCAGGCTGATCCGGTTTTTCTCCTCCCAGTATTGGTGGATTCCACTGCTTCCCTTCTTCCGGATCCACTCATCCAGTGTCTCACGGGGGCTCAACAGCTCCATGCGGGGCACTCCAAAGCCACATGATGTGTGAACCAGATCCACTGCAAGATCGATGATCTGGCGACCTCCCTCCTGTTCCGGGAAGTGGTGGTTCAGTTCACTCCACTGCGCCTCATCGGGGTGGATGGTGCGGGCCTCACCATAGGCACGGAGAATCAATGGCTTTTCTCCAAAGGAGCAGAACATGATGGTCATTCGGGGATCTTCCAGCAGGTGGGCTGCGGTCTCATTCCCGCTTCCGGTCAGATTGAGCCAGAGAATCCGGTTGGGGCTGATCACACGAAGGGTATCCAGCCCCTTGGGGGAGAGATTGATTCTTCCCTGTTTTGGGGCGGTGGCGACAAAGTAGAGAGGCTGCTGCCGGATGAATTCGATTTGCCTCTCGCTGAGGGCAGGATGGAGTTGGCCCATGGTAACTATCCCCTGTCAGGATCCAGTGCGCTGTATACCTGAAGGGTCGCGGATGACTGGTTCATGGTGTAGAAGTGGAGTCCCGGGGCGCCGGCACCCAGCAGATCCTGGCAGAGGCGGATGGTCACCTCGAGCCCGAAGGCACGCAGAGAGTCGGTGTCATCCCGGTAGGCGATCAGACGCTCCCGGATCCAGCGGGGGATCTCGGCGCCACACATCTCGGAGAAGCGGGCCAGATTGGTGTAGTTGGTGATCGGCATGATGCCCGGGACGATTGGCAGGTCGAGTCCCATGGCGGCACAGTCCTCACCAAAACGGAGGTAGGCGTCAATGTTGTAGAAGTACTGGGTGATGGCACTATCGGCACCGGCCTCCACCTTGCGCTTGAAGTTCTGCAGGTCGGTGAAGGCATCCGGGGCCTGGGGATGGAACTCCGGGTAGGCGGCCACCTCGATATGGAAGTGGTCCCCCGTCTCCTGACGGATGAATTCGACCAGTTCGTTGGCGTAGCGAAAATCACCCGAGGCCCCCATGCCGGAGGGCATGTCCCCTCGCAGTGCCACAATGCGGTGGATCCCCTGCTCCTGATACCCTTTCAGGATTCTGGAGATGCTCTCCCGGGTTGAGCCGATGCAGGAGAGGTGGGGGGCTGCCTCAACCCCCTGTCGGTGGATATCCATCACCGCCTCAAAGGTCCCCTCCTGTGTGCTGCCACCGGCACCAAAGGTGACCGAGGCGTAGGTGGGCTGGATGGCCTCAAACAGGGTCTTTTGGGTGGTTGCCAGATTCTCTCTCCCCTTGTCGGTTTTGGGGGGGAAGAACTCCAGGCTGAATTGGGGGGCTGTGTCAGTCATAGTGTATCCATTGATGTATTGAACAGAATGATTCTCGCGCAAAGAGGCAAGGAGGCAAAGAAAAAATGGAAAATTGTTCCGAAAACCTTTCGGTGCTCAGTGAATATCACCCTGTTCAGTAAAGGCAAAGCCGCTTCAGGTAACGACCCTTAGCGGCTTTGCGGCTTTGCGCGAGACTGCTTTTGGCTTTAGTAGCGGTAGTGCTCTGGCTTATAGGGCCCCTCTACCGGCACACTGATGTAGTCGGCCTGAGTCTGGCTCAGGGTGGTGAGGTTGACGCCAATCTTCTCCAGATGGAGACGTGCCACCTCCTCATCAAGGTGCTTCGGCAGTGTATAGACCCTGTTCTCATACCCCCCTTTCTGGTTGAAGAGCTCAATCTGCGCCAGGGTCTGGTTGGTGAATGAGTTCGACATCACAAAGCTGGGGTGGCCGGTCGCACAGCCGAGATTGACCAGACGCCCCTCAGCCAGCAGGATGATCTTGTTGCCGCTGGGCAGGGTGATATGGTCGACCTGTGGCTTGATGTTCTCCCATTCGTACTGCTTCATGTTGGCAACATCGATCTCATTGTCGAAGTGGCCGATGTTGCAGACGATGGTCTCATGTTTCATCTGCACCATATGGTCGTGGGTGATGACGTTGAAGTTGCCGGTGGCGGTGACGAAGATGTCACCCTGTGCCGCAGCATCATCCATGGTGACGACGCGGTACCCCTCCATTGCGGCCTGTAGCGCACAGATCGGATCGATCTCGGTGACCCAGACGGTGGCTCCGAGGCCACGCAGGGACTGGGCACACCCCTTGCCGACATCTCCATAGCCGAGAACCACGGCAATCTTGCCGGCAATCATCACATCGGTGGCGCGCTTGATGCCATCCACCAGGGATTCGCGGCAGCCGTAGAGGTTGTCGAACTTGGATTTGGTGACCGAATCATTGACATTGATGGCAGGGAAGGGGAGTTCGCCGCTCTCCTCCATCTGGTAGAGACGGTGGACACCGGTGGTGGTCTCTTCGGTGACACCCTGCACACCGGCCAGTTTTTCGGAGTACCAGTTTGGACTCTCTGCCAGCTTCGCCTTGATGGCGGCGTAGAGCACCTCCTCCTCTTCACTGCTGGGGTTGTCGAGTACGGAGAGATCACTCTCTGCCTTGGTGCCGAGGATCAGTAGCAGGGTGGCGTCGCCGCCATCATCCAGGATCATGTTGGGTCCTGCGTCGCCCCACTCCATGATCTTGTGGGTGTACTGCCAGTAATCCTCCAGGCTCTCCCCCTTGTAGGCGAAGACCGGGATCCCCTGGTCAGCAATCGCTGCAGCGGCATGGTCCTGGGTGGAGTAGATGTTGCAGGAGGCCCAGCGTACCTCGGCACCCAGTGCAATGAGTGTCTCAATCAGTGCGCCGGTCTGGATGGTCATGTGGAGGGAGCCGGCGATGCGTGCCCCCTTGAGTGGCTTCTCCTCGCCATACTTTTCGCGCAGCGCCATCAGTCCGGGCATCTCCACCTCGGCAATGCGCAGCTCCTTGTGGCCCCAATCCTTGAGGCTCATGTCGGCGACAATATGGTTTTCTGTGATCTCGATGTTACTCATGATGACTCCTTGTTAATAAAATCGAGAGCGCAGTTAAAAAATGGTACACCGCTTCCGGGCCTGGCGATCAGATCGATCGTTGCAGCGCTCCCCAAAAACAGCGAACAGCGATTCTCGCGCAAAGACGCAAAGGCGCAAAGAAAAAGCGATTGAGTTACTGGTGCTGAAACAGACTGTGCAAATCATCAGAGTGGCATGGTCAAACCAGTGTTGAATAACTCCTTGGCGGCTTTGCGCGAGGCGCTGTCTATTACAGTCCGGCAGCCTCCCTCAATACCTCGGCCTTGTCGGTCTGCTCCCAGGTGAACTCCGCCTCGGTGCGGCCAAAGTGTCCATAGGAGGCGGTCTTCTGGTAGATCGGACGCAGCAGGTCGAGCATATCGATGATGCCGCGCGGCTTGAGGTTGAAGTGCTCCCGAACCAGTGCCTCAATCCTGCTGTCCTCAATGACTCCGGTTCCGAAGGTCTCGACCGAGATGGAGGTGGGCTCGGCAACACCGATCGCGTAGGAGACCTGGATCTCGCAACGCTCTGCGAGCCCTGCGGCAACAATATTCTTGGCGACATAACGGCCAGCATAGGCGGCAGAGCGATCCACCTTGGAGGGGTCCTTGCCGGAGAAGGCGCCACCACCGTGGCGGGCCATGCCGCCATAGGTATCGACAATGATCTTTCTGCCGGTCAGACCGCAATCACCAACCGGTCCGCCGATTACGAACTGCCCGGTGGGATTGATGTGGTACTTGGTGTCGGCGTCCAGCCACTCCTCGGGGAGTACCGGGCGGATGATCTCCTCCAGTACTGCCTCCTGAAGATCGCTGTAGGCGATATCCGGATCGTGCTGGGTGGAGAGGACCACGGCATCAATGCCCACCGGCTTGCCGTCACTGTAGCGGAAGGTGACCTGGCTCTTTGCATCCGGACGCAACCAGGGCAGTACACCATGTTTTCTCAGCTCGGCCTGGCGCTCAACCAGACGGTGCGAATAGGTGATTGGGGCAGGCATCAGTACGTCGGTCTCGTTGGAGGCGTAGCCAAACATCAGTCCCTGGTCTCCGGCACCCTGCTCATGGTCACTGGACTCATCGACACCCATCGCAATATCGGAGGACTGTTTGCCGATTGCAGAGAGAACTGCACAGCTCTTGCCATCAAAACCGACCTCGGCGGAGTCGTAGCCGATATCACAGACCACCTTGCGTACCAGCTCCTCGGTATCGACCCAGGCATTGGTGGTGATCTCTCCAGCCAGCACCACCATTCCGGTCTTGACCATGGTTTCGCAGGCAACACGGGAGTGGGTGTCCTCCTTCAGCAGTGCATCCAGTACAGCATCAGAGATCTGGTCAGCCAGCTTGTCGGGGTGTCCCTCAGAGACGGACTCAGAGGTAAAAAGGTGTTCGTTGCTCATTGTAATTATTGTCTCCATAAAAAAACCCGCTCAGCCCCTGAAAAAATCAGACCAGGACGAGCGGGTTTTTGAATTCAGACCTGCATCGCTTTAGCCGTATTTTTATAGCGCTCGCAAGCTGAGCTCAAATCAGCGCTGAAACGGATTCTCAGGGATGACGGGTCTTCGTGTCAAGTTCTTTTGTAGAACCCGAATCCGTACACAGAGATCGCGGTAATCGCACAACCTCTTGATCCGTATAGCGATAGTTGCTTCCTTGGGTATATCAAGAACCCTGCGAGCAGTGCT
>CAYFMF010000042.1:0-14605 GCA_964344135.1 uncultured Piscirickettsiaceae bacterium
CCATCCGCATCACCGACCCCTTGCCAAACTGACGCTCAATCTGGCTCAGGGCTGCATCAAGGGCTTTTTGTCTGTTTTCTTCCATCGTTCAATCCTCCAGCACTATATTTGTAAGAGAAAAAGAGGAGAACTAACGTTCTCCTTTTGTTCTTACTATACCCCTGAAAAACGGAAATGCAACTTTATTTTGTTACCGTTTGTTACAACGAGCGGAATTTCTGCGAGGGAGAGACCCTACTCTGCAAGATCCTCAAAAAATCCCTTCACCTTGTCCAGCCAGGAGGAGTGGTGAGGGCTGTGTTTCTCACGCCTCTCATCCAGCGACGCCCCAAACTGGCTCAACAGCTCCTTCTGCTTGCTGCTCAGCTTGACCGGGGTCTCCACAACCATTCGGCAGAGCAGATCACCTCTCCCACTGCTGCGAACCGACTTCACCCCCTTGCCTCGCAGGCGGAAGAGCTTTCCGGTCTGCGACTCGGGCGGTATCTTCAGGGTCACACATTGACTATTTCCCAGGCAGGGGACATCTACCCTGCCCCCGAGTGTCGCCGTCACAATACTGACCGGTATCTCACAGTAGAGGTCATCCCCATCACGCCTGAAGATTGAGTGTTCTCGAACCGTAACCTCGACGAAGAGATCTCCTGGTGGACCACCATTTTCACCCGGCTCCCCCTCGCCACTCAGACGGATGCGGTCACCGCTGTCGACTCCTGCCGGAATCCGAACCGAGAGTGTCTTCTCCCGCTTGACCCTTCCGGCGCCCCGACAGGATGGACAGGGATCCTTGATCTCCTTTCCGGAGCCGTGACAGGTTGGACAGGTCTGGGCCACGGAGAAGAACCCCTGCTGCATGCGCACCTTTCCTGAACCCCCACAGGTTGTGCAGGGTACCGGTGTTGTACCCGCTTTTGCCCCTGTGCCACTGCACTTGTCACAGATCTCGGAGGCGGGAATACGAATCTCGCGGGTCACGCCGGAAATTGCATCCTCCAGGGTCAGCTCCATCCGGTAGGCCAGGTCAGACCCGCGGTAGACCTGTGGGCCACCTCCCCTGCCACGACCTCCGCCAAAAATATCCCCAAAGAACTCATCAAAGGCGTCACCAAATCCTCCAAACCCGGGGCCGCCCTGGCCACCCCCCATGGATGGATCGACACCCGCATGGCCAAACTGGTCATAGGCAGCACGCTTCTGACTATCGCTCAGAATCTCATAGGCCTCCTTCGCCTCCTTGAACTTCTGCTCCCCCTCCTCACCAGGGTTGCGATCCGGGTGGTATTTCATCGCCATGCGACGATAGGCCTTCTTCAGATCACCCTCACTGGCATTGCGATCCACCCCAAGCACTTCGTAGTAATCTCTTTTTGACATATATTTCAGTGAATTAATTAGACTTTTAAAACCAAAACATCAAACAGCATCAAACCACAGAGGACACAGAGAGCACAGAGCATGAATGAAAAATCTCTGTGTACTCTGTGCCCTCTGTGGTTACAAGACGGCTTCAGAAAGAGTTACTTCTTGTCGTCAACCTCTTCAAACTCCGCATCAACCACATCATCATCCTGCGCCGCGGATGCAGCTGCATCTGCTGGACCAGCACCTGGTGCCGCCCCCTCACCCGCCTGGCTATACATCCGCTCCGCCATCTTCGAGGAGGCCTCTGTCAGGGCCTTGGTCTTCTCCTCAATAACAGCGGCATCATCGCCCTGCATCACAGATTCCAGATCAGAGATGGCGGCATCAATGGCGCTCTTCTCATCAGCCTCAACCTTGTCACCCGCCTCTTCCATCGCCTTGCGGGTGGAGTGGATCAGCGCATCCGCCTGATTGCGTGCAGTGACCAGCTCCTGGAACTTCCGATCCTCGTCTGCATGGGACTCGGCATCGCGAACCATCTTCTCGATCTCGTCATCACTGAGACCACTGGAGGCCTTGATGACAATGGACTGCTCCTTGCCAGTAGCCTTGTCCTTGGCAGAGACGTTGAGAATTCCATTGGCATCGATATCGAGACTTACCTCAATCTGTGGCGTTCCACGCGGGGCAGGCGGGATGTCAGTCAGGTCAAAACGGCCCAGTGACTTGTTGGCCGCCGCCTGCTCACGCTCACCCTGCAGCACATGGACCGTAACCGCACTCTGGTTGTCATCCGCAGTTGAGAACACCTGCTGCGCCTTGGTTGGGATTGTTGTGTTCTTGTCAATCAGCTTGGTCATTACCCCACCCAGCGTCTCGATACCGAGAGAGAGTGGCGTCACATCCAGCAGCAGAACATCGTTGACATCACCCGAAAGCACACCACCCTGGATCGCAGCACCCATCGCCACCGCCTCATCAGGATTCACATCCCTGCGTGGCTCACGCCCAAAGAAGGCCTGCACCTGCTCCTGTACCTTCGGCATACGGGTCTGCCCACCCACCAGGATGACATCACCGATATCGGAGGCAGAGAGCCCGGCATCCTTGAGTGCAACACGGCATGGCTCAATGGAGCGCTGTACCAGATCATCAACCAGAGACTCCAGCTTGGCCCGGGTCATCTTGATATTCATATGCTTGGGTCCAGATGCATCTGCAGTGATGTAGGGTAGATTGATATCGGTCTGCTGGCTGGAGGAGAGCTCGATCTTTGCCTTCTCCGCCGCCTCTTTCAGGCGCTGCAGAGCCATTGGATCAGCGGAAAGATCCACCGCCTGCTCCTTCTTGAACTCCTCTACCAGATAATCCATGATGCGATTATCAAAGTCCTCACCACCGAGGAAGGTATCACCGTTGGTTGCCAGCACCTCAAACTGGTGCTCTCCATCAATCTCGGCAATCTCGATAATGGAGATATCAAAGGTACCACCACCCAGATCATAGACGGCGATGGTACGGTCCCCCTCCTTCTTGTCCATTCCGTAGGCCAGTGCCGCCGCTGTGGGCTCATTGATGATACGCTTTACATCAAGGCCGGCAATCTTTCCTGCATCCTTGGTGGCCTGACGCTGTGAGTCATTGAAGTAGGCCGGTACGGTGACCACCGCCTCTGTAACCGCCTCACCCAGATACTCCTCCGCCGTCTTCTTCATCTTCTGCAAGACACGGGCAGAGACCTCAGGGGCAGCCATCTTGTCATCACCGACCTGCACCCAGGCATCGCCATTGTCCGCCTTCACAATCTTGTAGGGGACCAGATCAATATCCTTCTGGACCACTTTATCCTCAAAGCGACGCCCAATCAGTCGCTTGATTGCAAACAGGGTATTGTGGGGATTGGTGACGGCCTGACGCTTTGCCGCCTGGCCAACCAGCACCTCTCCATCACCGGTATAACCGATCACGGATGGCGTGGTGCGCGCACCTTCGCTATTCTCGATAACACGCGCCTTGTCACCCTCCAGCACCGCAACACAGGAGTTGGTGGTTCCGAGGTCAATTCCGATAATCTTTCCCATAATCTTCTCTCTCCAGTTTCAATTCTTTCAATCAGTTACTTCAGTTAATTCCGTTGTCTTCCCCTGATATGGGGGCTCTTTTTGCCATTTCAAGACAATCTTTCTATGAGCTCACAATCACCCGGGCAGGGCGCAACAGACGCCCATTGAGGGTATACCCTTTCTGAATCACATCCATCACTGTATTGGGCTCCATCTCCGGATTGGGAACCATGGTCATCGCCTCATGCTGCTCCGGGTCAAAACGGACCCCCTGTGCGTCCATGATCTCGACATTGAACTTCTCCATAACCCCCAGCATCTGCTTGCGCGTCAGCTCCATCCCCTCAAGAATGGAGGCAACCTCCTCCGTCTCCCGAGCCGCATTGAGCCCCAGATCCATGCTGTCGGCAACCGTCAACAACTCTCTGGAGAAGGATTCCAGTGCAAACTTGTGCGCATTCTCAACATCCCGTGCGGTTCTCTTGCGAAGATTCTCCATCTCGGCCTGAAGGCGGGCCATGCGATCCCTGACCTCTGCAACCCTGGCTTGTGCCTGTTCCAGCTCAGAGAGCTCAGACTCTTCCTCATCCGGGCCTGCCCCCTCGTCTGACTCAGCAACCTCCTCAACGTGCTCATCCTCTGATAACTGATGATCTGCTGCCACGCCCTCTTCCTGCTCAGGGTGCTCCTCTTCAACAGGAGCCGCTGTATCCTCTCTACTCATTCCAACATCCTTGTTACTTCCAGAAAATAGTGTCTGCCTGGTATCTTGCCCGGCAAATCCGACAGTCTCCTACCTGAATGGGGGCTACCTCGTCGAATTCAAGGCAGAGCCCAAAACTTTTGCTGTCACGTCAACTACAGGGATGACCCGGTCATAGGCCATGCGGGTGGGGCCGATTACTCCCAGAACCCCAACCACCTCATCCTCATGGTGGTAGGGTGCCGTCACCACACTGCAGTCATCAAACAGGCTGTACCCAGACTCCTCCCCGATAAATACCTGAACCCCGTCCGCCTCCATGCACTGGTCCAGCAGGTGAATCATGTCCCGCTTCTCATTGAAGGCGTTAAAGAGCTGGCGCAGGCGGTCCATCTCATAGAGCTCGCTGTACTCCATCAGATTGGAACGTCCCGAGACCATCACATCCTCACGACCCTTCTCCTCCCGGGTCACAGCCTGCTGGGCCATCCTTACAATCCCCTGCATCGCCCCATCCATCTCGCTTCTGGAGCGTTCCAGCTCCTGCACCAGCCGCTCACGAACAGTAGAGAGATCCTCTCCGGCAAAGGTCTGGTTGAACCAGTTTGCCGCCTGTCGCAGCTCGGACTCAGAGAAGGTCCGCTCCGTCTTCAGGATACGGTTCTGCACCTCATTCCCATTGGTCACCAGAATGGCCAGCACCCGCCCCTCCGAGAGGGAGAGAAACTCCAGCTGGCGCAGCACCATCCGCTCCTGCCTTGGGATCATCACCACACTGGCCATCTGGGTCAGTTGTGAGAGCAGTGAGGAGGTGGTCGAGAGTATCTCGGCCGTGCTCTTCTCGATACCGGAGATCTCCTTCTCCAGCTGATTGACCTGAATGCTCTCCAGTGGCTGAACCTTGACCAGGTTGTCCACAAAGAGGCGATACCCCTTCTGGGTAGGGATACGGCCCGCAGAGGTGTGAGGTGACTGAATCAGCCCAAGCTTCTCCAGATCAGACATCGTATTGCGAATCGTCGCTGCACTGACCCGTAATCCGGCCTCTCTGGAGAGCGTGGTCGATCCGACAGGGCGCCCATCACGAATATGGTGTTCAACCAGGACCTTCAACAGGTGCTGCGCACGTTCGGTTAGTGAGATCTCACTACTCATATAAGTGGTGCCAAAAGATGCCAAAGCGTTTAAGATTATGAAAAGAGGCGAAGATTAGCACTCGACCACCCAGAGTGCCACCACCAGAGAAAAATCGGCAGTTACAGGGGAAGCAACAACCATGGGATATCAGTTCCGAAAGGTCGGAATCATAGGAAAGTATGGGGCCCCCACTGTTGGCGAGACCCTGCTCTCCCTCACACGCTGCCTGCTGGAGAAGGAGCTGGAGCTCTTTCTTGATCAGGATACAGCCGAACGACACCCTGAGAACAACCTTCCAGTTGTTACCCGTGAGGAGATGGGGGAACAGTGTGATCTTGCCATCATTGTTGGCGGTGATGGTTCCTTTCTCAATGCCGCACGCTCCCTTGCCCGTTTTGATATCCCGATGCTGGGCATCAATCTGGGGCGACTGGGGTTCCTGACCGATATTGCCCCGACACAGATCGACACCCATATGGAACCCATTCTCAATGGGGACTTTATCGAGGAGAGACGATGCCTTCTGACCAGCCATATCCTGCGTGATGGCGAATATCATGCCGAGGGGCCGGCACTGAATGATGTAGTGATCCACAAAATGGACATTGCGCGCATGATCGAGTTTGAGACCCATATCAATGGTGAATTCGTCAACCGCCAGCGCTCGGACGGACTGATTGTCTCCACACCGACCGGCTCTACCGCCTACGCACTCTCGGGCGGCGGCCCCCTTCTTGCACCCACGCTCAAGGCGATGGTACTGGTTCCCATCTGCCCACACACATTGAGCAACCGTCCCATTGTGGTCCCTGGAGACAGCAGGATCGAAATCACCATCATGGGTCCCAGCGGGCATGCACAGGTAACCCGTGACGGTCAGAGCAATGAGGCCCTGGTGGCGGGAGACAAGGTTCTGATTGAGCGCTACAGCCACGCCATCCAGCTGATCCACCCCTCCAGCTACGGCTCATTTCAGGTGCTGCGACAGAAACTGGGGTGGTCTGGATAGCACCCAACCCCTGTAACAGAGAGCCGCTGATCAGAACGGCCAACACTTTCGAAACAATTCACACAGGAGTCAGGTAAATGCTCACCCACCTCTTTATTCGTAACTTTGTACTGGTTACGGAGACAGAGATTGAATGGCACTCCGGGCTGACCATACTGACGGGTGAGACCGGAGCCGGGAAATCGATCATCTTTGATGCACTCGGCCTCGCCATGGGCAACCGCGCAGAGAGCCGCCTGATTCGCCATGGCTGTGACCAGGCCGAGATTGTGGCCACATTTCAGGAGGTAACACCGGAGGTCACTGCATGGATGGCGCAACATGAGCTGGAGAGGTCCGACCCGCAAGAGCTGATCCTTCGCAGGGTGATCCGCGCCGATGGCCGCTCCAGGGCCTATATCAATGGAGTCCCCAGCACAACACAGTCACTGCGTGACCTCTCCTCGCTCTTGATCGACATCCAGGGCCAGCACGCACACCAGAGGCTGCTCAAGAGCGATGAGCAGCTGCGCCTGCTGGACCGCTATGCCGGTACTGACTCACTACTGGAACAGATGGCACAACAGTTCCAATGCTGGAGGCAGCTGGTTAACGAGAAGAGTACCCTTGAACAGAATGAGGCCGAACGCCATGACCGGGCCACCCTGCTTCAGTTTCAGCTGCAGGAACTTGACCAGCTGGGATTGATGCCAGATGAGCTCCAACAGCTGGAGGAGGAGCAGTCCCGGCTTGCCAATGGGGAGCAGCTACTGGAGAGGAGCCAACTGGCACTCCAACTGCTGAACGGTGAGAGTGAGCAGAGCGCTGTTCAGCAGCTCTACCGCACAATTACCCAACTGGAGTCACTGGAGCCACTCGACCCGGCCATTCAACCCCTGCGTGAGAGGCTACTGGATTCCGCCCTGCAGGCAGACGAGACTGCCTCCGAGCTTCAGAGGCAAACCGAACAGTACACCCTGGACCCGGAGCGCCTGCAGTGGCTCAATCAACGACTCTCCACAATATCGGACCTGGCAAGAAAACATCGCTGCAGTGGCAATGCGCTTCCGGAAAAACACCACGAGCTGCAGCAACAGCTGGAGCAGCTACTCTCCACAGCACAACAACTGGGTGAGATCGAGGAGAAGATCGAGAAGGCCCATTCCAACTGCTCCGATACCGCAGAACAGCTGCACCAGCTGCGCAGGGAGGCAGCTCTGAGGCTGGAGCAGGAGGTCAGCCTGGAGATTCAGGCATTGGGAATGGAACAGGGCGAGTTCAGGATCTCTCTCTCCCAGCTCTCCAACAGGGAGTTCCGTTCCAGTGGCCGTGACGAGATCCAGTTTCTTGTCACCACCAACAGTGGATCACCTTCCCAGCCACTGGCAAAGATTGCCTCAGGTGGCGAGCTCTCCCGAATCAGTCTTGCTATCCAGATTGCCTCTGCCAGCCAGGGGCAGACACCAACACTTATCTTTGATGAGGTGGATAGTGGTGTTGGAGGGGGAACGGCGGAACGCATCGGACAGAAACTGCACACCTTGGGCAACCATGCCCAGATTCTCTGTGTAACCCACCTTCCACAGGTGGCTGCCTGTGGGCATCAGCAGATAAGAATCGAGAAGGCAAGCGACAGATCCAGCCCTGAAACGGCGGACAATGATCAGCAGGGGACAGTCAGCAGAATCATCCCGCTGGACGGTGAACAGCGGATTGAGGAGATCGCACGCATGCTGGGTGGCGTCAGGATCACCTCGCAGAGCCGTGCCCATGCACGAGAGATGCTTGGATCAGGTTGAGGAACCTCTGAACTACTGACACCTCTTGCAGATACCATAGATCACCAGAGAGTGGTCCGTGATTGCAAACCCCCGCTGCTTTGCAATCGACTTCTGGTGCTTCTCAATCATGTCATCCACAAACTCCTCGACCTGACCACACTTGATACAGAGCAGGTGATCGTGATGATCCCCTCGCTCCAGCTCAAACACCGAGTGTCCCGTATCAAAGTGGTGACGCTTGACCAGACCTGCCCCCTCAAACTGAGTCAATACCCGATAGACGGTTGCAAGGCCGATATCCTCTCCCATATCCAGAAGCCGCCGATAGACATCCTCTGCACTCACATGGATCTTTTCGCTCTTTTCCAGCAGATCGAGAATCTTCATCCGGGGCAGCGTTACCTTCAGGCCAACCCCTTTCAATTCATCTCGCCGCGACAACTCCTCTACTGCTCTCTGATCTGACATCGTCTATAATTCCCCTGTCGATACAAAACTGAAATGGTTTGGGTATGATTATCCACCTCAGCTCATTGCTACTATAATAAACGAAATGAAAAGTAATCTCATCCTTGCCCTTCTCCTTGCAACACTGCTTCAGGGGTGCTCAACAACCAGAGAGACGACCGAGGGCAACCTGCTAAGCAGAACCATCGGAGAGATCCCCGAGATGCAGCTCTCCATGCCTGATCTCACCCTCCCCTCCATACCGGGGATCTATCGTGCCGACATCCATCAGGGAAACATTGTTGAGCAGAAGATGGTGGACCAGCTAAAACCGGGAATGGAGATGCGGCAGGTTCGCTACATCATGGGTTCGCCACTGATTGTGGACACCTTCCATCAACAGCGCTGGGACTACTACTCCAGCAGAAAGAGTGAGGGGGAAATGGTAGAAAAAGAGCGAATCACCCTCTTTTTTGACCAGGGAAAACTGACTCGCATCGAGGGTGACCTGATGCCTGCAACTGCACCCAAACCGGAGGTGAGTGTCGAGATTGGGGATCTGGAGGTTCTGAAATAGCCTCTCAGGCCTCACCTCCCCCCTTCTTCATCTTTTTCCCTGCTGCAGCGCGCTGACGACGCACCTCCTTGGGATCCGCAATCAGCGGGCGGTAGATCTCTACCCGGTCACGCTCCTGTAGTACCCGGTCCCGCTTGGCGATCTTCCCAAAGAGCCCCATCTTTACCTTCTCAAACTCAATCTCGGGAAAACGTCCCACAATGCCGGATCTCTCTACCGCCTGCTCCAGTGTCGTTCCCGGCTCCACCATCAGCTCAAGAATCACCTGCTCATCAGGGTGCGCATAGGCAACCTCTACCAGAATTCCCTCATCCACTCTCTCAGCACTATCCATTGCCATACACCTCTGTTGCCCGCTTAACAAATGCATCCACCATTGAGCCAGCAATCTGACTGAAGAGTGGGCCAACCGTTGCCCCAACCAGGCGGTTCGAAAACTCGAACTCAACCACCAGAGAGACCTTGCACGCCTCACCACTGAGCGGTGAAAAGTCCCAACGTCCATACAGCGATCTGAAGGGGCCATCCACCAGGGTCATCTCGATCCCCCTCCCCGGCTCCAGTCGGTTGCGGGTGGCAAATGAGCGATTGACCCCCTTGAAGGCGATATCCACCTCTGCCACCTTCTCCTCTTCCTCCTGCTCCAACACACGGCTCCCCCCACACCAGGGAAGGAACTGTGGATAGGAGGGGACATCATCCACCAATACATACATCTCCATCGCGGAGTGGGGTACGAGTGCACTCCTCTGGACCGTTGTCACTGAATCCGTGATGGTACTACTCCTGTTCAGCAATCACTGTTGCCATGCTCAAATCAACTCAACCGCATTGAGGAAGACCAGGATGATCGCAACAGGTGTCAGGTAACGGATCAGGAGACGCCAGCGCTGATAGCCGCTTTCGTGGAGCCCCAACTCACCCTTGGAGTGGCTCTTCCTCATCGCCCACCCTGCAAACAGGGCAATCATCAGCCCACCCAGCGGCAACATGATGTTGGCGGTAAGATAATCCAACAGATCAAAGATGGTCTTGTCCAGCCACTTCACCTCCGACCAGAGATTGAAGGAGAGAATGGTGGTGATCCCCAGTGCCCAGGTCACCGCGCCTGATACAACCGCAGCCTGCTTTCTCCCCATGCCCCGACTCTCCACCAGCCATGCCACAACCGGCTCGATGATGGAGATTGCGGAGCTCCAGGCGGCGAAGACCAGCAGCACAAAGAAGAGGGTTCCGAAAAAGAGGCCGCCCGGCATCGCTCCAAAGGCCACTGGAAGGGTCTGGAAGATCAGCCCCGGACCCGCCCCCGGCTCCAGACTGTTGGCAAAGACGATCGGGAAGATTGCCATCCCGGCCAACAGGGCAACCACCGTATCGGCAATGGCGACGGTAAAGGTTGCACGGGTGATAGAGACATTCTCAGGCAGGTAGGAGCCATAGATCATGATTGCCCCCATGCCCAGACTGAGGGTAAAGAAGGCATGCCCCAGCGCGGTCAGCACCCCTTCCGTGGAGATCTTGCTGAAATCGGGCGTGAAGAGGAAATCGAGACCCTGTGCAAACCCCCCGGAATTCATCGCATAACCTACCAGAACCAGCAACAACACAAAGAGTGCAGGCATCAGCAGGCGGACGGCCCGCTCCAGCCCCTCACGCACACCACGTGCCACCACAAACATGGTCATCCCCATAAAGAGGGTGTGCCAGAAGAGCTGTACCCCAGGATTGGAGACCATCCCGCCAAACATCTCCCCCGACTGCTCCGCAGTAACTGAAGAGAAGGCACCACTGACCGCCTCAACCACATAGGCGAGCGCCCACCCCGCAATCACACTATAGAAGGAGAGGATCAGGAAGCCGGCCAGCACACCGGTAAAACCAAGAAACTGCCAATGCTCACTACGCCCCTCCTCGCGGGCCAGGGTGCGCATGGTGTTGATTGGACTCTGGCGCCCCCTGCGCCCCAGCATGATCTCTGACATCATCACGGGAATACCCACCACTACAATACAGAGCAGGTAGACCAACACAAAGGCACCACCACCATTCTCACCCGTAATATAGGGGAACTTCCAGACATTACCGAGCCCAACCGCAGAACCGGTTGCAGCCAGCACAAAGGCCCAGCGGGAGGACCACTGACCATGTATCGATTTGCGCGCCTCAGCCATCACTCATCACCTCTTGTTTTCAATCCACCGGACCATTGTGACTGATCGATCACTGTTTCTCAATCCACAGGTATAACCCGGATCCGCATATAGAGACCGCGACGATAGCGCAACCTCTTGATCCGTATGGAAATCCTTATTCCTTTGGGTGTATCAATAAGTACACCACGCAGTCATAATGTTGCCCTACGAATCAATATGTTGCACTCTCATCCACAGTTCTATATGTGGATCCGGGTATAATCGAACCATGGCAAAAACAAAAAAGCAGAAGAGGCCAGGCGGCAATACCATTGCCCTGAACAAAAAGGCCCGCCACGACTTCTTTATCGAGGAGAGTTACGAGGCGGGAGTCGCCCTTCAGGGGTGGGAGGTGAAGAGCCTGCGCGAGGGTCGAATCCAGATCAAGGAGAGCTATGTGCTGATCAAGGATGGCGAGGCCTACCTGTTTGGTGCTCATATCGCTCCGCTCTCCACAGCCTCAAGCCATATCCACCCAGACCCGCTGCGCAGCCGCAAGCTATTGATGCACAGAAGGGAGCTGGATCGACTGATTGGCCTGGTCGACCGCAAGGGGTATACCCTGGTCCCACTGGCCCTCTACTGGAGCCGGGGAAGGGCCAAACTGGAGATTGGACTTGCCAAGGGCAAACAGGCCCATGACAAACGGGCCGCCCTCAAGGAGCGGGACTGGAAGCGGGAACAGAGCAGGATCATGAAACACTCCTGATCAACCGCTTTTAGTCTCCATTAACAACTCCGATGTCACACGGAACTTTTCCCGGTTACAATACTCTAACGATCACTTTGGGGATGACCTGGCTTCGACGTGGGTTACAAAACCTGAGGTGCATGCCGAGGATGTAGAAACCTCGTAAATCACTCTGCAAACTTATAGTTGCCAACGACGACAACTACGCACTCGCAGCCTAAACACCTGTTGTGTGCCGTCTGACTGAAGCCGTGCTTATGCGTTCAGATTCCAGGCGTCGACTCTCATAGGATCGCGATGAAGCATGTCTGGTGTGGATTCGCTAAAACTGATCCAGACTCGTTA
This sequence comes from uncultured Piscirickettsiaceae bacterium, assembly GCA_964344135.1. Taxonomy (GTDB): domain Bacteria; phylum Pseudomonadota; class Gammaproteobacteria; genus Thiopontia. The sequence goes on from CAYFMF010000042.1 coordinate 12,287, forward strand.
TCGGTTCTCCCTGCCCGTCGGGTAGCTGGTAACTAAACGAATAGACTGGGATAAGCATGTAGAGCCGAAGGCGGAGGATTTGCGGACGCGGGTTCGACTCCCGCCATCTCCACCATTTGAAAAAAGACAACCCGTCTCTCCAGAGTGATTCTCTGGGGTGACGGGTTTTCTTTTTCCCCTTGTATTCAAAGGGTTTCGGCCGTTTTGACATCTTTCAGGAACCTCTCTCCAGCCACCAGATTCTCTCCATTCTCCCAACGTTCATTCTCTGTTTGGGCCGGTATTCTCCGTTTTCTTCGGACAGGGTCCGACACGCGTCCGGTTACAGATATCCTTTCAGATTAAGCATTTAGCCGAATGACGGCATTTTGCGGTTGTGTTAAGACCTCAAATGGTCGGGGCAAACCACCCGTTTTCACAAACCAAAAGTCTCTCGCAGGATTCGGGAAGTGATATTTATTCGGATTTCCAACGCCCTGAATCAATAATCATCAGCTCCTTCAGGCTTGATTGTGAATAGGCACCGGTAGGATTTTTCACCTTTGACCCACTCGATTGGGTCTTCTTCGAGCCGAAAAAAATCCCGGAGGCGTTTGGAAAGTTCTTGCTTCTGTTTTTTGAGCTTGTCGGAGGCAAACCGGTTTTGCCAATCGATCAGGCCATGTGATTCAGCAAAAGCTTTCAGTAGATCCCATTGCTTATTGGGGTTTCCACTTTTGCTACAAACCATCCCCATTTGTGCGTATGTAAAGCGTTTGCGCTTTTCTTGAAACTTAACAGAGACTACATGGCCATCTGAAAATTCAATTGTAAGATCGCTCCATTTAGCTCCTTGGGGCAGCGGGAAGGTCTCACCGTTTTTTTCTTTCGGACTCTCCGCTTGAGTGTCCTTTTTGTACTGTGCGGCTTGCTTGTCAGCGTTGCTCAACATCTTTTGAAAAGCAGCCTTGGCATCCTTGTTGTATTTCTCGAAGAGTTGGTGTGCGTGTTCGATATAAGTCTGCTCTTCAGGGATCATTGCTGAGAGTGATCGACCAACTTGAATATCCGTTTCTTCTATCCACAAAGCGACAGATTGGATCTTGTTTAGCAAATCCTCACCACCAATACTGAATTCATCAACATCCCAATGCAATAAGGCTTCCACCAGATAATCCATGTCACTTTGAATATCAGGTGGAATGTCAGATCCCGTTTCAGACATCCCCTTGATACAAGTGTCAATCCGGTGCTTCAAATTAATCACAATGGTTGACAGGGGGTATGGGTGCCAGGCCACATGATGACTGGTTCGGTCAGTAACAGCTTTTTGGCAAAGCATCCAGTATTCTCGGAGCATCATGAAGTACCTTGCTGCAGAACGATACTGGGTATTACCTTCTGGTGTTGGGTATATACAGCTCCTCAGCTTTGCGTTGACGATATAGTCGCGTGCTTCTTGGATCGGCTGCAGCGAGTCATCAAGGCATTTATTCATAACCTCAGAAATTGATTCTTTTGTTTTTCCTGAGTCAGCTTTGATTTCAGGCATGTCTGGATGATGGAGCAACATTACAGAATAGAATGCTGACAGAGTATCCAAAGGATTTGTGGCTTCGGATGATTCATCCGTAAATAACTGACCGTATATTTTTTTTAGCAAAGGCTCTTTTTCAACTGAATGGTTAATCCACTCGAGAAGTGACCGTTCCAAGGCACTAAAATCATTCTCAGGTATCGAGCCGGGATAAAATACATTTGCTCGAAGAAGGTCTCTCAAGCAGATCGTTGCCGCAATTGCATTGGTAAGATTGTATCCAAATAGATCGCTCTTCTTAATTTCTACTTCCGGTTCCCCTTGCTTGATAGCCCATAATCGTTTTACGACTGCTTGCCCTTGTAAAAAGGTGTGTTCGATTTTTTCATATTCCCATGGAACCATCGACGGCCGAGGCTTCCGCAAGGCCCTGCGCCTGTGTCGGGGCCAAATGAGCGCCGTGCTGGCCTCGCGGCTCGATCCCGGGGCCATTACCGTCATCAAGGGGAACAAGCCGCTGTCGCTGCGTTACAGCCGCAAACACCGGGCGGTGCTCTACGCCTCGGAACCGGAATACATCGAAGCCGCTCTGGATGACCTGCATGGCTGGCGAGAACTGGAAATTCCACCGCTCACCATGCTGACCTTCCGCCATGAAGCCCTCAAAGAGTGGCAGAGCCATCCATTCAGATTTGTCTGTCAGGAACGCAAAGGAACCTTACCCGAAGGAGTGAAAGCATGAAGAATAACGACAACCATCTCCGGCTTTTTGTCTACGGAACCCTGAAAAAGGGATTCTGGAA
>CAYFMF010000043.1:0-14387 GCA_964344135.1 uncultured Piscirickettsiaceae bacterium
GGTGGTAAAATCTGCGCTCGAATTTTGACGATATAGACCCGCACTCAAGCGGGTTGATTTTTTATGGAGAAGAGACCCCATGGCGATTGAACGCACTTTTTCGATTATCAAGCCTGATGCTGTTGCCAAGAATGTAATTGGCAAGATCTATTCCCGTTTCGAGTCCAATGGACTGCGAATCGTGGCTTCCAGAATGCTCCACCTGACGAAGGAGCAGGCAGGTGGCTTTTACGCGGTACACAAGGAGCGCCCCTTCTACAATGACCTGATTGAGTTCATGACCTCTGGCCCTGTAATGGTTCAGGTTCTGGAGGGTGAGAATGCGATCATGAAAAATCGTGAGATCATGGGTGCAACCAACCCGGCAGAGGCCGCTGAGGGGACCATTCGTGCAGATTTTGCAACGACCGTTGACGAGAATGCCGTTCACGGATCCGATGCGCCGGAGACTGCTGCCGAGGAGATCAAGTTCTTCTTTGGTGATGACGGGGTCTGTGAGCGTACCCGTTAACCATTGCGGTATGCTCTACAATGGCACGATCTCTCTATCCTGTAGCCATTGTGGAGCAGCCTGAGAACCTGTCTTAATGGCAGCAACGAATCTACTGGGGCTTAACCGCCCCCAAATGGAGGCCTTCTTCACCGAACATGGTGAGAAGGCCTTTCGTGCCTCTCAGGTTCTGAAGTGGATCCACCAGCAGGGGGTGGTCGATTTCAGGCAGATGACAAATCTGAGCAAGTCGCTGCGTGAGAAGCTCTCTGAACTCGCTCTGGTTGAGGTTCCGGAGGTGATCGCGGACCGGATTTCCGGGGATGGAACACGAAAATGGCTGCTTCGTCTGGAGGATGGAAACTCGGTTGAGACCGTATTCATTCCGGAGGGGGAGCGAGGGACACTCTGTCTCTCCTCCCAGGTTGGATGTTCTCTCAACTGCACCTTCTGCAATACCGCGCAACATGGCTATAGCCGTAACCTCTCGTCGGCCGAGATCATAGGGCAGCTCTGGATCGCAGACCGGTTGCTTGGTCGCGAGGGCCCGGGATCTCATCAACGGGTCATTACCAATGTGGTGATGATGGGAATGGGGGAGCCACTGCTCAACTTTGATGCCGTAGTCTCCGCAATGGAGTTGATGATGGAGGATTTCGCCTATGGACTCTCCCGCAGGCGGATCACCCTGAGTACCGCCGGTGTTGTCCCGATGATGGATCGGCTCAAAGAGGTGTGTCATGTCAGTCTTGCACTCTCCCTCCATGCAACAAACAACACGCTAAGAGATCAGCTGGTACCGATCAACCGGAAGTATCCGCTGGAGGAGTTGATGGAGGCCTGCAGGCGCTATGTTGAGGGTTCACCCAGGAGTCGAGTGACCATCGAATATATTATGCTGGGTGGAGTCAATGACACCGCTGAGGATGCCAGGGCAATGGTCAAGCGCCTTCGCGCTGTTCCATCGAAGGTAAATCTGATCCCCTACAACCCCTACCCAGGTGGAAAGTACCGACGCTCCGAGCCGGAGGCCATTGACCGCTTCCGCTCCATCCTGATTCGAGCCGGGATCACCACAGTGACCCGAAAGACCCGAGGGGAGGATATTGAGGCCGCCTGTGGCCAGCTGGCAGGCCAGTTTGAGGATCGGACACGAAGGAGCTTGCCCGCAGATGGCAGTTAGTTCAGAAAGGGTATCTTTTCTGCCTGCCCTGGTGGCCCTCATTTTGGTTGGCTGTAGTACGGGGGGGACAAAAGAGTCTCAAACCATGGCAGAATCACAGCTGGAACTCGGGGTTGCCTACATGGAGCAGGAGCGACTGGATCTGGCCCGGATTCATCTCGAGAAGGCGTTGACCACTGCCCCCTCGAGAGCTGAGGTACACTATGCGCTGGCACTGCTCCATCTCAGGGAGGAGAATGCCGAGTTGTCTGAGCACCATTTCCTGCGTTCACTGGAGAGGAGTACCCCCTATCCGGAGGCACAGAATGGATATGGGGTTCTGCTCTGTCGATTGGGGCGGGTTGACGAGGCACTGAGTTACTTCCAGATGGCAGTGACAAACCCTGCATACGGGACTCCTGAGATTGCCAACAGGAACCGTGAAATTTGTGGAGAGGAGAAGAGATGAGCGAGGTTGAGATGAAGGAAGAGAGTGATGCCGCTGGAAGCGATTCTGTTCAGGGAGAGCTGTTTGAGAAGCCGCTTGGGGAGAGGTTGCGTGCAGAGCGGATGGAGCAGAATCTCGAGCTTGAGGACATTGCTCACCACCTGAAAGTTGAATCCTCGGTCCTGCTCTCGATTGAGGAGGGGAGTGGCCCACCCCATGGTCTGCCCGATGTGTTTTACAAGGGCTTCACCCGAAACTATGCACGCCACCTTGGGGTCAAGATCAAGGCGGATGAGGTGCGTACCAGTGCCACCACACTGGAGGGCAGCCTGGCGGGGAAGAAGCGGATCGCTACCCCGTCAGTGAACCTTGACCTTGAGCGGCTGAAACCGCTCATCGGTCAGGCTGGTGCCCTGGCAGCCCGGTTGGTGGGCCGGGTTCGTGAGAACCCGCTTTATGCGGTTGCCCCGCTCCTGGTGGTCGGGCTGGTGCTGTGGGTACTTTCCGGTGATGAGTCACCATCCGGGCAGGAGATTGCTGTCGAGGCGGTGACGGATAACAAGGGTGTTGCGCAATCTGCCCAGAAAGAGGGCCCCGCCGAGGTGGTGGCTGATCAGACCATGAGCAGACCCCAGGAGAGCCAGTCTGTCACAGCTGTCTCGAAATCTCCGGAAATTGATCCAATGTCCGTTCCAAGAGGGACCGTAACCATCCAGTATATTGATGGGGCCTGGACCCAGATCAGGGATGGACTGGGGCGTGTTCCGGTGAAGGGGATGGTCAATGCGGGGGTGATCAAGGATGTCGAGGGGCCGCTCCCGCTTGAGGTCAGCCTTGGCAAGAGCAGGGTGAGGGTCAAGTTCAATGGTGAGGAGTTTGATTTCCTGAACTATATCAATGATGACGGCACCGTCCATTTTGTTTTGGGAGAGTAGTGGTTGGCCTCACCATTTCCCATTGTGCGCAGGCGCTCCCGAAAGATTGATGTAGGGGGTGTGGCGGTTGGGGGGGATGCCCCAATCTCTGTCCAGAGCATGACCAATACCGATACGGTTGATGTGGAGTCAACCGTAAGGCAGGTGGAGCGGTTGCAGAGAGCAGGTGCAGATATTGTACGCATCTCGATTCCCGACATGGAGGCAGCAGAGGCCTTCGGGGCAATCAGGGCGCGGTGCGATATTCCGCTGGTTGCCGATATCCATTTTGACTACAGGATTGCGCTTCGGGTTGCGGAGCTGGGGGTGGATTGTCTGCGGATCAACCCCGGGAATATCGGCAGGGAGGAGCGGGTGCGAGAGGTGGTTGCCTCAGCTCGTGACCATGGGATTCCCATTCGTATCGGTGTCAATGCCGGATCGCTGGAGAAAGATCTGCAGAAGAAGTACCGGGAGCCTACACCAGAGGCGATGGCAGAGTCAGCGTTGCGCCATATCGACTATCTGGATCGTCTCGATTTTCAGGAATACAAGGTGAGTCTGAAGGCCTCGGATGTTCCAATGACCGTAGCGGCCTACCGCCTGTTGGCGGACCAGATTGAGCAGCCACTCCATCTTGGTATCACCGAGGCGGGTGGACTGAGAAGCGGTGCTGTCAAATCATCGATTGGCCTGGGGATGCTGCTCTCCGAGGGGATTGGAGATACCATTCGGGTCTCTCTTGCAGCGGATCCGGTTGAGGAGATCCGGGTTGGCTTTGATATTTTGAAAAGCCTCCACCTTCGTAGCAAGGGGGTGAATCTGATTGCCTGCCCCTCCTGCTCCAGGCAGAATTTTGATGTCGTTGCCACGGTCAATGCACTGGAGGAGCGGCTTGAGGATATTATCGAGCCCATTAATGTGGCTGTAATTGGATGTGTGGTCAATGGGCCTGGCGAGGCGAAAGAGGTCCAGGTTGCGGTAACAGGAGGGGAACCCAACCTGATCTACCTCAACGGTGTCCCGGACCACAAGACGGAGAATAGCGAGCTGGTTGATGATCTGGAGCGTCAGATCAGGGAGCAGTTGGCCGGAGTAGAAACAGAGAGATGAGTAACAAGATACAGTCCATTCGTGGCATGAATGACCTGCTTCCCGAGAGCTCGCCCCTGTGGCAGTTCGTTGAGGAGACCATGCGCAACACCATCAAGGGTTATGGGTACCATGAGATTCGCATGCCGGTGGTTGAGAAGACGGAGCTCTTCAAGCGGTCGATTGGGGAGGTGACCGATATTGTTGAGAAGGAGATGTATACCTTCGAGGACAGGAATGGGGAGAGTCTCACGCTGCGACCTGAGGGAACCGCAGGGTGTGTGCGTGCAATGGTTGAGAACAGTCTGTTGCGTGGGCAGACACAGCGTCTCTGGTATATGGGCCCCATGTTCCGTCATGAGCGCCCCCAGCGCGGCCGATATCGTCAGTTTCATCAGTTGGGGGTAGAGGTGTTCGGGCTTGAGGGTCCGGATGTTGATGCCGAACTGATAGCAATCTCTGCCCGGATCTGGAGAGAGCTTGGAATTGGTAATGTAACGCTTCAGATCAACTCTCTCGGTTCCGCCGAATCCCGTGAGGCCTACAGGGAGCAGCTGGTTGCATACCTCAGGGCGCACCATGCAGAGCTGGATGAGGATAGCCAGCGTCGACTGGAGACCAATCCGTTGAGAATCCTGGACAGCAAGAATCCGGAGATGGCTGAACTGGTTCGACAGGCACCTGTTCTGGAGGACTCTCTGAACGAGGAGGATCGTGCCCATTTTGACTCTCTGAAGTCACTGCTGGACTCCATGGGGATTGAGTACGAGGTCAACCCCCGGCTGGTCAGAGGGCTCGACTACTATGGCAGAACCGTTTTTGAGTGGGTGACAGACCTGTTGGGTGCCCAGGGGACCATCTGTGCCGGGGGGCGTTATGATGGCCTGGTTGAGCAGATTGGTGGCAAGGCGACACCGGCAGTGGGGTTTGCTATCGGTCTGGAGAGACTGGTTGAGTTGATGGGGGAGCAATCACACCGATTTGAGCCCCATCACCCTGATGCCTATCTGGTGCTTGCGGGAGAGCAGGCGGCTGAAGATGGCCTGAGGGTTGCCGAGCAGCTGAGAGACCGGATTCCGGGGTTGAGACTGGTCAGCAATCTGGGGGGAGGGGGATTCAAGGCCCAGTTCAAGCGTGCAGACCGCTCAGGTGCCCGGGTTGCGCTGGTACTCGGGGAGGATGAGCTGAGCAGTGGGAACATCACCATCAAGGATCTGCAGGGCAGAGATGAACAGCAGACCGTTCCGCTGGATGATGTGGTGAAGATCTTGTCAGGCTATAATTCGCAGCTGACAGTTTGAGAACAGATGGATTAGTGAGGAAGAAGATGGAGTTCAATACGGCAGACCAGGAAGAGATTGAGGTTCTGAAAAAGTGGTGGAAGGAGAACGGTGTCTCTACCGTAGGGGGCATTGTTGTCGGCCTTGCGCTGCTTTTTGGCTGGAAGGGGTGGAATAGCTATGTGGACAGCCAGGGGGTAGCCGCCTCACAACAGTTTGAGCAGATGCAGATTGCAGTGATCGAAAACAATCGCGAGAGGGCCGAGCATTTCGGAGATCGCCTGATTGAGGAGTATCCGGGAACCATCTATGCAGCCAACGGCGCTCTGGGGCTGGCTGCAATGGAGGTCGGGGATGGAGACAGTGCAGCTGCAAGGGTTCGTCTCCAGTGGGTACTGGAGAATAGCGATTTTGACTCTCCCCGACAGTTGGCAGAGCTTGGGATGGCCCGGATCTACCTCGCTGAAGGGAAAATAGAGAGCGCCTTGAGCCGCCTCTCCAGCGAGTCGGGAATCTATGGATCCCACTTTAGTGAGGTCAGGGGTGATGCGCTGCGTCAGAAGGGGGAGAGGGGTGCAGCACAGAGTGCCTACGCAGAGGCGATCCAGCTTGCTGACGCCTCTGATGGGCGTATTGCATTGCTGGAGATGAAGATGGCTGAGGTGAGCAAGTAATGGGGCAGAAGCTGGTCCGCCTGCCAATGCTGTTGGGAGCAACACTCCTGACGGGGTGCTCTACCATCAATGGGTGGGTCGAGGATGGGGGCACCCTGTTTGAGCCTGCTGCACTGGAGGAGGTTGTCTCCGAGATTGAACCCTCTGTGGCATGGAGCCACTCCGTGGGGGCAGGAACGGACGAGCTCCGGGCAAGTCTCAGCCACCAGATGGCTGGAGAGAGGATCTATGCGGCCTCTGCGGATGGTGTGGTGGCGGCAATCGATGCCGGCTCAGGGGATGCCATCTGGAAGCGTACACTGCCGGAGCAGATCATGACCGGGGTGGCGCTGAGTGAGAACAATCTCTATGTTGGAACAGCATCGGGAGAGTTGGTTGCAATGGATCGGGCGAGCGGTGAAGCGCGCTGGTCACGCTCCCTGATGAGCGAGATCCTCGCACCAGCTGCAGCCTCCTCCGGGGTGGTTGTGGTTCGTACCGTAGATGGAAGAGTGGTTGGGCTGAGTGAGGAGAGTGGCGCAGAGCTCTGGCAGTATCAGCGTGAGGTTCCAGTCCTTACCCTGAGAGGGACCAGCTCTCCGGTGATCGCTGGAGAGCGTGTTGTGGCCGGGCTGGATAGTGGCGAGGTGGTTGCACTCTCTCTGCAGGACGGACGCGAACTCTGGATCAAGAGTGTGACCTCACCACGGGGACGCACCGAGATTGAGCGCATGGTGGATATTGATGCGGATCCCGTAGTCTCTCCTGACGGAGTTGTCTACGTGGTCAGCTATCAGGGAGATCTTGCAGCCCTGAACAGTCAACAGGGGGATATCCTCTGGAAGAGAAAGCTGAGTGGAACCACGGCCCCGGTGCTCTATGGACCCTACCTCTTTCTTACGGATCATGAGGGGAATGTCTGGGCCTTTGACAGAAAGGATGGAAGTGCTCTCTGGAAACAGGATGGGTTGGAGGATCGCAACCTGACATCACCACTTCTCTCTGGTGTTGATCTGGTTGTGGGCGACCAGGAGGGGTACCTGCACTGGATCGCTGCAGAGGATGGCCATTTCAGGGGGCGTTTCAGGATTGATTCCAGGGGGGTCTCGGCGCCACCGCTGTCTCATGGTGGAGGGGTTATCGGTTTTGGGCAGAGTGGAAAGCTCTCTGCCATCATTCAGGACTAGCTCCCCATTATGGTCCCGGTTATCGCCCTGGTAGGGCGCCCCAATGTGGGCAAATCAACACTCTTCAACCGCCTGACCGGTACACGCGATGCGCTGGTTGCCGATCTTCCGGGGTTGACCCGCGATCGGCAGTACGGGATTGCAAAACTGGGCCGTGAGGGTCGCCCCTACATGGTGGTGGATACCGGGGGACTCAGTGATGACCCGGAGGGGATCGAATCCCTGATGGAGAGTCAGGTCTGGGTTGCCGTGGAGGAGGCGGATGCGGTGCTGTTTCTGGTGGATGGTCGAGGCGGGTTGACTGCGGCGGATGAGGCAATTGGTGCAGAGCTGCGACAGCTGAAGAAACCGGTCCATCTGGTGGTCAACAAGAGTGAAGGGGTCGATGAGGATATTGCCAGTGCAGAATTTCACGCCCTTGCGCTGGGCCGACCATATGCAATTTCCGCAGCACATAATCATCGTGTTTTCAGTCTGATAGAAAATGTACTTGAACCATTCCCTGAGGATGAAGAGGATGCTTGCGAAGAGCAGTCGGCCGTTCGGGTTGCTGTGGTGGGCCGCCCCAATGTGGGAAAATCAACGCTGATCAACCGCTTGATTGGTGAGGAGCGGCTGCTGGCCTATGATATGCCGGGCACAACCCGTGACAGTATTGAGGTGCCGTTTGAGGAGGATGGAAGAGAGTATGTTCTGATCGATACCGCCGGTGTGAGGAGGCGGGGAAAGATCCACGATACAGTGGAGAAGTTCAGTGTGATCAAGGCATTTCAGGCTGTAGAGCGCTCCAATGTTGTGGTCATGGTAATGGACGCACGCGAGGGGATGACCGATCAGGATGCAACCCTGCTGGGAATGGTGATTGATTCCGGGCGGGCACTGGTCATTGCATTCAATAAGTGGGATGGGATGGATCCATCGGACCGTGAGCGCAGTCGCAGTGAGCTGGAACGCAGGCTCCACTTTCTCGATTACGTAACGATTCACACCATCTCTGCACTCCATGGCAGCGGAATTCGTGACCTCTTTGATACCGTCAATCGGGCCTACCGTTCTGCAACACGGGAGATGAAGACCCCGGAGCTAACCAGAATTCTGGAGCAGAGTGTTGCAGCACATCCACCACCGCTGGTGCATGGCCACCGGATCAAGATGCGTTATGCCCATCAGGGCGGGCAGAATCCCCCAAGAATAGTGATTCACGGCAATCAGCTTGGCTCTGTGCCCAACGCATACCGCCGTTACCTGATGAATCAGTTCCGCAAGGCCTTCACTCTGGACGGCACTCCGGTACGTCTGGAGTTCAGGACCGGCAGTAACCCCTATGCCGGAAAGAGGAACAAACTGACGGATCGTCAGGTTCGCAAGCGTCAGCGGTTGAAGAAATTTACCAGCAAGAGGCGTTGATCCTCAAACCGGTATCTTCCGTGGCTCCCCCTCGATCTCGCGTACCAGGCGGGGCAGCAGATATCCGGGGACCCTCTCTCCCAGCTTCTCCATCAGCTCCAGCGCACGCGCTTCACCGACCTCAAAGTGGTGACCTCCCTGAACACGATCCAGCAGATGGAGGTAGTAGGGGAGTACGCCAAACTGGTGCAATCTGTGGCTGAGCCCCTCCAGTACGGAGAGCTTGTCATTGACCCCCCTGAGCAGTACCGACTGGTTCAGCAGGGTTACTGCGGAGTGGCGGAGCGGTGCAAGTGCCTCTTTGACACTTCGGTCCAGCTCGTTGGGGTGGTTGCTGTGAATCACCATTACAACTCTGAGTCGACTCTGCTGAAGACGCTGGACCAGTATCGGGTCGATCCGCTGGGGTACGATGATCGGCATCCTGGTGTGGATGCGCAGGGTCTTGAGGTGGGCAGTGGCCTCCAGTGCGGTCAGCAGCTGGTCAAGCCGACGGTTCCCAACCATCAGGGGGTCTCCTCCACTCAGAATCACCTCATGGATATCGCCATGGTTGCGGATCCACTCAATGGAGGCCAGCATATTTTCTGATGGAAGTGACTGCTCCCGATAGGGGTAGTGGCGGCGAAAGCAGTATCTGCAGTGGATTCCACAGGCTGGGGTCGTGATCAGCAGAACCCTTCCATGGTACTTTTTCAGAATACCGTTGCCGCAAGCGGCAGCATGATCACCAACTGGATCCACCCCAAAGCCTGGAGAGCGCTCACCCTCCTCGGGAAGGGGGAGGATCTGTCTCAGCAGGGGGTCCTGCAGATTTCCCGGTTCGATCCGCTGAAGGAAACTTTCAGTTGCCCGGATCGGAAACTGTCTGTGGCCAGGGGTCATCCCCTGTAGCGTTGTTGCCGGAAGCTGCAGCAGGTCAGTGATCTGTTCCGGAGAGCGCAGTGACTGTGCAATCTCCTGCTGCCAGGCAAGGCGGGAATCAGAGTGCACAATAGCGGGGGAAGCGGGTATCATACGGAGCTATTTTCCATTAATTACGGGTTTGATGCTATGGCAACAGTAAGTACAAATGAGTTCAGGAATGGCCTCAAGGTGATGATTGACAGTGATCCCTGCACCATTGTCGAGAATGAGATTGTTAAGCCGGGAAAGGGGCAGGCCTTCAACCGGGTAAAGCTGAGAGCATTGCTGACCGGAAGGATCCTGGAGCGCACCTTCAAATCCGGGGAGTCCATTGAGCGTGCCGATGTCCATGAGGAGGAGTATCAGTACTCCTATACGGATGGTGACCTCTTCTACTTTATGCATCCAGAGAGCTTCGAGCAGATCGTGGCGGACCATGCAGCAATGGGCGAGAGCGAGAAGTGGCTCAAGGGGCAGGAGATCTGTCTGGTGACACTATGGAATGGAAATCCGATCTCGGTCACCCCCCCCAATTTTGTGGAGCTTGAGATTACAGAGACCGATCCAGGCCTGCGGGGCGATACCTCCGGGGGCGGGGGGAAACCGGCAACTCTGGAGACGGGAGCCGTGGTGCGTGTTCCGCTCTTTGTCTCCGAGAATGAGTTGATTCGTGTAGATACCCGGACCGGCGAGTATGTCTCCCGGGTCAAGGACTGATTGGAGTCTCTGCTGATGGATGCATCACTGCTTCAGGAGCGTGCCACCTTCATCCGTGCAATCCGGTCGTTCTTTTCACAGCGTCAGGTGCTGGAGGTTGATACCCCGATGCTCTCAACGGCTGCAACCACAGACCCAAGCATCGATTCGTTTGTTACAACCACCCAGGGGCGTAATGTGGAAGGGCCGGAGAGACTCTATCTCCAGCCCTCACCAGAGCTCTTCATGAAGCGCCTCCTGGTTGAGGGGAGTGGCCCCATCTTCCAGCTGGCCCCATCGTTCCGTGCCGGTGAGATTGGCCCGATCCACAATCCGGAGTTCTTGATGCTGGAGTGGTACCGCCCCGACTTCACCATGGAGCAGATGATGGATGAGGTTGAGGAGCTTGTAACCAACTTTGTCGATCTGCCATCGATTGAACGGTTGACGGTTGCCGAGGCCTTTCAGCAGGTGGTTGGGATTGAGAACCTCCTCTCTACCACCACGGAACAGCTTGCAGAGCGGGCCGCGTTGATGAACCTCCCCTCAGCCAATGAGCTGGATCTGGAGTGGGATGGCTGGGTTGACTACTTCATGGTGGTGGCGATATTGCCAAGTTTTTCCCATGCAGCGCTCTTTCTGACCCACTATCCAGCCTCTCAGGCGGCACTGGCACGCCTCGACCCGGAGGATCCAGGAGTTGCGGAGCGTTTCGAGTTGATTCTCAATGGCATTGAGATCGCAAACGGATTCAGGGAGCTGACCGATGCAGTGGAGCAGCGCAGCCGTTTTGAGCGTGAGCAGAGTGAGCGTATCGAGGCGGGGCTGGAGGAGGTTCCTGTGGATGAGCACTTTCTCACCGCACTGGCGCAGGGGATGCCGGAGTGTTCAGGGGTGGCGCTGGGTGTTGATCGGCTGATGATGCTCTCCATGGGCAAGCAGAGTATCTCCGAGGTGACCCCTTTTTCCATCTCGACAGTCTAACCCTCATGACCCTCCTGAGATGGAGGAAGCCTGCCGATCGCCGCGCCCATTTGTAGCGCTCTATCAGGGGCGAGGGTATCGCCGAGTTCAACGGCACCCTTTCCAAACAGCAGAATAACGGTAGATCCCATATTGAACCGTCCCATCTCCTCTCCCCTTTTCAGGGTGACGGGCTCCTCCTGATCGCCATATCTCCAGACCCTGATGCACTTTCCTCTTGGTGGGGTGATCTCTCCGGCCCAGACGGTCTCAATGCTTCCCACAAAAAGCGCTCCAACCAGCACCATCGCCATCGGTCCGGCAGCAGTCTCAAATAGTGCGACAACCCGCTCATTTCTTGCAAAGAGCCCCGCTACCGTCCGGGTTGACGGGTTGTTGACGGGGTAGAGTCTCCCGGGGATGTAGACCATCTCTCGCAGTGTTCCATCGAGTGGCATATGGATGCGGTGGTAGTCTCTGGGGGAGAGGTAGATGGTTGCAAACTGGCCATCCATGAAAGGGGCCGCCCGCTCTGGAACCGCACCAAGCAGGGCGGTCAGCCCGAACTGGTGCCCCTTGGCCTGAAAGATTGCATCACGTTCAATGGTACCCTGTTGGCTGATGGTGCCGTCAACCGGGCTGATCAGGGTGCTCTTGTCCTCAGAAAAAGGTCGAGCAGAATCTTGTAACGTCCTGGTAAAAAAGGAGTTAAAGCTTTTATAGTTCTTCAGGTTCTGTTCGGCGGCCATGGAGAGGTCAATCCTGTAGAGGCGGCAGGCGGTACGAATCAGCAGCGAGGAGAGCACCCGGTTTTCGGAGCGGGTGATCGCATGGACAATGCGTGAGAGCAGATGGTGAGGAAGTAGAGCCAGTGGCAGTAGAAAGAGTCTGTCTGTGATCTTTTGTAGAAGGTGGTTCATGGCTCTGCCCGGGTAACGTCAATCTCTATGGTCAGGGTGTCGCCAGCCATTAATCTGTCGCCACTGCTGATCTGGTTCTGTCTCATCAGCTCCTCGGTGGAGAGATGAAACTGTTGTGCTATTTCGCTAAGGGTATCATCAGCCCTCACCCTGTAGGAGATGGACCTTGTTGCCATCTTCTCAAGGAAGTCGGGGCGTGACCTGGGGCTGCTCTCCGGGAGCCAGAGTACCAGCCGCCTTCCGGTTGTGAGCAGATCGCCGGGGGCCATACCGTTCCAGCGTGCGATCTCCCTGCTACTGACACCATACTGTTGTGCAAGATCCCACAGGGTCTCTCCCCGATGGACAGTGTGTTCAACCCTTTTTCCAGGCCGGGGGCGATCTTGCAGCTGTTTCAGACGGGAGTCACTATTCAGGGTGTATCGCTCCAGTGGCTGTGTCGGAATCGGGATGGTCAGGGTATCTCCCGAGCGTATCTGATCCCCCTTGAGACGGTTCTGGTTCTGTATCTCGGTAACGGTTGTATGGTAGTTGAGTGCAATCTCACTGAGTGATTCACCCGCGGTGACCCGGTGTCGTTTCCACCCTGTAAGTGATTCAGAGGAGATCTCATTCAGCCTCTTTTTGAAGCGCGCCGCATGGCTGGAGGGGAGCAGCAGTTGATGGGGGCCATCGGGTGGGGTTGCCCACTGGTTGAGCCCCGCATTGAGCCGGTAGAGATCCTCCAGGGGAAGCTCCGCAAACTCCGCAGCCAGTGAGAGGTCGATCTGTCGTCCCGTATCCACCAGTGTGGTGAGTGGTCGTTGCGGGATCTCCGGCAGCTTGAAGTTGTAGCGCTCCGCCTCCTCAATGAAACGTGCCAGCGCCAGCAGACGGGGAACATACCCTCGGGTCTCCCTGGGAAGGTCCAGCTCCCAGAAAGTGACCTCCTGTTTCGGACTGCCCATTTTTTCGCGATATTGACGAATTGCCTTGCGTACATTCCCGGCACCGGCATTGTAGGCAGAGAGTGCCAGCAACCAGTCACCATTGAATTCACGAGCCATGTCCTTGAGAAAATAGAGTGCGGCACGGGTGGAGGCGATTGGAGAGCGCCGCTCATCGATCCACCAGTTCTGTTTCAGTCCATAGGTTCTTCCGGTTGATGGAATAAACTGCCAGAGGCCGGAGGCCTGTCCGGGGGAGTAGGCATAACTCTGAAAGGCACTCTCAATGGCGGGCAGCAGTGCAAGCTCAAGAGGAAGTTTTCTGATTTTTGCCTCTCTTGCAATGTGGTAGAGATAGGGGCGTGCGCGATTGAGGACACGGGCCAGGTACTCCTGGTTGTTTTTAAACCAGAGAACATGCTGGATGAGCCGGGGATCCCTGCGCTCCTCAAGCAAGAAACCGCCACGGATCTCATCCCACAGGGACTTTTCATTCGGAGTGGATGGTAGAGCCACCTCTGCCGTGGTTGATAACAGAAGAGAGAGTATCAGGGCGGGCAGGCGAAAGTGGAAGAGGGCTGTGTTGAGGATGGTTGTTGCTCCGGTGTCCTGTCTGGGAGTGTGAATTTCAATAACAAGTTGTGGTTCGGTTATTATACCTTCTATGGGAGAAAATCGACCTCTTCAGCACTGGATTGCATCACCGGCAGGGCGCTATCTGTTGCAGATGGAGATGGAGTGGAACAGGAGAGCTGTGGCCGATATCTACGGCATGCATCTGATGCAGCTGGGATTGGCCAAGGAGAATTTTGCCAGGCAGGCAAAGGAGGTTCACCATCCGTTTGTCATGGATATTGGTTGTCACGACGAACAGAGCTGGTCTGTTGTTGAGGGGGCGGATGTTGCACTGCCGATTGCAACGGAGTCGCTCTCAGCGGTCATTCTTCCCCATCTGCTTGAGTTCTCCTCCGACCCACACCAGGTGTTGCGCGAGGTGACACGGGTGCTGGTTGAGGATGGTGAGGTTCTGGTATACGGATTCTCGCCATGGAGCTATTTCAGATTGTGGAATCGCAGCCTGAAGGGGGCGTATCTCTCGCAGAGAAAGGTGGTCGATTGGTTGACCCTGTTGGGTTATGAGATTCGTCAGCAGCGACAACTGCCGCTGCTGACCTGGTCCTGGAAGGGGTCACGACTGAATACGGGAGCCTATCAGCTGGTTGCCAGACGCAGGGTAACTCCATTGAGCCCGATTCATTCACGCTGGAAACGGCAGCCATCAACAGTGGCTGGAAATCTGATGGGTGGACAGGGTTACCACTCCTGTGACCTGCGGTCACGGT
>CAYFMF010000044.1:0-14173 GCA_964344135.1 uncultured Piscirickettsiaceae bacterium
GGGCAGAGACACTCAATCAGACGCACGACCTGGTGCCTGCAGCAGCCATTTCCATCGGTGGCATAGGTCTGTTTCCTGACCGCCTCTACAGTGGTGGCCCCATCTGCAATGGCATTGATCACATCCATCTTCAGCACCTCATTGCAGGTGCAGAGGTGGCGATCCAGATCTTTTTTCAGAATGAGAGGGAGTCTCTCCAGAGGATCCATTGCAGGGGCGTTGTCCATGGCCCTGTATGATACAGAAAACCTCCTTCTGATCCTCTCCTGTTGTCGCTACGTCGCAGATGGATCCTCCAATTTCTCGTAGTGCTGGTTTGCTGAAAGCATTATCATAGCCATCTTTACTGCCATCCGTTGGTTGCTGTCCCGATGGCAGGGGTTGGTCCGCTTGCGGATGGATTCAATATTTTGTTAAGAGTTTGATCAAGATGAAGAAAGTAGGTTTTGTCGGTTGGCGTGGCATGGTCGGATCGGTGCTGATGGATCGCATGCGTGAGGAGAACGATTTTGAGAAGATTGATCCGGTATTCTTCACCACCTCCCAGTTGGGGCAGGCTGGCCCGGATATTGGAAAGCCGGTTCCTCCGCTGAAGGACGCCAATGACATTTCAGAACTGGCAGATATGGACGCGATTGTCACCTGTCAGGGGGGCAGTTACACCAAGGCGGTGATCGGTCCACTGCGTGATGCGGGCTGGAGTGGTTACTGGATTGATGCCGCCTCCTCACTGCGCATGAATGATGAGGCGACGCTGGTTCTGGATCCGGTCAACCGCAATGTCATCGACAACGCCTTGAGTGATGGCATGAACACCTTTGTGGGTGGTAACTGTACGGTCAGTCTGATGCTGATGGCGATTGGCGGCCTTTTCCGCGAGGATCTGGTGGAGTGGATCAGCCCGATGACCTATCAGGCTGCATCCGGTGCCGGTGCCCGCAACATGCGTGAGCTGATCTCGCAGATGGGCAGTGTCCGTGACAGTGTCTCCGATCTGCTGGATAACCCCGCCAGTGCCATCCTGGAGATTGATCGTGCGGTCGCGGCCCACATCAATAGCGACGGTTATCCAACCGATCAGTTTGGGGTGCCACTGGCCGGTAGCCTGATCCCCTGGATCGATACCCAGCTGGAGAGTGGTCAGAGCCGCGAGGAGTGGAAGGCCGAGGCGGAGACCAACAAGATTCTGGGTCGCAGTGACAATCCGGTACCGATTGACGGGCTCTGTGTCCGCATTGGTGCGATGCGCTCCCACAGTCAGGCGCTCACCATCAAGATGAAGCGGGATATTCCCGTCAGTGAGATCGAGGCGATCATGGCCGAGGCCAATGACTGGGTGAAGGTGATCCCCAATGAGCGTGACCTCAGCATGACCGAGCTGACCCCGGCCAGGGTAACCGGTACCCTGAGTGTGCCCGTTGGGCGGGTGCGCAAGCTGACCATGGGGCCGGAGTACATCTCCGCCTTTACCGTGGGTGATCAGCTGTTGTGGGGTGCGGCCGAGCCGCTGCGCCGCCTGATGGGGATCGCACTCGAACTGTAGAGGGTCTGTATGAGTGAGAGGAAGGCAGGGTTTGGGTTCAAGGATTCAGTGAGGTCCGTTGTCTGCCCCCTTGCCCTTCTGTTCCTGGCGCTCTCCTCTGTTGAGGAGCCACTGGCAGCCGGTGATGTTGCAATCCACTCTGCGCTTGGAGATCCACTGGTTGCAGAGGTCGCCCTGTTGCCGGAGGAGAGGGGGGCTTCCAGATTCGTGATCAGGCAGCAGGCAGAACCGGGGCAGCAGTTTGAGGTTGAGAGAATCGAGCAGCGTAATGCACTGCTGCTGCTCTCCGATACCCCTGTCGAGCAGCCAATTCTGAGACTCACACTTGTTTCGGGTGAGGTTGGGGCAGAGCGCAACAGGGCACTGACACTGTTCCCTGATCCACTACCGGCAGGATCTGCCTCGGCCTATCTGAGGGGGTTGGTGGCCGAGAGAAATCGTGCGCTGGAACAGGGCAACCAGCGGCTCCAGGAGCAACAGCGAGACCACAACAACCCTTCAGGATGGGTGGAGCAGCTGTTTCCCCTCGCTGAGCATTCGGTTTTCCCGGTCTGGTCCTTTTTCCTGCTGCTGGGCGGCATTGCGGCACTTCTTCTGCTGTGGTGGTGGCGATCGGCGGAGCCGATGTCACTGGACCTGGAGACTGATTCAGCCCAGGGGGAAGAGGTGGTTGACCACTCCGGAATATGGAGGGAGTTTCGCAAGGGTGTAGAGCAGATTGAGCAGGAGATTCAGCCCTCTTCGGCAGCCAGAGAGGGTGTGTAATGCGCTATGCCGCCGGTATTGAGTACACTGGGACCGATTTTCATGGCTGGGAGATCCAGCAGCCGGAGATTCGTACGGTACAGGGAGAGGTTGAACGGGCGCTCTCAAAGGTAGCCAACCACTTCGTTCGGATCACTACGGCAGGGCGAACCGATACCGGTGTCCACGCCTCGGGTCAGGTGGTCCATTTTGAGAGCGATGCAGATCGTTCCGAGCGCTCCTGGCTCTATGGTGCGAATGCCAACCTCCCTTCGGATGTTGCTGTCACCTGGGTCAGGCCGGTATCCGATGAGTTTCATGCCCGCTTCTCAGCTCTCTCCAGATCCTATCGCTATGTAATCTTCAACCGTCCGGTGCGAACAGCACTCTCCGTGGGTCAGCGTACCTGGGTCTATCGGCCGCTGGATGAGGAGAGAATGGCGCAGGGTGCAGCCCATCTGGCTGGAGAGCACGATTTCAGCTCCTACCGTGCTGTGGCCTGCCAGGCCCATAGCCCGGTGCGCACTATCCATCGGCTGAAGGTGACACGCCACGGTGATGAGGTCTGGATTGAGGTAACAGCCAATGCATTCCTTCACCACATGGTGAGAAATATTGCCGGGGTGCTGATCTCCATTGGTAGTGGTCTGCAGGAGCCGGAGTGGGCCCAAGAGGTGCTGGAGTTGCGTGACCGGACCCAGGGGGGGATTACAGCTCCGCCGGATGGACTGACACTGGTTGCAGTCGAGTATCCGGAGGGGTTTGGCATCCCCTCAATGTGATAACATTATCCGATGCGAAGCCGCGTAAAAATCTGTGGGATCACCTCGGTTGAGGATGCGCTTCATGCCGCCAGAAGTGGTGCCGATGCCATTGGTCTGCTCTTTTATGGTCCAAGCCCGAGGGCGGTCACTCCGGAGCAGGTGGGTGCGATTGTCGCCTCTCTGCCACCCTTTGTCACAACAGTCGGACTCTTTGTGGATGCGGAGCCGGATTTTGTGAACGGGGTTCTGGAAAGGGTTCCTCTGGATCTGTTGCAGTTCCATGGGGATGAGTCTCCCGACTATTGTGACTCCTTCGGCCGCCCCTACATGAAGGCGATCCGGATGAGGGAGGGGGTCGATCTGCAACATGAGGCTGCAGTATATGCAGCAGCCAGGGCACTGCTGGTGGATGCCTACCAGCCCGGTGTGCCCGGAGGAACCGGTGAGACCTTTGACTGGGGTCGTATCCCGGCCTCACTGGAGAAGCCACTGGTGCTTGCCGGGGGGCTCAATGCGGATAATGTTGAGGCTGCCGTTCGTCAGGTTCGACCATGGGCGGTGGATGTGAGTGGTGGTGTAGAGCGATCAAAAGGGGTCAAGGATCCGGAGAGGGTGGCTCAATTTATTAACAATGCAAAACAGGTGGAAGTTCAGGAGTAGTCAGTGAGTAATCGATGGACCGAGCAGCCGGACCGACAGGGACATTTTGGCATCTATGGAGGAATCTTTGCCTCCGAGACCCTGATGGCCCCGTTGGAGGCGCTGACAGAGGCCTACAGCCGTTACATGGAGGATGAGGATTTTCTCCGTGAGCTGGATGAGGATCTGCAGCACTATGTAGGGCGACCCAGCCCCCTCTACCATGCCCAGCGCTGGAGCGAGCAGCTGGGTGGGGCACAGATCTGGCTCAAGCGTGAGGATCTGAACCATACCGGTGCCCACAAGGTAAACAACACCATTGGCCAGGCGCTGCTGGCCAAGCGGATGGGAAAGACCCGGATTATCGCCGAGACCGGTGCCGGCCAGCATGGGGTTGCCACTGCAACCGTGGCTGCCCGCCTGGGGCTGGAGTGCGTGGTCTATATGGGTGAGGTGGATGTGGAGCGCCAGAAGCTCAATGTCTATCGCATGAAGCTGCTGGGCGCCCGGGTGGTTCCGGTCAGCTCCGGTTCCAGGACGCTCAAGGATGCGCTGAACGAGGCGATGCGCGACTGGGTCACCAATGTCGATGACACCTTCTACATTATCGGTACCGTGGCTGGCCCACACCCCTATCCGGCGCTGGTGCGTGACTTCCAGGCCATCATCGGTCGGGAGGCGAGAGAGCAGATCCAGCGGCAGGCGGGAAAACTTCCGGATGCCCTGGTGGCCTGTGTGGGTGGCGGATCCAATGCGATTGGCCTCTTCTATCCGTTCCTCTCAGACGAGCAGACAAGAATCTACGGGGTCGAGGCGGCCGGTCTGGGGCTGGAGACAGGAAAGCACGCGGCACCACTCAATGCCGGCAAGCCGGGTGTGCTGCATGGGAACCGTACCTACATCATGGAGGATGAGAATGGGCAGATTATCGAGACCCACTCCATCTCTGCCGGACTGGATTACCCAGGGGTGGGCCCGGAGCACTCCTGGCTCAAGGATCAGGGACGTGCAGAGTATGTGGCCATTGATGACCGGGAGGCGCTGCAGGGATTCCACGATCTGACCCGGATTGAGGGAATTCTGCCGGCACTGGAGTCGAGTCATGCGCTGGCCTATGTAACCAGGCTGGCACCAACCATGGAGAGGGACCAGATCATCATCGTCAACCTCTCCGGGCGCGGGGACAAGGATATCCATACGGTTGCAGATATCGAAGGAGTGGAGGTATGAGCAGAATCACCGCCTGTTTTACCCGCTGCGGGGAGGAGCGGCGTACTGCACTGATTCCATTTGTGACTGCCGGCGATCCCGACCGTGCGGTTACAGTACCGTTGATGCATGCGATGGTGGAGGCCGGTGCGGATATCATTGAGCTGGGAGTCCCGTTTTCGGATCCAATGGCGGATGGTCCAACCATTCAGCGCTCCAGTGAACGTGCACTGGAGGAGAACACCAGTATCCACCATGTGCTGGAGATGGTGACCGAGTTTCGGAAATCCGACCAGAAGACCCCTGTGGTGCTGATGGGCTATCTCAACCCCATTGAGAATATGGGGGTGGAATCCTTTGCAACTGCGGCGGAGGCTGCCGGTGTGGATGGGGTGCTTACAGTGGATATGCCACCAGAGGAGGGGGCTGAGTTTGAACAGATCTGTGAGAACCATGGCCTGGATCCCATCTATCTGCTGGCACCGACCAGCACCGAGAAGAGGATCGGCCTGATCACCCGCTCTGCGCGTGGATTTATCTACTATGTCTCGGTCAAGGGGGTAACAGGGTCACAGGCCCCCGATGTGGCCGAGGTCGAGTCGAAAATCGAGGCCATTCGTCGCCAGAGTGATCTGCCAGTTGGTGTCGGCTTCGGGATACGGGATGCGGAGTCCGCAGCGGCTATCGGACGGTTTGCCGATGCGGTTGTGGTGGGGAGTGTGCTGGTCCTGAAGATGGAGTCCATGCGAGATACACCGGACCAGATTCCGCAGGCAATTGGTGGTATCCTTTCCGATATGCGCAAGGCACTGGATGTACCGGATTAGTAGTTGAACAAAGGGGAAACAGGTATGACCTGGTTTGAAAAGATTCTTCCAAAGATCAGGACCGAGGGGAGCAAGAAGGCGGTTCCCGAGGGTGTCTGGACAAAATGTCCAGCCTGTGAGGCGGTACTCTACCGTGCAGAGCTGGAGCGAAACCAGGACGTCTGCCCGAAATGTTCACACCATCTGCGGATGGGTGCACGGCGCAGGCTTGAGCTCCTGTTTGATGCCGGAACAACACAGGAGGTTGCGGCGGAGCTCTCTCCGGTTGACCAACTCAACTTCAAGGATCTGAAAAAGTACAAGGATCGCATTGCCCAGGCACAGAAGAGCACGGGGGAGAAGGATGCGCTGATTGTCATGCAGGGGCAGGTGGAGGGGGTCCCGCTGGTTGCCGCATCCTTTGAGTTCAAGTTCATGGGTGGATCCATGGGCTCTGTGGTGGGCGAACGCTTTGTTCGGGCCGTGAATGCCAGCCTGGAGCAGAATATCCCGCTGGTCTGTTTCAGCGCCAGTGGTGGAGCCCGGATGCAGGAGGCGCTCTTTTCCCTGATGCAGATGGCGAAGACCAGTGCTGCACTGACCCGTCTGGCGGATCGTGGTCTTCCGTTTATCTCTGTCCTGACCGACCCAACCATGGGTGGGGTATCCGCCAGCTTTGCGATGCTGGGAGACATCAATATCGCCGAGCCCAATGCGCTGATCGGCTTTGCAGGGCCGCGTGTGATTGAGCAGACCGTTCGGGAGAAGCTGCCGGAGGGGTTCCAGCGCAGTGAATTCCTGCTCGAGCACGGTGCCATTGACATGATTGTGGATCGCCGCGAGATGAGCAGGACGCTCTCCTCCCTGCTCTCCATGATGATGGAGCAGCACACTCAGAAAACAGAAGCTGCCTGATTGATCTGTCACCTCGGCAACCGGGGAACGAGGTTGTGTGACCAAATCTGCGAGTCGTCCCAAACAGCCGAAGGCTGACACTGATAGCGAGCGTCGTGGCCGGACCACACTGGATGCGTGGCTCTCCTGGCAGGAGACGCTGCACCCGGAGGAGATTGAGCTGGGGCTGGAGCGTATCCGCAGGGTTGCCGGGCAACTTGATCTGCTCCATCCCGAGGCAACGGTTGTAACGGTTGCAGGGACCAACGGAAAGGGCTCCTCGATTGCGATTCTTGAGTCCATCGCCCTTGCTGCAGGCATGCGTGTTGGCAGCTACACCTCCCCCCATCTACTGCGATACAACGAACGGATCCGGGTCAATGGTGAGGCCGTTAGTGACGAGCAGTTGTGCAGTGCATTTGAGAGGGTGGACCGGGCGCGTGGAGAGGTCTCACTCACCTATTTTGAGTTTGGAACCTTGGCGGCACTGGAAATCTTCGAGGGAGAGCGGCTCGATCTGATGCTGCTTGAGGTTGGATTGGGTGGTCGCCTGGACGCGGTCAATATCATCGATGCCGATGTGGCGCTGGTTACGACGGTCGATCTGGACCACCAGGCGTGGCTTGGAGAGAGTCGCGAGGAGATTGGCCGAGAGAAGGCGGGAATCTTCCGTGGTGGAAGAGTTGCGGTGGTGGGGGAGCTTGACCCTCCCGCCTCCGTAGTTGAGGTCGCCGATTCCGTGGAGGCCGCCCTCTCCAGGGCAGGCGTCGATTTCAGTTTCGTAGAGTCCGGGGGCGAGTGGTCATGGAGCAGTGCAGATGGCTCTCGAATGGACCATCTTCCCCTCCCCACACTGCCGGGCAGTGTTCAGCTACAGAACAGTGCAGCCGCACTGGAGGTAATTCATCAGCTGGGGTGGCTGGAGCTGGTGGGGGAGGAGGCAATCCGAAACGGACTCAGGGGGGCAGAGCTGCTGGGCCGCTTTCAGACCATCGCCCACAATCCGGAGGTTATCGTGGATGTCTCCCACAACCGTCAGGCGGCTGCCACGCTTGCGGGAAACCTCTCGTCAACTGCAATCCAGGGCAGGACAATTGCGGTTGTTGGCATGCTGAGGGACAAGGAGGTTGGGGCCGTGGTTGAGCAGTTGGACCCAGAGGTTGATCTCTGGATTGCTGCCGGACTGGATGTTGCGAGGGGGCTTTCGTCGATGGAGCTTGAGCAGGTGATAAGATCAACGCTCAAGGATCGAGAGGTTCATTCGTATGAGACGGTTACACAGGCCTATGAGGCCGCACGGAAGATTGCACGGGAGGAGGAGAGGATTTTGCTCTTTGGATCGTTTTATACGGTTGCGGCGGTTCTCGGTGGCCAATAGAATGGACCATGGTTTTTCCAGGAGTCTGGCGGGTTCAGGAGAGCGCCACACAGTACTCGCAATATTTACAGGCCTCTGGCCACATTCCTGAAGAGAGGAGTCGGTTGTGCTTCAACAAGTTGAACTGAAACAGCGCATTATTGGCGGGATCGTGCTGGTCTCACTGGCGGTGATTCTGGTCCCATTCCTGATGGATGATCCACGCCAGGAGGTGAAGCTGCTGGAGAGCAATGTTCCGGCATGGCCCGATGATCTTCCGCTAACCACCATTGAGATCGATGAGAAGGGGTTCTCACCGATCCGGCAGCCGGCAGCACCCTCAACACCTGCGAAAAAGGAGAAACCAGCTAAACCGAACAGACCGGCCACTACAGCAGAGAGCGACTCACCCACCCCCCCTTCCAGCAGCAAGCCTGCCCCAGTGCCAGCCACGAAACCGACAGCGGCCAGGAAAAGTGGCGCCAAGTATGAGGTGCAGGTTGCAAGCTACAGTGAAAAGAACAGGAAGATTGCCGAGCGCTTCCTGAAAAAGATGAAGTCAAAGGGGTATCAGGTCCAATTGCGAGCCGTGACACTGAAGGGGAAGAGGTGGTTGCGACTCGTTACGACCGAACCACTTCAGTCGAAGCAATCTGCAGCAGAGTTGAAACAGCGAATTGATCGGGACTTCAAGGCGGATGGGGTCAGATCCAATGTCCGCACCCTGAAGTGAGGTCAGGCAAGAGCTCCCCTGCGGGTCGCCGCAAATCCCGTTCTGGAAGAGAGAGAAGAGGGCGGAACCAGAAGCAGCAATCCACCCCCCCCTCACTGTTGCGCCGGTCAGTACGGCTGTCGCTGATTACCCTGTTGCCACTGTTCCTGCTCTACCTTCTCTGGCTGGATGTTACCGTTCGTGACCAGTTTGAGGGCAAGCGCTGGGAGTTGCCGGCACGCGTCTACGCCTCTCCACTCGACCTCTATGCAGGCAGTCCCATCACCGCTGACCAGCTGGTCCGCTCCCTGAAACAGCTGCACTACAGCGCTCGTTCCACCACTGCTGTGGAGGGGAGCTACCGTCACCGGGGCAACCAGATTGATCTCCATAGTCGTACCTTCCAGTTCTGGGATGGAGTTGAGCAGGGAAGAAGGGTCCGTCTCGCTTTCCACCAGGGAAAGATCTCCTCGATAGAGGATCTTGAGCATGGCGGAAGTGCCGGAATCCTGCGCCTTGACCCGCTGCCGATCGGAAGTTTCTACCCCTCCCATGGCGAGGACCGTATTCTGGTCCGGAGTGACGATCTCCCGGATGAGCTGATCCGTACACTGATCACTGTGGAGGATCGATCATTTTACAGCCACTTTGGTATCAGCCCCTTCGGGATTGCCAGGGCGATCGTGGCCAACCTGCGTGCAGGGCGTGCGGTTCAGGGGGGGAGTACCCTCACCCAGCAGCTGGCAAAGAATCTCTTTCTGACACAGGAGCGCACCCTCTGGAGGAAGTTCCGTGAGGTGCTGATTACCCTGATTCTGGAGCTGCACTACCAGAAGGAGGAGATTCTGGAGGCCTACCTCAATGAGGTCTATTTCGCTCAGGATCAGCGCCGTGCCATCCATGGGGTCGGGATGGCCAGCCGATTCTTCTTCGGCCATGATGCGGAGCAGCTGACACTGGCCAGGTCGGCGCTGCTGGTGGGGATGCTGAAGGGACCCTCCTGGTTCAATCCAAGAAGACATCCACAGCGTGCAAGAGAGAGGAGGGACATGATCCTCGATCTGCTGGTTCGACAGGGTGAGGTCTCGGCGGCCGAGGCCCAGGAGGCCAGGAGTGAGCCGCTGGGGGTGCTGGAGAGGGCGCCATCCGGCCACTCTCGTACTCCGGCCTTTCTCGGTCTGGTGAGGCGTCAGATTCTGCGTGATTACGACAAGGAGGATCTGACATCGGAGGGGCTGCAGATCTTTACCACCCTTGATCCCCAGGTACAGCATGCCGCAGAAGAGGCACTTGCCGGGAGGATTGGTGAGCTCAGGCGGGGAGGAAAGGGTGATCTTCAGGGGGCTGTTGTCGTGGTCCATCCCGATAGCGGTGAGGTGGAGGCGGTGGTTGGTGGCCGGGATCCCCGCTCTGCGGGTTTTAATCGTGCGCTCAATGCAGTTCGTCCCATTGGTTCACTGGTCAAGCCGGCACTCTTCCTCGCTGCGCTGGAGCAGCCGGATCGATACACCCTGGTGACCCAGCTGAATGATGCCCCACTGGAGATCGGGAAGGGGGAGCAGCGCTGGCGCCCAATGAACTATGACCGCAGGTCCCATGGGGAGATTCCACTCTACCAGGCATTGAGCCACTCCTATAACCAGTCCACCGCCCGGCTGGGGGCAGAGCTGGGGCTTGGTCGGGTGGCGGGCACACTGAAGCGGCTTGGTGTCGAGCGGGATATCCCCCGTTACCCCTCCATCTTTCTGGGCTCCATCGACCTCTCCCCACTCGAGGTTGCTGCACTCTATCAACCCCTTGCAGGGGGCGGAGTTCGTTCGCCACTGCGCTCAATCCGTGCAGTGGTGGATCGTCATGGAGAGCCACTGAATCGCTACCCGCTCCATGTTGATGAGGTGGTCTCGCCCAGGGCGATTGCCTTGCTGCAGTGGGGGATGCAGGAGGTGGTCCGTTCCGGAACCGCCCGTCATCTGCAGCGGATGGTTCCTCCGGAGCTGGGTGTCGCGGGGAAGACCGGGACCACCGATGATCTGAGAGACAGCTGGTTTGCCGGTTTTACCGGGGATCGCCTGGCGGTGGTCTGGATGGGACGGGATGACAACCAGCCTGCCGGGCTGACCGGTTCCAGTGGTGCCCTGCGTGTCTGGGGGAGGTTGGTGGGCGGACTCTCCAACCAGCCGTTACGGATTCTCTATCCGGATGGGGTAAGACCGCAGTGGGTAGACCCAAAGGGGTTCAGGACCAGACCTGGTTGCGCCTCTGCACGGGAGATCCCCTTTATTGAGGGCAGTGAGCCGGAGAGCGCTGTACAATGTGGTACCCATGGTTAACCTGCCTTTCGCACTGTCGATTCCCGTGCTGCTGTTGCTGCAGGGCTGTACAACGACCACTGCACGGATTCCCGTTGAGGACCATTCACTGGCAACAAGTGAGAGGTTTTCTTCTGTTTACAATGCGCCTCGCGTGCTTTCCGAACCGGGGCAGAAGAGGGTTGCAATGGCTGCCGAGAGAGAGGAGCCGGTAGTGCACTCCCCGCTGCAGCAGCCACTGGAGGAGAGAGCAGATCCTCTCCGCGAGATGGTGCGGCAGATTGAGCAGGCCCTGCAGCGGAATGAGATTGGGAGGGCCGAGATGCTGGTTGAGCGGGCACTGCGGATCGATTCAGGGCGTGCAGGACTCTGGCACGACCTTGCGCAGATACGGATGCGTCAATCCTCCTGGAACGAGGTGATCGTGCTGGCACGACGCTCCAATGGGTTGGCGGCTGGAAAACAGGGGCTGCAGCAACAGAACTGGTCACTGATTGCGCAGGCGAGGGAGGCGCTGGGTGACCATGCCGGGGCCCAGGCGGCCTGGAAGAGGTCTGGAGAGTAGGATGGAGTGGAGCAGCCCCTCGGAGATACTGGGTGATGCGGGCCCCTTTGCGGACGGAATTGAGGGATTCAGATCCCGTCAGCCGCAGATGGAGATGGCGGATCTGGTTGCCACGGCACTGGAGCACCACAAGACCCTGGTTGCCGAGGCAGGGACCGGAACCGGAAAGACCTATGCCTATCTGGTTCCCGCACTGCTCTCCGGGGAGCGGATCATCATCTCCACCGGAACAAAGAACCTGCAGGATCAGCTCTACCATCGCGACCTGCCCGCTGTGCGCAAGCTTCTGGGTGTCTCATCGGTAACCGCCCTGCTGAAGGGGCGGGCCAACTACCTCTGTCTCCACCGGTTGGCGCTGACAGAGGATCAGGGGCGCTTCTACTCCCGCCGGGAGTCTGCAAAGTTCGTCAAGATCCGGCGCTGGGCGAGTGAGACATCCAGTGGTGATATCTCGGAGATGAGTGGCGTTGAGGAGAGTGATCCCCTCTGGCCCCGTGTCACCTCAACGGCGGACAACTGCCTTGGACAGGAGTGTCCGGAGTGGGACAGCTGTCATGTCGTCAATGCACGACGTCGTGCCCAGGAGGCCGATCTGGTGGTGGTCAACCACCACCTCTTCTTTGCCGATATGGCGCTCAGGGATGAGGGGTTTGGGGAGCTGTTGCCCGGTGCCAATGCGGTGATCTTTGATGAGGCACATCAGCTGGCCGAGACCGCAACCAGTTTCTTTGGGGAGCGGATCAGCTATCGACAGCTTACGGAGCTTGCCGAGGATACCGTCGCGGAGCAGCTGACCGATGCGCCGGACCATAAACTGCTGCAGGAGCATGCGGACGGGTTGAGGAAGTCTGTCGCCGATTTTCGACTCGCAATGGGAGAGTCCACGGGGCGCCATCCGTGGCAGCAGGTTTCCGGCAGGGGCGGTTTCGAGAGGGCGGTGGATGAACTGCAGCAGGCACTACAGACACTCTCCTCCGAGCTGGAGAAGGTCTCCGATCGTGGAAAGGGGCTGGAGGGGTGTGCCCAGCGGGGCGAAGAGATGGTGGACCGTCTCGCGCGTCTGACTGGAACGGCACCGGCTGGACAGATTCACTGGGTTGAGCAGTACAAGAGCGGCTTCTCGATTCACCATACCCCACTGGAGATTCGTGAGACCTTTCAGAGCCACATGTCGGCCCGAAAGTGTGGCTGGATCTTTACCTCTGCAACGCTGACGGTTGGAGGTCAGTTTGACCACTTTCTCCAGGAGTTCGGCATCGAGGAGGCGCAGACCGCCTGCTGGGAGAGTCCGTTTGATTTCCAGAATCAGGCCCTCTTCTTCCATCCACAGGGGCTGCCACAACCCAATGATGCCCGTTATGGAGAGCAGATGATGGAGACGGTGCTGCCGATCATCGAGGCCAGTGGTGGGCGGACCTTCCTCCTCTTCACCAGCCATCGTGCCCTGAGGAGTGCGGCAGAGTTCCTGCGTGAACATGAGCTTGAGTTTCCGCTGCTGGTCCAGGGCGAGGCACCTCGCAGCCGCCTGCTGGACCGTTTTCGTACCCTTGGCAACGCAGTGCTGCTGGGGGCCTCCAGCTTCTGGGAGGGGGTCGATGTGCGTGGAGAGGCGCTCTCCTGTGTGATCATTGACAAGTTTCCCTTCGCCTCTCCGGGTGATCCGGTACTGCAGGCGAGAATACAGGCTCTCAATAGCGAGGGGAGGAACGCATTCATGGAGTTGCAGCTGCCACGGGCGGTCATCGCGCTGCGTCAGGGGGCGGGGCGGCTGATCCGGGATGTCAGTGACCGTGGCGTCTTTGTGGTCTGTGACCCGCGTCTGCTGAAGAAGAGCTATGGACACACCTTCCTCAACAGCCTTCCCGATATGGCGAGAACACGCTCCGTTGAGGATGTAGAGCAGTTTTTCAACACAGAGATGGCGGAGGCAGCGGCATGAGTAGTCTGAATTGCGCAAGGATTCTGGCCATCGATACGGTAACCGAGGGGTGTTCAGCGGCACTGCTGATTGGGGATGAGGTGAGGGAGCAGTTTGAGGTGACCCCGCGCGGCCATACCCGGCGTATCCTGTCGATGGTGGATGGGTTGCTGTCGGAGGCGGGGATCCGCCCCCCCGAGCTGGATGCCATCGCCTTTGATCGCGGGCCAGGGAGCTTTACCGGGCTGCGTATTACCGCCGGTGTGGTACAGGGGCTCGCCTATGGGGGTGACCTTCCGATTGCACCAGTCTCCTCACTGGCTGCACTGGCCATGGCACGCTATCGAGAGCATGGGGAGCAGAATATTCTCAGTGCCATTGATGCCCGCATGGGGGAGGTCTACTGGGGGATCTACCAGATCATCGATGGGCTTCCGGTATTGCAGGGTGAGGAGGCGGTACTGCCACCCCAATCACTTCCCGTACCCGAGGGAGAGTGGGTTGGTGTTGGCAGCGGCTGGTCAAGCTACCCGGAAGAGATGGAGCAGCACTTCTCCGGACATCTATTGGGAGCAGATGGGGCGGCACTCCCGCATGCGGCCGAGATTGCACGGCTGGCACAACCGCTGTGCGAATCCGGGCAGCTGCTACCGGCAGCGGATGCACAACCGGTCTATCTGAGGAATCAGGTGGTTCACCAGAAGGGTGGGTAG
>CAYFMF010000045.1:0-13773 GCA_964344135.1 uncultured Piscirickettsiaceae bacterium
AATGCTCATGGTGGTCCAGGGACCGTGACCACGGGTCACAGGAGTGGTCCTGAGATCACCACCACTGGTCACAGGGTGAGACGGTTATTATTGTTACCCTGATCCACGACAAGGCGGTCGGCCTGGTTGCCGGATCTGAACTGAAAACTGCAGAGGTGGGGTGATCAGCTCCGACTATGTCACCGGACTGGCGACAGTGAAGGAGACCATGCTGGTGGTACTGGATGTGGATCGCATGATCAATGATGGTGTGATGTCGCAGTTATGATGAAGCAGGCGCCAACCAGCACTGAATACTGATTCCACTGTTTGTCATCAATGCCGGGGCAGTGACTTCATCCCTTCTGTCACTGTGGGCTTCTCTCTGTGTCACGCTGTCTTCCCAACAGATCCTGCAGCACCAGATAGCCGGCCGGAATCAGGATCAGACTGATCAGCGTGGCGTAGAGAATTCCGAACCCCAGTGAGACGGCCATCGGGATCAGGAACTGTGCCTGGGTGCTCTTCTCCAGAATCAGTGGGGTGAGGCCGAAGAAGGTGGTCAGTGAGGTGAGCAGAATGGGGCGGAAACGGGCCACCCCGGCACTGCTGACGGCGGCAAACAACTCGACTCCCTCCCTGCGCCGGCGGTTGATCCACTCCACCAGAATCAGGCTGTCATTGACCACTACTCCGGCAAGGGCGAGCATCCCCATGATGCTGATCAGGCTGAGATTCATCCCCAGCACCATATGGCCCAGCAGTGCCCCGACCACACTGAAGGGGATCACCAGCATCACCAGCAGGGGCTGGCTCCAGGATCTGAGCGGAATGGCCAGCAGCGCATAGATTGCAGCCAGTGCAATCATGGCACCGTAGAAGAGGCTGCCAAAGGACTCACTCTGTTCTCGCAACTCACCCTCAAGGCTGTAGCGTATGCCGGGATACTCCTGTATCAGCTCATCAAGAAAGGGCTCGAGGTCGCGCACGATACGGTTGGTATCCACCTTCTTCTTGTCGAGATCGGCGGTGACGTTGATTGCACGCCGGCGGTCAATGCGGCTGATTTCGGTAAAGGAGCGGCCATGGATAAAGTGGGCTACGTTGCCAATCGGCACCTCCGACCCATCCCCGGCACGGATACGCATCGTCTCCAGGCTCTCCAGAGAGCTCCTCTGCTCTTTTGGGTAGCGGACGATGACCCGCACATCGTCCCGTCCGCGCTGGATGCGTTGAACCTCGGCCCCAAAGAAGGCCTGCCTGACCTGGCGCCCAAGATCCTCTGTAGTGATCCCCAGATCCTCCGCATCCGGTTTTATCGCAAGCCGGATCTCCGGTTTGCCATTCTCGAAGGTGTCCTGGATATCAAATAGCCCGGGGTACTCCGCCAGCCGCTGGCGGACACGTGCAGCCACCTCGCCCAGCATGGGGAAGTCACTTCCTGTCAGCTCAATATCAATCGGGTCCCCGCCGCGGCCAATCTCGGCCCGGAAGTTGAGCTCCTGTGAACCGGGGATGGAACCGATCCCCTTGCGCCAGCGCTGCACCAGCTCCCTGGTAGTAACGGCAATGGTGCGCTCTTCGGGAGGTACCAGCTCAAGACTGACCTGTCCCGTCTCCGCCTTTCCTGTGGCGTCGCGGCGGTGAGAGTTTCCCGCCTTCCACCCTGCACTGACCAGGATGTTGCGAACCATCGATTCACCACTCTCGGGGTCCACCATCTCCGTCTGTAGCTGCTCTGCAACACGTGCCATCTCGCGCACATGGTGTTCGGTGATTCGGGCCGGTGTGCCCGGCTGCATGATCAGGGTGGCGCGTGCGGTCTCGGTCTGCACCTTGGGAAAGAAGCTGTAGCCATAACGACCGCTGACTACAAAGCTGACAATGATAAAGGTGACAGCGATGAAAATTACCAGCGTCAGATAGCGCTGCCTCAACAGCCGTTCCAGCAGGGGGCGGTAGATGGAGCTGATGGCGCGCTCCAGGCCATCGGCGATTCCGTGCTGCATGCGGCTCAGCAGGGAGGGTTTGTGGGTCCGTCGCAGCCGGATATGGCGCAGATGCGCGGGGAGGATCAGCTTGGACTCCATCCAGGAGAAGAGCAGTACCGGGATGATGATCATCGGGATCTGTGCAAAGAGGGCGCCGCGCCGCCCCTCGATAAAGAGCAGTGGAAGAAAGGCGGCTAGGGTGGTGAAGAGGCCAAAGGTGACCGGGATCGCGACCTCACGGGTCCCCTCAATTGCCGCATGGATGGAGTTCTCTGCCCGCTGCAGATGGCGGTAGATGTTCTCCCCGGTGATGATGGCATCATCCACCACGATGCCGAGCACCAGGATAAAGGCAAACAGGCTGATGATGTTGAGTGTCACTCCCATCTCCGGCATCAGTGCGATTGCGCCGAGAAAGCTGATCGGGATGCCGACACAGACCCAGAAGGCGACCGCGAAGCGGAGAAACAGGGCGAGACAGAGGAAGACCAGCAGGCCACCCTGCCAGGCACTGTTGAGCAGGGTGTTGAGTCGCAACTTGACGATACGGGAGCGGTCCCGCCAGTACCCGAGTGCCACTCCCTCCGGCATGATGGAGTGGCTATCCTCCACATAGTTGCGTACCGCGCGCCCCACCTCGAGCGCGTTCTGTTGTCCTGTTCGGTAGACATCAATCATTACCGCCGGACGTCCATTGAACTCCGAGAAGAGCGGGGTCTCCTCAAAGCCATCATGGATGGTGGCGACCTCTCCCAGCGTCAGGTGGGTGCCGTTGGGGTGAGAGAGGAGCGGAATACGGGAGAAGTCATCCCTGCGATAGGCCTGCCCCTGGGTGCGCAGAACAATCTCGCTGTTGTGGCTCTTCAGTGTCCCCGCCGGAAAGTCGGAGGAGGAGCGCTGTATCGCCTGAACCACGTCATCCAGGGTGAGCGCATGTCGGGCCAGGGTGTGTTCATCCACCTCGATCTGGATCTCAAAGGGGCGAATTCCGCTCAGCTCCGCAAGATTTACCTCGGGCAGTGCCATCAGGTCATTGAGCACCTGGTCACCCAGCTGGCGCAACTCCCGCTCCGGCAGCCTGCCGGAGACCACCACACTGATGACCTGACGGTGAAACTGCTGAACCCCATAGGTGGGGCGCTCTACATCGGCAGGGAAGGTGGTGATGGCATCAACCTTCCCCCTGACATCATCGAGCAGCTTTCTGGCCTGCCCCATCTCGGTCTCAACGGTTACCAGTCCGGCATTCTCGAAGGCGGAGGAGGTGACCCGGGTGATCCCCTCCAGCCCCGCAATCGCCTCCTCGATCCGGACCACCACCGCCTTCTCGACCTCTGCCGGGCTGGCACCACGGTAGCTTGCCGCGATATTGATACGATCCTTTTCGAACTGCGGGAAGACCTCGAGGATGACACGCTCGTAGAGGGTCCAGAGGCCAAACAGCAGGATAAAGGCCATCAGCAGATTGGCAGCAACCTCGTTACGGGCAAACCATCCGATGACACCTTCTCGTTCCATGGTCAGGGGTTCCTTGCTACCCGCTCCCTGATCTTGATCTTCATCCCCTCCGGCGCATAGGGGAGCGGGGTGACAATGACCTGCTCGCCGGAGCGGATGCCGGAGGTGACGATCAGGTATTCCGCCTGCTGCCAGAGTGTCTTGATGGAGCGTCTCTGAACACGCTGCTCCTCTCCGGCAATCAGGATCTCGTCCCCGTTCAGGACCGCCTCACGCGGAACCAGAAAGACATTGTGCAGGGTCTTGCCACGAATCTCTGCCTTGACGAACTGGCCAATCCGGAGAGGGGGTGTTCCATCCTGTTGACGACCGAAGGGGCTCTCCACCTGTGCCACAACATGCATCTGTCGGGTGCGTGGATCGATGGAGGCCTCACTGCGCACCACCTCTCCGCTCCAGCGGTACTCACTGGTACCGATGGATGCAATCAGATTGACAGAGGGCCCCTCTGTTGCAGGGGTTGCACTGTCACCGCCCAGAGGGTCGGGGAGCCGGAGAAAAGTGGCCTGCCGATCGGTAATGGGGAGTCGGACCTCGGCGAAGTCGGTGGCATAGAGGGCAGCCAGTGTGGCGCCTCGGGTAACAAACTGGCCGATGTCTGCCCCCTTCTCCAGAACACGCCCGGCGTAGGGTGCAACAATCTCCGTTCTCTCCAGATCACGCTCCGCCTGAGCCAGTCTTGCCTCGGCGGCGGCCAGGGAGGCCTCGGCCTTTTTCAGCTGGGGGCGGTGCAGTGTGAGGTCGGTCGGTGCACCCACAAGCCCCATCCGCTTCCAGTCCTGTTCTGCCTGTGAAGCCTTGGCACTCTCCTCCTGCAGTGTCAGCCTCGCCTGTGCCAGATCGGAGCGGGCAATGGTCGCTGCATGCAGATAGTCAGTGGAGTCAATGGTGACCAGAACCTCCCCTGCAGAGAAGAAACCACCGGGCCGGAAGTTGGGGGAGACTGCGGTGATGCGACCGGAGATCTCTGCAACCAGATCCCCCTGGGTGTGTGGCGTGATGTTTCCACGGCTCTGGATGACCATGGGGTACTCGACAGCGGAGAGGGTTACCGTCTCAACCAGAGGGGTAGATTGTGCAACCGCTCGACGCTCCGCCTCCGGGGCAGTCTTGATAAGATGGAGACCAAGGTAGATGCTTGCCCCAAGAATTGCGACAGGGAAGAGGATGCGCAGCAGCTTTCTCATGGCTTGTCGGCTACTGTCTCCACACCCTGTTCAAAGGAGCCACCCAGTGCAAGATGGAGTGCAATTCGGTTCTCGATTCGGTTGGCAACCGCCTTGAGGCGGGTACTCTCATGGTCATAGGCGCGCTTCTTTGCATCGAGCAGAGCGAGGATATCGATCAGCCCGTTCTGGTAGCGGGAGAGTGCAAGCACGGCTGCATGGTGTGACTCTGTTGCGGCGCGTGCAAGAGAGGCCACTCTAAGCTGGTGGTAGTGGTCTGCAGCCAGTGCATCCTCCACCTCGCGGAAGGCAACCAGTATGGTCTGGGCATGGTCAATCCATGCCTCCTGGTGGTCAATCTTCTCCAGCATCTCCTCCGCCTTCAGCTTCTCCTGCTGGAACAGGGGCTGTGTCAGATCACCCAGCAGGGACCAGATCAGATAGTCCCAGTCGAGGAGGTTGTGCAGTTCGAGGCTGGAGGTTCCCCCCTTGGCTGTCAGTGAGAAGGAGGGGAGGCGGTTTCGGGAGGCCACCTCGGCATCGAGCCCTGCTGCGGCCAGTCGCTTGTTGCTGGCGCTGATATCGGGCCTGCGTTGCAGCAGGTCGGAGGGGAGTCCGGCCGGGATTGCCTCACCAACATCTGGCAGGGCACCGGCGGTCTCCAGTTCGGCAGCCGGGTAGCGACCAAGCAGGATCTCAAGCTTCCGCAGCAGCTCCTGCTGCTCCATCTTCTTGCTGGTCAGCCGCTCCTCTGCAGTGGCCGCCTCGCTGCGTGCCAGATGGAGATCGAGTGCATCAACCAGCCCATTGCGATAGCGCTCCTCAATTACCTCCAGGGCCTGCAGATCACTATCCAGCTGGTGTCCAGCCAGTTGCGTCTGCTGTTTGGCCTCAATGGCTGCAAACCAGCGCTGTGCCACCTCTGCAACAAGCGAGAGCCTCGCCGCCTCCAGATCGGTGGCGGCCGCCTGCTCCAGGGCAACGGCGGCACGCTGCTGATCCGAGAGGCGCTGCCAGAGGTCGATCTCCCATACTGCGGTGAGATCCAGCTGGTAGCGCTCGCTCGTGGATGCGGTGTCGCTGGAGGAGAGTGAGCGTGCCCGTTTGGCGCTCAGCCCCCCCTCCACAGTCGGACGCAGATTGGTGGAGGTGATGGCAGCACTCTGCTGGGCACTCCGCCAGTTGAGGGCAGCAATCTGCAGGTCGTGGTTGTGGCGCAGTGCCTCATCCACAACCTGCGCCAGTTGGGGGGAGTGGAGCTCCTGTAGCCAGCGGTCAGAGACCCTCCCTGCTGCGTCCCCCGTGTTTCCGTGGTCTGCACTCCAGGAGGCGGGAGGCTCCACCGCAAACTGGAGCGTCTCTGGCGGCAGGCTGGGGTCGCCGGCACATCCGGTCAGCAGAAAGCCGGCCAACAGCGGTGGCAGAAGATGCCTCTTGGTCACACCATGAAATCCCATGGCGCTATGATGGCCCCATAGCGGCTCTCTTGTCTATAGCCGGGCACTCACCATGGGCTCCACAGTGTGCGGATGAAACGGCCCCTCCGGCACCTCTTTTCAGCTGCCGGGGGACTGCCAGTCATGTCGTTACTGGGTAGGAAGGAGCTGGTAGGCGTGTTTCAGGGCATCGAGCCGATCCGCCTGCACATGCTCCTCCTGAATGCCATCAAGCACGCCATGCTTCTCAAGGATGCTGTGTACACCGGGTCGGGCACCAACAACCATCACCTTTCTGCCAGTCTCCCTGGCATCAGTGATGATGTCACTCAGTGCCTTGGCAGAGGTGAAGTCCACCATTGGAACCTGCTTCAGATCGATGACCAGAACATCATAATCCTTGTGCTCTGCAAGCTGACGGATCATCCCCTTGGCGGCCCCGAAGCTGAGTGGCCCACCCACATGGTAGAGCAGGATGCGTCCCTGTGCCTGGTGCAGCAGTGAGGCGCCCTCCTCACAGATCCCCTCAGGGGCGTCATCAACAGAGCGTACGATGTGAATGCTCCCAACCTGCAGGTCCACCATGCGCTGCATGAAGACGAAGGAGGCCATCACCATCCCCACGGCGACGGCCTGGATCAGGTCGACAAAGACGGTAAGCAGCAGTACGGTCAGCATCATCACAATGCCTGTCAGGGGGGCCTTGCGGATATTTTTCAGGTAGTCCCAGTCGATGATATCGGTACCGACCTTCACCAGAATGCCGGCCAGTACCGCCTTCGGGATATCACTGGCATAGGCACCGGCACCCAGCACGATGATCAGCAGCACAACGGCATGAAGTACGCCGGAGATTGGGGTAAGACCACCGGCATTGACGTTGACCACGGTACGCATGGTTGCACCAGCGCCGGGCAGGCCACCAAAGAATCCGGCAACGGTATTGCCGATCCCCTGACCAATCAGTTCACGGTTGGACTTGTGTTGCGTGCGGGTGACGTTGTCGGCTACCAGCGAGGTCAGCAGGGAGTCGATCGATCCCAGGGCGGCCAGTGTCAGACCGGAGACGATCATCTCCCACAACAGGGAGAACTCGATGGTGGGGAGAATCAGGTCCGGAAAGCCGGTTGGGATCTCGCCAATAATGTGGATGGAGGGGCTCTCCTGCATAAAGAGCAGATAGCTGAAGGTGCCCACCAGCAGTGCAATCAGGGGTGCCGGAAGCATCCGGTTGACCCTGGGCAGCAGGCTTGGAACACCATAGACCACAGCCAGGGCAATGAGCCCAAGCAGTGCCGAGGAGCCATCCATCGCGGCAACAAAATCGGGGATTGCTGCGGCAGCATCCACAGGTTTGGAGACTCCAATCTGCCCCAGCAGCGGCCCGATCTGCAGCAGGATGATGATGACACCAATCCCGCTCATGAATCCGGAGACCACCGGGTGGGGGACCAGCTCGATGTAGCGTCCGATCTTGAAGAGCCCGAACAGGATCTGGAAGATGCCGCCAAGAATGACCACGGTGAAGGCCAGAGTGGCACCCTTGACCGGATCATCGGGAAACATCCCGGTATACTGGAGAAAGATTGCCGCCATCACCACCGTCATTGGGCCAGTGGGGCCGGAGACCTGGGCCGGGGTGCCACCCAGCAGTGCGGCAAACAGTCCAACAAAGATGGCACCATACATTCCGGCAATCGGACCGACACCGGAGGCAACGCCCATCGCCATCGCCAGCGGCAGTGCAACCACCGCTGCAGTAAGTCCGCCGTAGATGTCTCCACGGAGATTGTTGAAGTGAAGTCCATTTACATAACGTGTTGCCAGTGACATCCCGTTTTCCTTGCATTTGTTATAAGTTGTTGAAACAAAAAAAGACCGGCAGGCCGGTCTTGTCAGATGGTTCGATCTCTTGCGGATCGGAGGCTGCCGGCAGCGTATTCCCTGCGGAGCGCTTGATACGGGCCCCATACAGCCCTGTATCAGATCATCATTATACGCTTAAGTCCGCTTGAATAACAAGTGATTGATTGCTATCATCCGTCGCCAACCCGATGAGCCCTGTTGCCCCATATCGAGTCGATATGCGGCCTCTATGTCGTGTGGCAAATATATAACTAACTGAATGGTAATAGTTTTATGGAAATGATCCAACGCTTTCTCCCCTTTCTGAAATGGTTTCCAATGGATGGAGAGACCATTCGGGCGGATCTCATTGCAGGCATCACCGTTGCACTGGTGCTCATCCCCCAGTCGATGGCCTATGCACAGCTGGCAGGGCTTCCCGCCTACTTCGGACTCTATGCGTCGTTTCTGCCGGTGATGGTTGCAGCCCTCTGGGGCTCCTCCAAGCAGCTGGGAACGGGGCCGGTTGCGGTGGTCTCGTTGCTGACCGCCGTTGCTGTCGGTACCGCTCTGCAGTCCAACCTGCCCGAGGGGGTGAGCAGTGTTGATGCCATGACCCAGGAGCAGTTGATTCAGTTCTATGTGCCACTGGCCGTTCTGCTGGCCCTGCTGGTTGGCCTCTTCCAGTTCACCCTTGGTGTATTGAAGCTGGGTGTTGTGGTCAACTTCCTCTCCCATCCGGTCATTGTCGGTTTTACCAACGCCGCAGCGATGGTGATTGGCCTCTCGCAGCTCAACAAGATCTTTGGTGTCACCAAGGAGCGCAGTGACTTCTTCCTCGGGGATATCTGGGGGGTGCTGCAACAGCTGGGGGATACCCACTGGATGACCCTCATCATGGGGGTGCTCGCCTTCGGAATCATGATGGGGGTGAAAAAGTTTTTGCCGAAGCTTCCAGGTGTCCTGCTTGCGGTTGTGATTACAACGGTTTTGAGCATTGTTATTGGGTTTGAGGCGATGGGCGGCGCGGTTGTGGGCGCCATTCCGGAGGGGCTTCCCTCAATGAAGGTCCCCACAATCAACTTTGAGGTACTGGGTATCCTCTTCACCAGTGCCATCGTGATCTCCATGGTGGGTTTCATGGAGGCGATCTCCATCGCCAAGGCGATGGCAGCCAAGACCAAGGATCGGGTTGATCCCAACCAGGAGCTGATCGGGCAGGGGCTGGCCAATATTGTCGGCAGCTTCTCCCAGGCTTATCCCGCCAGCGGCTCCTTTTCACGCTCTGCGGTTAACCTCAATGCCGGGGCGAAAACCGGCATGTCCTCCGTCTTCACCGCTGCACTGGTTCTGATCACGCTGCTCTTCCTGACCCCGCTGCTCTACCACCTGCCCAAG
This sequence comes from uncultured Piscirickettsiaceae bacterium, assembly GCA_964344135.1. Taxonomy (GTDB): domain Bacteria; phylum Pseudomonadota; class Gammaproteobacteria; genus Thiopontia. The sequence continues at coordinate 9,334 of CAYFMF010000045.1, forward strand.
GCGGTACTGGCTGCGGTCATCATGATGGCAGTAATCGGTCTGATCAACTTCAAGGCATTCAAGCATGCCTGGGTTGCCAACAAGCATGACGGGATCGCCTCGGTGGTCACCTTTGTTGCAACCCTCGGTTTTGCCCCCCATCTGGATCAGGGAATTCTGATTGGTGCGCTGCTGGCGCTGGGGCTCTACCTCTACTCCACGATGAAGCCACGCGTCGCCATTCTTGGCCGTTATGCGGATGGAACCCTGCGTGATATTCGGGTCCATGACCTGCCGCAGGACAAGCGAATTGTTGTGCTCCGTTTTGATGGTTCGCTCTACTTCGCCAACGTCGCCTATTTTGAGGAGGCGATTCTGGAGGCGCTGTGTGAGCGACCCGAGGCGCAGTATGTGCTGGTAGTGGGTGATGCCATTAACACCCTTGATGCATCCGGAGAGGAGGTGGTCCATCAACTGGTCTCACGTCTGAAAGACAATGATGTAACGCTGGTATTCAGTGGCCTCAAGCGTCAGATTCATCAGGTGATGCAGCGTACAGGGCTGTTTGGCCATATCGGTGGCGAGAATCTCCACCCCAATGAGGACATGGCGATCAAGTATATCTACCGCCGACTCGATGGTGAGGGCTTCGACCAGAACTACTGCCCACTGATTGCGCCGGATGGTGAGAAGAAGAAGGATGATGTCCACCGGGACGCTCTGGAGGAGACCTTCTGACTCTCCAGTCATCAGCCATTCAATCCATGGAGGGTTGTCCGGGGTCGGGCAGCCCTTTTTTATCAGAGAGAGACAATGAGCACTACAGCGTCAGGGCGCAGACAGTTTCAGGTAGATGTCGATAACTTCGAGGAGGTGGTGATCGAGGAGTCCTTCAGGCGTCTGGTGGTGCTTGATATCAGTGCGGAGTGGTGTGGCCCCTGCCGGGTACTGGAGCCAATTCTGGATCGGCTCTCAGAGGAGTATCAGGGGGCGTTTCTGCTTGCCAAGCTGGAGGCGGAGGATGAGAATATGAAGATCGCTGGTCGCTATGGGGCACGTGGCTTTCCGACCGTACTCGCCTTTCTCAACGGGGAGGAGGTGGAGCGCTTCCAGAGTGCCCAGCCAGAGAGCTTTGTGCGGGACTTTATCGACCGCCATCTGATCGACTGACTGTTGTCTGCCCTGGGCGCTGTTGGGTCAGCGAATTCCGCGCAGATAGAGCCACTCAAAGAGGAGCTTGGACCAGTGGAAGAGGCGGGTTTTGAAAATGATCGCCCGCTTGATGTCCCGGTAGACCAGAACACCCGAGTTGATCGAGTCGACAATGCAGATCAGCTCGACGCGGAATTGATGTTCCGCGGGATCTCCCTGCTGGTCCGAGAGCATGTTCCTGACCGCCGTTTCTGCCTGCAGATCGGCCATGTGGGCCTGTTTCGGCATCCACTCCGGCCCCGGGAAGCTGCCGCAGTCACCTGCAACATAGATCTCCCCAAATCCTGGAACACGCCCCCCCCTGTCGGCAACCACAAAACCGCCCGCTGAGAGCGGAAGACCACTCTCGGCCAGCCAGGCGGGGCCGGTCATTCCGGGCATGAAGAGGGTCAGGTTGCTCTCCAGCTCGCCACCCTCGGTGATCACACTGTTCTCTGTAAAGCCCTTCATCTTGTGGCCCAGATGGGTCTCGATCCCTCTCTTCTCCATCTCCCGCAGCAGCCCCGTCACCGCCTTCGGCCCCAGCCGCTTGCCGGGCTCGGGGGCGGGACTGAAGAAGATCAGCCTGAAGCGCTCACGGCGCCCCTGCTTGCGCAGCAGGGTGTCGATCCCGAAGAGGAACTCAAAAACAGGTCCCCCGCGCATGGCGGCGGGCTCCTTGGGGTTGCCGCCAAACCCCATGGCAATGGTTCCCCCCTCCATCTCTGCGAGGCGGTCCCGGATCTGTTCACCAGCGGTGATCCCGTTACAGGGGATGATGGCATGCTCCTTGATTCCGGGCAGCTTCTGGATGAAGCGGGCACCACTGGCAATCAGCAGTCGGTCATAGGGGAGTGCCCCCTGATCGGTAGAGATCTGGCGCCTCTCTGGATCAAGCCCGTTAACACTACCCTGAAAGAAGCGGACATTGAAGCGGGCAAGGAAGTTGTCGAGCGGGATCTCCAGCTCCTCCCGGCTGCGCAGACCGGAGGGGATCCAGATGGTGCTGGGCAGGTAGGAGAAGATTGCCCGCGGGGCAACCACGGTTATGGAGCCACTGAAGCGATTTTTTCGTAGTGTTCGGACCGCCTTGAGTGCCGCAAACCCGGCACCGATGATTACAATCTTTTCACTGCTGAACGCCATGGTAGGACTCCTGCTCCAGAATAGTAGGCTTCGAATGAGAGTTTTCTCAACTGTTCCTGATGAATATAGCGGATCTGGCCGCCCTGGTCGATCATCGGGGGCATCTCTCTCATTGCTCCGGTCAAAAATGGTCTCGGGGGGTGTGGCAGGCAGCCGCTATATTCTATGCCGCCCTCTTCCTGAAGAGCAGGTCCCATACCCCGTGGCCCAGCCGCAACCCCCGCTTCTCGAACTTCGTAACGGGGCGTGACTCGGGGCGTGGGGAGTAGCATCCGCTGCCGGCGAGGTTTGCAAGTCCGCTCTCCTGGCTGAGGATCTCCATCATCCACTCGGCATAATCCTCCCAGTCGGTGGCCAGATGGAACAGCCCGCCCACCTTGAGCCGGCTGAGGATCAGCTGTACAAAGTCGGGCTGCACAATGCGTCGCTTGTGGTGTCGCTTCTTGTGCCACGGATCGGGGAAGAAGAGCATCACGGAGTCGAGACTCTCCTCCGGCAGCTGATCCCTCAACACCTCAATCGCATCATGTTTAAGCAGACGAACATTGGTAATTGCCCCCTTGTCGAGCTCATCCAGCAGGCGTCCCACGCCGGGCCGATGGACCTCAATCCCCAGATAGTCCTGGTCGGGGTGTGAGGAGGCGAGCTCCAGCAGCGCATCTCCCATTCCGAATCCGATCTCAAGGTGGAGTGGTGCGGTGCGTCCAAAGAGGGTCTGAGGATCGATGTGCTCTCCCGGATCGATGCCAAGGCGTGGCCAGAGGGCCTCCAGTGCACGGCGCTGGCTCTGCGTCATCCGCCCCTCGCGCCTTACAAAGGAGCGGATATGGCGCATCTTTTCAGGTTCGACCACAGTGTTGTTAACCGTGTCTCAACAGAGCGTTGCTTTGTTGCAGACCAGTTTAGAGAAACATTCCGTCCAGCGGTGAGGAGGCGCTTGCATACGCCTTTTTCGGCATCCGTCCGGCAAGGAAGGCCTCGCGTCCCGCCTCGATCCCCTTTTTCATTGCCGAGGCCATCAGTACCGGATCCCTTGCAGCGGCGATGGCGGTATTCATCAGTACCCCGTCACAACCGAGCTCCATCGCAATGGCGGCATCCGAGGCGGTCCCAACCCCTGCATCGACCAGGATCGGCACATTGGCATTCTCCACAATCAGCCGGATATTGTGCGGGTTGCGGACCCCAAGGCCGGAGCCGATCGGGGCGGCCAACGGCATCACTGCAACACAACCCATCTCCTCGAGACGCTTGGCAATCAGTGGGTCATCGGTGGTGTAGACCATCACCTTGAAGCCATCCCTGATCAGGGTCTCTGCCGCCTCCAGGGTGGCGGTGACATCGGGATAGAGTGTCTTTTCGTCACCGAGCACCTCCAGTTTTACCAGATCGTGGCCATCGAGCAGCTCACGGGCCAGACGGCAGGTGCGTACCGCATCCTCTGCGGTAAAGCAGCCGGCGGTGTTGGGGAGGATGGTGTATTTCTCAGGGGGAATGGCATCCAGCAGATTGGGTTCGTCCGGATTCTGCCCGATATTGGAGCGGCGGATGGCAACCGTCACGATCTCGGCACCGCTGGCCTCGGTGGCAAGGCGGGTCTCCTCCAGATCCCTGTATTTCCCGCTCCCCACCAGTAGGCGGGAGTGGTAGCTCTTGCCTGCAATTACAAATGTGTCATTCTCAGCCATAACGGTTGGTTCCTTCTCTATTCGGACATCCTGCCACTGCCACCACCAATGGCATGAACAATTTCAATTCGATCCCCCTCATGGAGCTGGTGAGACCGATAACTGCTTCTTGGAACAATCTCCAGATTGATCTCCATCGCAATTCTCCTCTCCCCCAGTTGCAGGGAGCTCACAAGGTCGGCAGCGGTGGAGTTGTCGGGAAGGGTGTGCTCTTCGCCATTAAGCAGAATAACCATGGGATGGGGATTCAGTGATCATCAGTGGTTGTGGTTCGAGTCGCGGATTGTCGTTTGATCTTTCGGCGCTGTCAATGGAGGGGGATTGACGGAGCCTGCCAATCAGAGGACAATCCCCGCTCTTTCGCGGGTGTAGTTCAATGGTAGAACTGGAGCTTCCCAAGCTTCAAACGTGGGTTCGATTCCCATCACCCGCTCCA
>CAYFMF010000046.1:0-13056 GCA_964344135.1 uncultured Piscirickettsiaceae bacterium
TCTCGATCACCGTGCCTTCCATCTCGATATGTTCTTCTTTTGCCATAATGCCTGTTTAGCGCTCTTCAGCTGTTTTCAAATGGAGCAGCATTGTACATCAATTCAGCGGGAGTCAAGTAACTGTATTGAGATGTACTGGCAAAAATGGGGGAGCAGAAAGTTTTTGCAGTTCTTTTATGGTTGTATAGAAAATTGTATTCCTGTTAAGTGGGAATAAATCTAGAAGAACATCCTCTTTCTCTCAGTAGTGTACTTTTTTCCTCAGGAAATGTGTTGACATCGGGGTTGTGGTTGACGCACTATAGTGGACGAGGAGTAACAATAAAAAGTATAACTATCAGTGGTTTCTAAAATGCTGCTGTTATAAAAATGCCAAAAAAGGGGAGTTCTCTAGAATGAAGAAAATGTTAGTGAGTGCAGCCATTGCTGCACTGTCGATCAGTCCTGCGTCACTGTTGGCAGGTGTCTCCAAGGATCTAGCGTTGCCATCCGGCACGCCGACTGCTGATCAGATCATCGAGCAGGTCTACTATGTCAACCACTTCTATGCGCTGAAAAACTTCGGCATCAAGAAGAAAGGTAAGAATATCACCGTAATTGTCAGCCGTTCAGAGGGTAAAAAGCCCACAACGCTGACGGTAGAGCGCTACCTCAATAACGACTACAACGATGGCAAGATCAACGCCAAGGATATCGCCATCTTCCGCTCCGGCAAGCTCAAGGGAACAGGTATGTTGATCACCGACTATGTCGATGATGCCAAGTCCCAGTCCTATGCGATCTGGCTGCCCGCACTGCGCAAGATCCGTCGCTTTGCCGAACCAGCCCATGATGATGCCTGGGGAGGCACCGACTTCACCTTTGGTGATGTGATGCTGCGCAAGCCCAGCCACGAGACCCACAAGCTGCTGGGTACAGAGACCTTTGCCGGTTGTCTCGGTGCGATGGACATCCCCAAGGAACAGCGCAACAAGTACATGAAGAAACTGCCGGAAGGCTCCTGTGTCTCCAAGGGCAAAAGCGTCTACAAGGTTGAAAGTACCCCGAAGAAAGAGAACTGGTGGTATGACAACCGCGTGAGTTATGTTGATACCACAAATTTTGCCGACTACCGCACCGACTACTTCAAGGATGGACAGAAGATCAAGACCATTGATCGTGCCTGGAACAGCTTCAAGCTGGATGATCCACGTGCGCTCTACTGGGGGTACTGGTATGGCAAGACCTACGCTACCGGGCATGAGACCTGGGCGGTCATTCCAGAGAAGGTCGTTACCAAGAACGACAAGAAGCTGAAGAAGAGCCTCTGGACCGAAAAGACGCTGCGTAAGATTAAGCGTTAACCCAATAGATCTAAGAGTGATTCACCACAGAGTACGCAGAGGGAGAACTGAGTTTTCTGTGTGCCCTGTGGATGGAATGGAACTAAGAATTCGAGAGAGAAAAATTATGTACAAGAAGACAATGATTGCATCGGGGATTGCAATGGCCATGGCAACACTGCCAGCAGTGGCAGACAACCACGGTGACGAAGGCTCCTTTATGGATGAGTGGGAAGTTTCTGGTGAGCTGAAAAATGAGACTGCTGTATTTACTACAGGCGGTCAGACGATTGGGCAAGCGACATCAACGACAGATACTACGACCAAGCATGATAGTGGTGATGCTTATAAATCAGAGAATACAGCAAAGTTTTTTGTCAATGGTGATGTGGGTGAGGATGGTTCTAGTTTTCATGCGGAGTTGAGCCTACGTTATGATACGGAAGGTACTTCCGGGTATAAAGGATCGAAGTCCTATTCTCAGCATGATATTTTGCGTGAGTTGTTTGTAGATACTGAGGTTGGGGATGAGGAAAATCCTATTTCTATTCGCGCGGGTAAACAGCAGGTCGTTTGGGGTACAGCAGATGGTATGAAGCTGTTAGATGCGATTAACCCAACTGATTGGCGTGAGTTTGCACAGAACTCCATGGATGAGTCACGTATACCTGTTTGGATGGTTAATGCTGAAGCTGATATAGAAGGAAAAGGTAATTGGCAATTTATCGTTTCTGAGGGGAGGTCAAGTCGTTTTTCAGGATTGGGAGATTCATCATCTACAGTAGCGTCTAGGCACTATTCGATAAGTGATAGTGGTCACGCATTTGTAATGAAGGGGGTCGATACCATTTCTGGTAGGGTTAATGGTATGGTTAATGTAGTTCCAGCTATGGGTGAAGTTGCTACTGCATTTGATGCGGCTGGTAATGCGCTTGGTTATGGGTATGGTGCTTTGCCAGGTTTTAATCAAGCTGATGTTGATGATTTCGCTACTGATCAGGCAAGTGCAGCTGCATTTGGTGGAATTTGTACAGACACAAATGTGACATCTGTGTCTTGTCTTGAGGCAATAGTAAATAATACCTCTACAGAGAATGGAGGGGCTGGGCAAACTACTATTGGTGCAAACAATACTAATACTCAGAATTTGTTTTCTGATACAACAACAGCTCAGTGGACAGCTGGTAAGGCCAATCCAACACAAGTTTTTCACTATATGCCAAATGCAACTTTTGCAACATTTGGTCAATTTGTTGGGCTGAAGTCCAAGTATGTTGTAGACCACGAAAAGACTCCAACATTGGCAGCTAGATATAAAGATACTACTGATGATGGTTTAAATTACTCAGTTAACATTATGCATGGTAATGATGCTAATCCATATGTTGATACTTATTGGACAAGTAGTGTTGATGGTGCAGTTCTCGCTGAGACCGCTTCTACCACCAATGGGTATACAACTAATAATCTTGGAAATGGTTCTACTGTAGGTAATGCTACTGGTGAATATGCTATTTACAACATGGTTGAAAAGTTAAACAAGATTACACAGTTAGGTGGTTCCTTTGATACAGCAATCGAAACTGAAGAATTAGGTCCAATAGTGCTACGTGGTGAGGCGTTGTACCAAAAAGATGTAATGTCACCAGTAGTTACTCGTAAGGATTCGACTAATGTTGATCTGAATCATGGTTTCTTAGTCAATGCTCTGAAGATGACAAAAGGGGATCGATTTAAATATGTACTAGGAGTAGACATAACAGCTATGACTAATATGATGGTTTCATTTCAGTTTATTCAGGATCGTAACCTTGATTATGTTGATGTAGGTAATGCAGATTCAACCAACTGGAAGTACACTGCTGATATGGCAACTATGCACTTAACCAATAACTTGAATAAAGGAGAAAAGAACAAAGAGTTCTACTCACTCTTCTTCTCCAAGCCATTCGGTGCTGAGCAGCAGCATCGTTGGAATAACATTTTCATGTTTGAAGAGAATGGTGGCAAGTGGAACCGCTTCGATGTCGAGTACAGCTTCAACGATGAGTTGATTGGTACGGCCGAGTACAACAAGTACTGGGGCGATGCCAATACCCAGTTCGGTCAGCTGGAGAAATCTTCCAATTTCCAGTTGGGGCTGAAGTACCTCTTCTAATGGTCAATCGCCGTTAAGGCAAAGCAAAAAGCCCAGTCTGGGGTGTGTTCCAGCTGGGCTTTTTTTCTCTCTTCAGAGTGCGAGGAATCTGATTATGAGCAATAAACAATCCAAAATCAGCCAGCAGTATGCCAAGTTTGTACTGAAGTTCCGCTGGCCCATTATTCTTTTGCTGATTGCATCGACCCTGGTGGGGGCGCTGTTTGTCGATCAGCTCGATATCCGTAACGACCCTGATACCCTGTTGCCACCGACGGATCGCTATGTGGCGACCAACCTCTATGGAGAGCATACCTACGGCATGGGTAACCTGATGGTGTGGGGGATGAAGGTGAAGGAGGGGGATATCTACCAGAATGGCGATCCCTGGTTCATCAATATGGTGCAGGATCTGCACAATGCGGTAACAGAATTGGATCATGCCAATGTCCCCAACTTTATCGATATTGTCTCCTCCAAGGTGAAGTACATGGGGTTGGATGAGGAGGGTAGTCTGCAGTTCAAGCGGATGTTGCCGGTGGAGGGAATCCCAACGGATAACCCGGAGCAGGCCAAGGCGGATCTCAAGTTCCTTGAGGATGCGTTGCACAACCATCCGGCGATGGAGTCGATGCTGGTCTATTACGAAGATGCCAATGGCAACAAGTGTGACTTGCTGGATGCCGAGGGCAAGCTCACCAATGAGACCCGAGCCTATGCCCATAACAACTGTCAGGCCAAGGCCTCCTTTATCATTGGTGACTACAACGACAATGTGAAGGCAGACTATCTGCCCTGGGTGCGCAGTGTCACCGCACTGGTCGACCAGTATCGTGAGCAGTACGGAGACCGGGTTGAGTTCCTGACTGCCGGTGAACCCTATTTTCTTGCCTATATGCTCAAGGATCTGGTGGACAAGAGCTGGCTCTTTGGCATCTCTCTGCTGATTGTCATTGCTGTGCTCTGGTATGAGTTCCGCAGCTGGCAGGGGGCGATTCTGCCGCTGGTCGGTGTAGGAATGACGATCATCCTCACTCTGGGGCTGATGGGATTCACCCAGTTCAAATTGACAACGATGATGGTGTTGACGCCGATGTTGCTGCTGGCGATTGGTATTGGCCACTCGGTACAGATCATGCGACGCTATATGCAGGAGCTGCACGCCCCGCGCTGTGATACGCCGGAAGAGGCAGCAGAGGTGGCGATTGGCCACACCATTGTTCCGGCAACGTTGTCGATTATCACCGATATGGTGGGCTTTTTTACCCTGTCGTTTGTTGATATCTCTTTCTACAAGGCCTACGCCTACTTCGGTATGTTCGGCATGGCAACCCTGCTGTTGACCACGACCACGCTGATTCCACTGCTGCTGATCACCTTCACGCCGAAGCAGGATGAGTGTGGTGATGAACGTGCATGGGAGCTGACCATGGGACGCCGATTGGCAGCGATGCTGGCTGGTCCTGGAAAATGGATTCCAGTTGCACTGATTGCCGGAGTGATGGTGGTCTCCGCGCAATATGCCAAACTGGGTGAGGGCATTGAGGCGATGGGCGCAACCCACCCAACTGCCGAGCAGGCCCGTATCCAGAAGGAGGAGGACTGGATGCCTGGTGTGGAGAAGGGGATCAACTACTCCCGTGCCGCCTTCAAGGATCACTTCATGCTCGGTAGCCTGATGGGTGAAGAGGAGGTGATGGTCGATGGCAAGCCCTCCAATGTGGCCGCTATTCACGAATTGGAGCGATTAGGAAATATCATGCCGGGTGTAATCTCGGTCAATATCCCGGTCCGCGCCAAGAAGCCGATGCTGCCGGAGTGTGGTGCCGATGCCTATAATGATGATGGGGATCGTCTGCAGGGGCCGGAGATCTGTTATGACGCGGATGAAGATCCGGTGCAGGGGATCTTTAACGATGCCTCGGTGCTGGCAGCGTTGAATGAACTGGAGGAGTGGATGCGTGGCCATCAATATATTGGCTATACCGGCTCCTACGTCCAGTTTGTGAAGACGGTCAACATGATCATGGCGACCCCGGATGGTGGCAAGCCAACCGACAATCTCAACCTCTATGACATCCCGACGGAGCGGCATATGACCGATCCGAATAACTGGTATGCCTACAAGGATGAGGAGGATCCCGAGTACATCCCCAGCCCGGATGACATGGTGCAGACCTACAATGGGTTGTTGGAAGCCAACACGGGTGCCGGTGATCTCGACTCCTTTGTCAATACCGAGACTTGGGATGAGGGAATCGTGATGGGGTTCGTCAATACCATGGACCCAATCGCAACCCACAAGGTGACTGAGGATATCCAGAAGTTCCTGGTGGCGCATGAGAATGATCCCGGTTTTGACAAGGTGATGATCGGCTTCCGCAATGGGGACCAGGTTGATCTCCATGTGGGCAAGCCTGGAGAGGCAGGATATCGCCATATCACCCGGATTGAGGGTGATCCAGCAATCACTGAGCCGGCAGTGGGTGGTTTCCTCGGTGCAACCGAGGCGACTCGTGTGGTGGCGATGAATGAGTGGTTGAAGAGTCCGCTGACCACGGCCCTGGCAATCTTTCTGATAGCAGCACTGATGTTCCGTTCACTCTCGATAGCGGGCATTCTGGTCACCATGCTCTTTGTGACCCTCTTCTCCCAGTACGGGATGGGTGGTTACATGACCGAGATCAAGGAGTGGTCTGCAAACCTCGCCTTCCATGTACAGGTGGCGCTCAGTATTGCGATGGGGTTGGGTATTGACTATGGCATCTATATGATCTCCCGCCTGCGTGAGGAGATGCGTGCAACGGGAGGAGAGTGGGAAGATGCATTGCGTAATACACTTAGTACCACCGGTTCTGCAGTGATTGTCTCGGTAGTTGTACTTCTGGGAAGCTTTATCCCGTTGATGAACACAGAGTTGGCCAATACCTGGTCAGTCAGCCTCTATATTGGCGAGGCACTGATTCTGGATGTGATTACTGCACTGACGATTCTTCCACTGCTGGTGCTGTGGCTCAAGCCGCGCTTTGTATTCAGGCCGGGTAAGTAGCTGCCGGCCCTGATGTGGATAAAAGGGGGGTGCAGGTGGCTGCATTCCCCTTTTTGTTCCATGGTATGCTCAGCCTATGGAGCGACCGAATCCTGTTCAGCTTTACCGGTTTACCCTCCGGGTATTGATGCGGTTTCGTAGTAACCAGGGGATTCTGCTCTCCGGGGCGATCGCCTACTACACCCTCTTCTCGCTGATTCCGCTGATTGCGCTGTTGCTGGTTGTCCTCTCGGCACTGGTGCCGGAGGCCGAGTTGCTGCGTGTGGTTGATGCCGAACTGAAGATGATTGTTCCCTGGCAGGCAGAGCAGATCACTGCCCAGCTGGCCTCGTTTCTCCACCATCGGGAGGTGATTGGATGGTTGGGTGGTGCCATTCTGCTGTTTGCCAGTTCGCTCGCCTTCACTGCGCTGGAGAATGCGATGTCGGTCATCTTTTTTCACCGTGTGGCGATTCGGCGTCGCCACTTTCTCCTCTCTGCGGTGATTCCCTATCTCTATATTCTGGCCATCGGGGTCGGGCTCTTGCTGTTGACGCTCTTCTCCGGTCTGCTGCAGTCACTGGAGTCGCTGGAGTTTACCATCCTGGAGTGGACGCTCTCCCTGCAGTGGCTGGCGCAGTCCGGGCTCTACTGGATGGGGATTGTGGGGGTCTGGCTGATCTTCTCCTCGCTCTATCTGGTGATGCCGGTTGGGAGAATCTCGCTGCGACCGGTTCTGATTGGTGGAGCGGTGGCCACCCTGATGTGGGAGGGGATGCGCAATCTGCTGGTCTATTATTTCTCGACCATCAGCTTTGCCGATGTGGTCTATGGGTCGCTGGCTACCGCCATTATCGCTCTCTTCAGTCTGGAGATGGCAGGGATCATTCTGCTGCTGGGGGCGCAGGTGATTGCGGAGCTGGAGCACTCTGGAATGGATGAGGAAGAGGGGATGGTTACAGCGGGAGAGTGACAGTAAAGCGACTGCCCTCGGTATCCTCACGATTTTCAGCCACTACGGCTCCACCGTGGTGGGTCGCCACCAGCCGAACCACAAAGAGTCCCAGCCCCAGATGGGGACGTTTCGGGTTGCTCTCCCTGCGGGAGGAGACCATCGACTCAAACAGGGTATCCCTGATCTCGGGTGGAATGGAGGGCCCCTCATTGAGAATCGAGATCTGAACCGTGCCATGGGGCTTGTGGCCCTTTTTCTGGTTTGATTCCGCGCTGCTGGAGGAGCGTGGGTCGCCCTCCCAGTTTACGGAGACTGCTACTCCAACCGGGGTCTCCTTTCTGCTGTAGTCCAGCGCATTGTTGAGGAGATTGTCGAGCATCTGCTCAATTGCGTAGGGCCAGCCATGGATCTCAATGGGGTAGTTGGGTAGCTGGACCTCAAATTGTTGTTGTGGATGGGCGTTCTGGTAGTTTTCCAGATACTCCTGTAGCAGCTGCTGCAGGTCAAACGGCTCCTCACTCCCCGGGGTGAGCGCATCCTCCAGGCTGGAGGCCTCCGCAAGGCTCTGCACCATGGAGCCCAGCCGCTCGATGCCGCGTCGAGTCTTTTTCAGGTATTTCTGGCTGTTTTCTGTTGCTGGAATCTCCCGCTCCAGGTTCTCCAGTGAGGTGGAGACGGTATTGAGTGGGTTGAGGATCTCATGCTTCAGCATTCGCGGCATCCGCTCCAGATAGTGGGTGTAGCGGGAGAGGCGCGTCAACATGGAGGAGATGCTGCGGGAGAGATCCCCCAGTTCATCCAGGGCCCCATGTTCCGCATCGATGGTCTCACTGAGTATTCGCCCACTTTCATCGATCGACTGTGCGGTCTCCTCCCGCAGGCGGTGCAGTCGCAGTGTCAGGCGGGTGGCGATGGTGATCAGAATCAGGGAGGCGGTCAGAATCACCAGCAGAGTCGATCCGATCACATTCTCCAGGGTGATCCTGAGTTCGGAGAGGATGCGCAGGTTGCTCTGTTCCGCAACCACTACACCCAGTTCACTCTCCTCTCCATGGATGGGATAGACGATGGTGATTACATCTGCCAGCCCATCATAGGAGGGGCGGACAAAGCGTTGCTCCTCACCGGTTTTGAGGGCACGATCGATGGCATTCCATGAGAACTCACGGGTATCACGGATCGGTTCATCAAACTGCTGAATCGGGGTTCCAAAGACCCAGTCAAATATGGCTGCGGTCAATGGATTGCGTTCATCCTCCCGGGTGATGGTGGTCAACAGGCTACCGGTGGTTGCCACCACACGGCGGTGCCGGTCGGTGATGGAGAAGCGGGCATCGGGAAGATCAATGGCATTGATCATCCGCTCCATCGATGGGGCGGGGAGGAAGACACGGTTCATGTAGGCCTCGGTCCACTCCTTGAAGGTGCCGATCTCGGTATTTAATTCGCGTGTTTCAGGATCATCAATATCGATGATGGAGAAGGAGAGCGCTGTATTCTCGCGGATCAGCCTGGTTGGGATTTTGAGCTCGATCAGGTAGCCGTTCGAGTCGGGGTATACGGACGCAGCGAACATCCTTTCATGCATGCCGGTGACCGGCTTGTCCCACTGCTCATCCATTCGATAGATGCTCATCAGTCCAGGGCGGTAGGCGGTTGCCAGATAGTTTTGGGGGGGAGCGTTGCTGTGCTGCAGATAGATGCGCAGATGGTCCCCGCTGTCAACACGCAGCCCCTTGGTCTTGCGGAACAGTATCTGGTCATCGGTCACCCGGAAGAGTGCATAGATATGGCGCTTGTCAGTTGAGATTCCGAGCAGGTGCTGGAAGGAGAGGTCATCAGCTCGGTACTGCTCACCACCCTGCAGGATATGCGTCTCTCCATATCTGGAGGCCCGGTGGAGGATGGGTTCCCACTCCTCAATATCGGGGTTGTCCAGGTCTGGTATCTCTGACATTTCGTGGACATAGAGATCACGATCGCTACTGAGTTGGTGGGGGATGCCGGTTTCCGGGCGAAACAGCTCGGGATTGTCATGGAGAACCGTGGCAACAGCCTGTGAGGCCATGGAGAGGGCGTTCTCCTGCCCCTGCTGCAGAAAGTGCTTCATCTCTGCCAGCATCTTGTATCCCATTGCCGGGATCGTGAGGAAGAGGATAATGGAGAGGGCCAGTTTGCTGCGGATCCCCCACCACTGGTGATCTCCGGATCGTTTCAGCAGTCCCAACGGTATCCCACCCCGAAGACATTACGGATGCAGTTGAACTCCGGATCTGCCCGTTTGAACTTGATGCGGATTCGACGGATATGACCGTTGATGGTGTTCTTCTCCACGATGGTCTGACGGGTTACCGGCATCAGCGCCTCATAGCTGAAGGCATCCCCGGGTGACTCTGCCAGCGCCTCCACCAGCCAGAACTCGGTCAGGGTCAGTTCGATCGGTTTTCCCTTCCAGCGTACCGACATGGCACTTTCGTTCAGAACCAGGTTGCCACTGATGATGTCGTCCGAACTGGAGTGGGTTGGGGAGTGGGTAAGGCGCTCCTCGATCCGGAACAGTGACGAGACACGTACAATCAGGTAGTCCAGCGTGATGGGTTTGATCAGATAGTCCCATGCCTCAAGACGCAGCCCCTCAACCCGATCCATCTCACTGTCACGCGCGGTCAGGAAGATTACGGGAATGGTGGGGTGTTCCCGGTGCAGCTCACTACAGAGCTCAAAGCCGGCATCATGGTTCTCTCCAAGCATCACATCCAGGATGGCAAGGTCGGGCAGATTGTTCCTGAAGCCATCCAGAGCCTCCTCCTTGCTGGCATAGGCGGTGACCTCATACCCCTGGTTGCGGAGGGCATCGGTATAGTTCTCCCTCTGGTCCGGATCATCCTCGACAATGGCAATCTTTCTGTTCATTCGGTAGATTATGAAGGGTATTTGCGTCTCTGTAAAACACAATTGAAAACAGTTAGATAATTAGATTACCTAATCCTTATTATCTATTTTGGCGGATGAGCAGTTTCGCATCTCTGGAGGCGCCCTGTTGCTGAAACCATCCTCTCTGCATCTCCAGGGCGCTGTGGTATGGCCGCTCTGGTCTGTAGTGTGGGCATGGATCCTGACGGCACGGCTCCATCTGCAGGACCTCCTGGATGCGTCGGTTCCGGTCGAGGAAGGCGATCGAGAGGGGGAGCAGGGTGTCCTTCATCCAGAACGGTTCATGGCTCCCGGATGGGTAGAGGAAGAGCATCCCCTGGTTGGGTTGGAGGTGCTGGAATTGCATCAGCCCCCTCTGGCGCTCTGCTGCTGTCCTGGCAATACGCAGGCAGAGGGGGTGGTGCTCCCCATCCGTGGTAATCAAGGTGCCGGAGTTGGGGAAATCGGGATCACTGCAGGGGAGTGCAGTGGCAACAGGTGCTGCCGTAACCAGTACGGAGAGGAGTGCGGGCGCAAGGTAGTTCGATGCAGGGGACATATAGGGAGAGTATAGGCCTGTTGCCACTGCTGTTAAATCCCGCGACCGCTGGTGGGATTTAGGTATAATTTGCGGCTTTTATGAGGGATCCCCCTCCGTTTTAGGCTGACTGATTAGACAATGAAACTGACAACCCGATTCGCCCCCAGTCCAACCGGATACCTCCACATTGGGGGTGCGCGGACTGCACTCTTCTCCTGGCTCTATGCGCGTCGTCACGGTGGTGACTTTATCCTCCGCATCGAGGATACCGACAGGGAGCGCTCCACCGAGGAGTCGGTCAATGCGATCCTTGAGGGGATGTCCTGGCTGGGGCTGGAGTATGACCATGGCCCCTTCTATCAGACACACCGCTTTGAGCGCTACCAGGAGGTGATTCAGCAACTGCTCGACCAGGGGGATGCCTACTACTGCTACTGCAGCAAAGAGGAGCTGGACGAGATGCGAGAGGGGCAGCGTGCCCGCAAGGAGAAGCCACGCTATACCGGCCTCTGCCGCAGTAGAACCGAGCCACGGGAGGGTGTGGAGCCGGTGATCCGCTTCAGGAACCCGACCGACGGGGCAGTCATTGTCGATGACATGGTGCGCGGCAAGGTAGTCTTCCAGAATAGCGAGCTGGATGATCTGATCATCGCCCGTTCCGATGGGACACCCACCTATAACCTGACGGTTGTGGTGGATGATCTCGATATGGGGCTGACCCATGTGGTGCGTGGAGATGACCATCTCAACAACACCCCGCGTCAGATCAATATCCTCAAGGCGATGGGGGTCGAGGTACCCCAATATGCCCACCTGCCGATGATTCTGGGGGCTGATGGCAGTCGTCTCTCCAAGCGACATGGGGCGGTCAGTGTGATGCAGTATCGGGATGAGGGGTACCTGCCGGAGGCACTGCTGAACTATCTGGTCCGCCTGGGGTGGTCTCATGGGGATCAGGAGGTCTTCTCCATTGATGAGATGGTGGAGCTGTTTGACGTGATCAGTGTCAACAACTCCGCCTCCACCTTCAATCCGGAGAAGCTGCTCTGGCTCAACCAGCACTACATCAAGAGCAGCACTCCGGAGCATGTCGCCAGACACCTGACGTGGCACATGGGGCAGCGGGGGATTGATCCCGCAGCGGATGGGCCCGATCTGGTTCGAGTGGTCGAGGCACAGCAGGAGCGCTCCAGGACGCTGGTGGAGATGGCGGACAACAGCCGTTTCTTCTATCTCGACTTCGAGGAGTTTGACGAGAAGGCGGCCAAAAAGAACCTGAAGGCTGCGGCAGCAGCGCCACTGACCCATATTCGTGACGCGCTCAGCGAGCTGGAGATCTGGGATGCGGATCCGATCCATGAGATTGTCAAGCAGACTGCAGAGGTGCTGGATCTCAAGCTGGGCAAGGTGGCGCAACCCCTGCGTGTGGCGGTATCCGGTGGGGCGATCTCACCACCGATCGATATCACTCTGGAGCTGATTGGAAGGGATCGTGTCTTCCAGCGTATCGAGATGGCACTGGAGTATATTCAGAGGCGGGTTGAGGCGGCCAGCTGATTGCAGAATCATTGCCCTAATCCGCATATAGAATCGTGGACAAGAGTGCAACATATTGATTCGTAGAGTGAAGTTGCGACCGCGCGGTATACTTATCCTTAGAGGACCGCGAGCACTGCTCGCAGGGTTCTTGATATACCCAAGGAAGCAACTGTCGCTATACGGATCAAAAGGTTGTGCTATTGCCGTGATCTCTATGTGCGGATTCTGGCATTGAATAATGCTTGACAGAAATTGGTCAAATCCGTAAAGTTGCGCCTCGCTCTATGGGGCTATAGCTCAGCTGGGAGAGCACCTGCATGGCATGCAGGGGGTCGGCGGTTCGATCCCGCCTAGCTCCACCAAATCAAAGTGACAAAGTCATTTGTCCCCATCGTCTAGAGGCCTAGGACACCGGGTTTTCATCCCGGCAACAGGGGTTCGAAACCCCTTGGGGACGCCATCCAGTAACGGCCTGCCAAATATTCGGTGGGCCGTTTCTTATTTCTGTTCAGTAGCATCTCCTGTTCGTCTGCTCTCAATCTCGCAGTTGATAAGGGTTGGAATATTACAGCAGTGCACTTGCCATCTTGCGGCGCCATGGGCCGGCAATGGCCGGGTTAT